>CBDUBY010000178.1:0-7271 GCA_965365505.1 uncultured Pyrinomonadaceae bacterium | reverse complement strand
AAAACGTATTCTCTGATAACTGGTTTCTTATATCGAAGCAAAATTTATTCCACGAACAAAAGCATCAGATATTTCAAAGTTTATAAGGCATTTAATTTTATTGCGCGTAAGAAAACTGTATGAATTTGTGACGTTCTGTTTGGCATCCGCACGAACAAAGAACAAAACGAATCACGAAAAACACGAAGCGACACGAGGTATTATTTAATAATTTTTTCGGTGCTATTTTGTTTTGCGCCGCTGTGTTTTTTCACGGGTTAAATTTCTTTTCTTCCTTACTCTGAACTCTCGTTATGTTAATCTGTGGTTTCTTTATTATGTTAATTTCCGAATTCAATTACGATTTACCCGAAGAACTCATCGCGCAAAATCCTTTAGAGAAACGCGAAAATTCCCGGATGTTAGCAGTAGACCGCGCGGCAAAAAACTTTGTGGACGAGCATTTTTACAATCTCCCGCGATTTCTAAAAAAAGGAGATCTCGTTGTTCTCAACAACACAAAGGTTTTTCCGGCACGTCTGTTCGGCACGAGCGAAACCGGCGCGCGAGTTGAGATTTTTCTGGTTCGTGAAGTCGAAACTCAAACTTGGGAAACGCTCGCGCGACCAGCGCGGCGGTTAAAAATCGGCAAAAAAATTATTTTCGGCGAAAAGTTGTCGGCGCGAGTTTTAGAGCTAACCGAAGAAAACCGCGTCATCGTAAAATTTGGAAGCGACGGTGGAAATTTCGATGAGCTTTTAGAAGCTGTCGGGCAGACGCCGCTGCCGCCATATATCAAACGCGGCGACGGAATAACGGGCGTGGATAAAGATCGTTACCAAACCGTTTTCGCCAAACAGCGCGGCGCAATCGCCGCGCCGACTGCCGGGCTGCATTTCACCACAGAGATTTTAGACGAAATAAAAGACCTCGGCGCGACGATTGCGGAAGTAACTTTGCACGTCGGTTACGGAACTTTCGAACCGGTGCGCGTCGCCGATTTGTCCGAACACCGAGTGATGCCCGAAAGCTGCGAGATTTCCGAGCAAACCGCAAATACTTTAAACGAGGCAAAATCTGAAAATCGTCGAATCATTGCCGTCGGCACGACGACGACGCGGGCTTTAGAATCTGCGATTGACGAGAGAGGTAAAGTTATTTCAGGCGCTCGTTCGGCAGATTTAACGATTACGCCCGAATATAAATTCAAGGTTATCAACGGACTTTTGACGAATTTTCATTTGCCGCAGTCTTCGCTGCTCGTCCTTGTTTCGACTTTCGCCGGTTATGATTTAACGATGCGAGTCTACGCTCACGCCGTTGAATCCGGCTATCGTTTTTACAGTTACGGCGACTGTATGTTAATTATTTAGTTACCCGAATAATTTATGGCGGTTTTCCAATCAATTCGCAATTTCTTCGCTGCACCGGCGATTGCTTTCGAGCCGGAAACAATCGTGCCTGCGCCGCCGACCGTTTATGAAATTCATCCGCTTAGCGATAAACAATTGAAAGAAGTTTTGAAATTAAATTTGCGCTGTTTTAAAGCGGGCGAAAATTATACGAAACATACTTTCGCATATCTTCTAGGCGAACCGAGCAGCTTGAGTTATCGCGCCGTCACCGCAAACGGACAAATGGCGGCGTTTGTTTTCGTGATGACGAACCGCGAAGACGGAACCGGACACATCACGACCATCGGCGTCGCGCCCGAACATCGGCGTCGCGGTTTGGCGAACAAACTTTTGCGCCACGCCGAAGACGCGCTGCGTCTGCGCGGTATTAACGTCGTAATGCTCGAAGTCCGCGCTTCAAACCGCGCCGCGCAAAGCCTTTACCGCGCATTCGATTACGCCGTTGTCCAACGGCTGCCGAAATATTACAACAATGGCGAAGACGGTTTCCTGATGGTTAAATCCTTAAATTAGTCCAGAGTTCAGACTAATGAACCTTATTCTTCCGAAAATATATCCGATTACCGACCCGCGTCCGGCGAAAATTTCACCTGCCGCGCAGGTGCAAAGTTTTATCGAAGGCGGCGCGACAATCATTCAACTGCGCGATAAACACGCCGCGCCGAAAGAGTTTTATGAAACCGCGAAAGAGATATTAAAAATCGCGCGGCAACGAAACGTGAAAATAATTATCAACGACCGCGTTGACATCGCGCTGGTTCTCAAAGCCGACGGCGTTCATTTGGGACAAGAGGATTTGCCGCCGGAACAGGCGCGAAGAATTTTAGGCGAAAAGGCGATAATCGGTTTCTCGACGCACAACCTCGAACAAGCCGCTGAAGCCGTTCGACTTCCGATAAATTATGTGGCAATCGGTCCCGTTTTTTCGACGCGCACTAAAGAGAATCCCGAAGAAGTCGTCGGGATTGAAACCATCAAACGAGTGCGCGAAATCATCGGTAATTTTCCGCTGGTGGCTATCGGCGGAATTACTTTAAAAAATTACGCGGAAGTTTTGGCGGCGGGCGCAGACTCGCTGGCGATAATCGGCGATTTGCTTTCTGATCCGCACGAAATCAGCCGAAAAATGCGAGCGATTCTTGGCAATAAACAACTCTCTCGATAAATAATGTTTTGCATAGCAAAAAAATGACTTGCTTTTTTCCTCGAATCCGCGTAAAAATATAAATGACAAAACGGTCACAAATAGCCGTTTGCACACGAAATCTTTTTCCTGCCTTTTCCGATTTTTTCTCCGAGGAGTTTCCAACCAATGAGTTTGCTTGACGTAGCACCGATTATTGAGCAGATGCTGCTTATCTCCGACAATGTTAGCGATTTGAATTTTTCGTGCGGACAAAAACCGCAGGTGGAAATCAGCGGCAGTCTTTATTCGGCTTCGCCGCTCGGTTTGGGAATGCTGACGCCGTTTCAGACCGAAATGATTGCGATGGCGATTTTGCGCGACAACGCGGAAGCCGCTTCGCAGTTAGCGCGATTCGGGACGGCTGATTTGAGCTACAGTCTCCCGGCGCGCTGTCGTTTTCGCGTGAACATTTTTCAGCAGCGCGGTTCGTTCTCAATCGTGATGCGTGTCATTCCGTTTGAAACGCCGACGTTCGACTCGCTCAATTTGCCGCAGCAGCTCGCCGACGTTTGCGAACTTCGCAACGGAGTCGTGCTGATTACCGGTCCGACCGGATCAGGCAAAAGTTCGACGCTCGCCGCCATTATTGATCGCATCAACGAAACGAAATCTTATCACGTCGTGACGATTGAAGACCCGATAGAATTTCTGCACAATCATAAAAAATGCACGATTAACCAGCGCGAAGTCGGTTCGGACACGAAAAACTTCAGTTCCGCCTTAAGAGCCGCTTTGCGACAAGCTCCGAAAGTTATCCTGGTCGGCGAAATGCGCGATTTGGAAACGACGGAAATCGCCCTCGAAGCGGCGGAAACCGGGCATCTCGTTTTATCAACCTTGCACACGATTGACGCGGCGAAAACAGTTGACCGAATTATTGGGATGTATCCGAAAAACGAGGAAAAAATCATTCGCACCAGACTCGCGCAAACCTTCCGCTATATTGTTTCGCAGCGTCTGATTCCGCGCGCCGAAGGCAAAGGGCGCGTCGCGGCGGTCGAGATTCTCAAATCCAATCAGCGAACGCGCGAATATATCGAAAAAGGCGAAGAAAACGGAAAGAGTTTACTTGACGCGATGCGCGACGGGCAGATTGACGGAATGCAGGATTTCGATACGGTTCTGCGCCGGATGATTGAAACCAACGTCATCTCGCTCGAAGACGGACTTTCGTTTTCGACAAATCAAAACAATTTGCTGCTGCAATTGAAAGGGCTGGCTTCGACTGAAGATTTTATTAATGCCGCGCCGCAGAAACCGGTTCAATCCGCGCCAGTCGCGCCGCCGCCGTCTCCAAATTCGGCGCACTCGGTTCTGAATATGATTGAATAATGAATTTTTGATTTTTGATTGGAGGCGGATTTTTGCTTCGCAAAAAATTTAAAGAATCTTCCTTATCCAGAAATCAAAAATCAAAAATCAAAAACAAATTTATGATAATACGTTGCGATAATTGTTCCGTTTCTTTACAACTCGACGAGGCAAAGATTCCGGGCGGAAATTTCACCGTTCGCTGCCCGCGCTGTCAAAACTTGATTCGCGTCGCGCCGGGCGCGAAAGACGCTTCGACCGTCAAGCAGTTGCAGGAAAACGCGCCTGCGCCCGCAGTTGAAGAAAATAAACAGGAATTTGCGGCAAAGGAAAAGGAAGTCGAAATAAACTCGGCTCTGCGTTCCCTTTTATCGGCACTGCAGACGGAGAACAAGATTCTGGAGTCGAGCGACGAAGCGACCGAAAAACCGCGCCGCGTCGTTTTGTGTCTCGGACAAAAACGCGACGCGGCGGCGAAGGTTCTGGTTGACGCGGGTTTCAAAGTTTATCTGGCGCAAACGCCCGCGCAGGCAAACGAGCGGCTGCGCGAAGGCAAAACCGAAATTCTGATTTTATCGCCCGATTTCGCGGCGGAATTCGGCGGCGCGGCGATTCTTCAGCAAAAAGTCAATGCGATGAACGCGGCAGAAAGACGGCGTTTGTTCTTTGTTCTAATCGAAGACGGCGGCGTGACGATGAACGCACACGACGCATTTTTGCGAAACCTGAATTTAATCGTCAACTCAAACGACATCAGCCAGCTTCCGTTAGTGCTAAATCGCTCGCTGCGCGATTTCAACGAAATTTATCGCTTTTACAACGACGCGATGGGCGCGGCAGCAGTTTAGTATTAAATTTCGAGTTTTATACCCTAAAATCCCAAATCGAATTCAATTCGATTTGGGATTTTTAATCTTTAAACCGCTTATAAGTTCGGCGAATCCTTTTCATCCGTCTTTTTCATTAAATTCCAATTCCTGAAACCGCCGCGAAAAATGTTAGAATTGTGAAAAATCTCTTTTTACTTGAGAAATTATTATGAAATTTTTACTCGCATTAGTTTTTGTTTTAGTAATATCAGCAACTTCCGCAACGGCGCACGGCGGAATGGAAATTAAACTCGGCTTGTTTGAATACGAATCATTTTTCGCTCTCTCGCTGGACGACGATTTTACCGTCGAAGGCGAAAAGCATTTCAAAAACATCAAACAATTAACCAATGGCGGAGAAAACGCCGAAGCGTATTGGTCGTTCGACGGCAAGCAATTAATTTTCCAGTCGAAACGCGACAATCGCGGCTGCGACCAGATTTACACAATGAACGCCGACGGCACAAATCAGCGAATGGTTTCAAACGGCGACGGGCGCACGACTTGTTCTTATTTTTTCAAAGGCGACAAAAAAATTCTCTACGGCTCGACGCATCTTGGCGGCAAAGAGTGCCCGCCGAATCCTGATATGAGCAAGGGCTACGTTTGGGCGATTTATCCTGAATACGACATTTTCACGGCGAACGCCGATGGCAAGAAAATCAAACAACTGACGAATACCAAAGGCTATGACGCGGAAGCGACGATTTCGCCGAACGGCAAGCAAATCATTTTTACGTCGGAACGCGACGGCGACCTCGATTTGTATTCGATGGACAAAAACGGCAAGAACGTTAAACGGCTGACAACCGAATTGGGTTACGACGGCGGCGCGTTTTTCTCGCCCGACTCGAAACAAATCGTCTATCGCGCTTCGCATCCGACTACGCCGGAAGACATCAAGAAATACAAAGATTTGCTCGCGCAGCATTTGATTGTCCCGACCACGTTTGAAGTTTGGACGATGAACGCCGACGGCACGAACAAACGCCAGGTGACAAAATTAAACGCCGCTTCGTTCGCGCCGTTTTTCACGCCCGACGGCAAGCGCATTATTTTCTGCACCAACTATTTCGCCACCGACCCACGCAAACGCAATTTCGATTTGGCGTTAATAAATGTTGACGGCACAGGTTTGGAAAGAATTACATTTAACGAAAGTTTCGATGGCTTTCCGATGTTCTCGCCCGACGGCAAGAAATTGGTTTTCGCCTCGAACAGAAACGCGGCGAAAGCGGGCGACACGAATGTTTTCATTGCCGATTGGGTTGAGTAATTTTATGAAAAAGCAATTTTTAAGTCTTTTACTTTTACTATCGTTCGTCGTCAGCGCAACGGCGCAAAAGGCGCAAACGCAGACATCGGGCGCGAGCGAGAAAAATCTGCGAACGCACGTCGAATATCTTGCTTCCACGAAGTTGGAAGGCAGGCGCACGGGCGAAACGGGCGCGACGTATGCGGCGGGCTACATTGCCAACATGTTTGCCAACTACAAACTCAAAGCCGGTTCTTCACAGACGACCAAAGGCAAAGCGAACGCGAATTTTTTGCAAACTTTTCCATTTGTCACCGGCGTTGAAATGGGCGCGGGAAACACTTTCAGTTTGGACGTTGCGCAAAACAACGGGCAAAAAATGACGTTCAATGACGAGTTGGCTTTCAAGCCCGCCGCGTTTTCGCCGAACGCTGAGATTGGAAATACGCAGGTCGTTTTCGTCGGCTACGGCATCGCGTCGAGCGAGCCGAAATACGATGATTACGCCAACCAAAACATCAATGGCAGAATCGTCGTCGCGTTTGACGGAACGCCGGAAAACGACAGCCCGCATTCGCCGTTTGCGCGTTTTAACGCTCACGCTAAAGCTCTTATCGCTAAAGAAAAAGGCGCGAACGCTTTGATTTTGATTTCGCGCGAAGCAAAGCTCGAAGACGACCGATTGGCGCAGTTAAAATACGACCACGCGAGCGGCGAAGCAGCTCTGCCGACGCTGCTGGTTTCGCGCAAAACCGGCGCGGATATTTTGGGAATTGACGAAGCCGGATTGAAAAACGAAGAAGCGAAATTTATCGCCAAAGCGAAAGGCACAGCCGACGCAAATCCGCCGATTGTTTCCAAAGCCGTCGTCGCTTTCAAAATCAATCTGATCAAAAAATCGGCTGACGCATACAACGTCGTCGGCATTTTGGAAGGCACGGACGCGGCTTTGAAAAACGAAGCCATCGTTATCGGCGCGCACTATGACCATTTGGGCAGAGGCGGCGCGGGAAGTTTGGCGGCGAACTCGAAAGAGATTCATTACGGCGCGGACGACAACGCTTCGGGCGTGTCGGCAATGCTCGAACTCGCCCGTCAATTTTCGCAGGAACGGAAAAACAAACGAACGATAATTTTCATCGCGTTCGGCGGCGAGGAAGAAGGTTTGTTAGGCTCGAAATTTTACGTCAACAATCCGGCGTTTCCGCTTAACAAAACCGTGGCGATGATAAATATGGATATGGTCGGGCGGCTTC
>CBDUBY010000177.1:0-7288 GCA_965365505.1 uncultured Pyrinomonadaceae bacterium | reverse complement strand
GTTGGACGACGCGCGCCATCACCATTTTCTGACGTTCAAGCGCAGCCTTATATTCAGCGTTTTCTTTCAAATCGCCGAATTCACGCGCCTTTTGAATTTCTTTCGGCAGTTTAAAGCGCAACTCGTTTTCAAGTTCGGCTAATTCTGCCAGTATTTTGCTTCTGATTGCTTCCATAAATAAAAGTTCAAAGTTCAAAGGCAAAAGTTCAAGGTTCACAAAATAACGGCTTTAAACTTTAATCTTTGAACTGAAATTACAATTTTGCTTCTTTCGGCGCGGCAAATGAAATTCCGATGTCACGCGCCGTGCGGACTAATTGCCCGTCAATCGAAACATTTTTAATGTTGGCGATGGCGTCCGAAAGCGGCACGGGAACGACGGTTCCGGCTTGCAGAGCGACCATTTTTCCAGCCTGTCCGTTTGCCAGAGCGCGAACCGCGCACGCGCCGAAATTCGTTCCGAGCATTCGGTCGAAAGCGTTCGGACTGCCGCCGCGCTGAAGATGTCCGAGCACGACGCAGCGCGATTCTTTGCCGGTCATCTGCTCGACCATGTGACCGACGTAATCGCCGACTCCGCCGAGACGCGGCGCGGTTTTAACATTGCCTGCCGCTTTGTAAATTTCCGATTTTCCGATTTCGGTCGCGCCTTCGGCGACGACGATGTTCGTAAAACGCGAACCGCTTTTTTCCCGGGCTTGTATTTTCTGAACGATTGATTCAAAGGAAAAAGGAATTTCGGGAATGAGAATAATATCCGCGCTTCCCGCAAGTCCGGCGTGCAGCGCAATCCAGCCCGTATGCCTGCCCATCACTTCCAAAATCATCACGCGGTCGTGCGACGCGGCGGTCGTGTGCAGCCGGTCGAGAGCTTCGGTCGCAATATCAATCGCGGTCATAAATCCGAACGTCAACTCGGTCGCCGCCAAATCGTTGTCAATCGTTTTCGGAACGCCGATAACCGGAATGCCGCGCTTGTAAAATTCCTGCGCGATTGCCAGAGTGCCGTCGCCGCCGATGACGACGAGAGCTTCTATTTCTAGTTTCTTTAAATTTGTAATCGCCTCTTGAATCGCCTCTTCGGGAAAAACGGCTTTGCCGTCCACAAAGCAGCAGAAACTTCCGGTGTTGCGCGTGCCGAGAATCGTTCCGCCGCGCGGCAAAATTCCGCCGACGCTTTTCGTCGTCAGCTTCATCGTCTGCGTTTCGCCGATCAAACCTTCAAAACTGTCTTCGATGCCGACGCATTTCATTCCGAACTCGCGGATAGCTGTTCGCACCGCCGCTCTGATAACCGCATTTAATCCGGGAGCGTCACCGCCGCCGGTGATGAGTCCGATTTGTTTATACATAAATCAATCCGTTGAAATCATTTTACTTCATCAAAACCTAAAAGACGAAAAATTCCGAAATTAAATTTTGATGGGAAAAGCACTTCTTGTAAAGTTTGCGAAAAGCAAAACTTATAAATAAACTAAAAATCCCAAGTCGAAAACATTTTCGACTTGGGAAAGTTAAAATTGAAATTATGACTTTTTATTTATTCGCCGTGAAAGTTCCCATCAACTTTCTCGCTTCGGGAACAGCCTCAATCGCCTTCAAAATTTGCGGGTCGTTTTCCAGTAAAACCTGCCGACCGGCTTCGTCTGAATAATTGGCGGTGGCGAGTTCCTGACGAATGCGCGATTTGGCGTAATCGAGTTGGCTGTTGATATTTTCCGCCGTCAAACCGTTTTCTTTATCTTTGGCGACAAAGGCGCGAAACGCTTCGAGCAATTTGTCGTTGATTTGCAAATCGGTCGGTTCGACTGTTTGATTATAGTTCTGTCTTTCAACCTTCATATTCTCAAAACCTTTGATTTGTCCGGCGATGAGCTGGCGAACAAAGAAAAACGCCGCGTCGTTCAGACGGAAACGCAAAGGCGAAAAGGCGAGCGCGGGAACTTTTAAATCCGGCTCGATGCCGCGTCCGCTGTTGAAAACTCTGCCGCCCGCAGTTTTCACAGGATTTTCGACGGGTTTCGGTTTCTGGTCAGCGGCGGATTCATCTTCGTCGTGATTCGTATAATAATCGTAGATCGAACCGCTCGAATAATCTTTCTGCAAAGAGCGTCCGTATGGCGTATAATATCTGGCTGTCGTTAAAGTTAAACCCGTGCCGAACGGCAGCGGAAAAACTCTCTGCACCAGACCTTTGCCGAAACTGTCCGAGCCGACAATCAGACCGCGACCATAATCCTGAACCGCGCCCGCAACAATTTCCGAAGCCGAAGCCGAACCGCCGTTGATCATCACGACCAGCGGCAAATCTTCGGTTTTATCGCCGACGGCGCGTAATTCCTGCGATTGCGCGTAACGCGAACGACCTTTGACCGAAACGACGGTTTGACCGCGCGGAACAAATCGGCTGACAACTTCGGTCGCTTGTTGAAGCAGTCCGCCGGGATTTCCGCGTAAATCCAGCAAAAGGCTTTTCATTCCCTGTTTTTTCAATTCCGCAATTGCCGCATCCAATTCATCGGCTGAAGTTTCCTGAAAACCGCCTGTGAAACCGACGTAGCCGACACCGTTCGGCAACATAAAATAATTGCGAATCGAAGGCAGTGGAACGCCGCCGCGCACGATGGTAAATTCGAGCGGCTTTTCCTGTCCGGCGCGCCCGATTTTTATATTGACCGGCGTGCCGCGCTCGCCGCGCACGTTTTTGGAAACTTCCGCGCTCGTATATTTTTTCGCATCCTTGCCTTCGATTTCCAGAAATCTGTCGCCGTAACGCAGACCGGCTTTATCGGCGGGCGTATTCGGAATGATTGACTGAACATACACGCCGTCACGATGCTGCAAAATCGAAACTCCGATGCCGTAAAATTGCGAGGACTGGTCTTCGTAAAGTTTACGAAACTCATCGCGCGTAAAAAACGACGAATGCGGGTCGAGCGTCCAGAGCATTCCCTGAATTGAGCTTTCGGAAACTTTTTCGTGATCAATCTCGCTCACGTAACCTTCGTCAATTACGTTGAGAGCCTCACGATAATCGGCGACAACTTTTTCTTTCGTCAGCGTCGAATCAGCCGACGTAGTAATCGGCAACCTGCCGAAAATTCCGCCGACGACCGCGCCGACAATAACCAGTATAATTGCGATAATGCTAAACTTTCTGCTCATTTACTTTGCGCTCCAACCTTCGAAAATTATATCACAAATTAGTTGTCAAAAGTCAGCCCTCGGTTGTCGCCAAAGCTAGCCGCGAGTCTGCATATATTTTTTCCGCTCGTGTCTTTATTTACCGAATCGGGAAACTGTTTTATCAGGAGTTAAAAATATGTTCGATTCGGATTTACTTTTTACCGGCAAGAATTTACCATTAGCATCTTGTCAGATGAAGCTAGCGATTTCCATTATTGTTCCGGCTTACGAAGAAAAAGCCCGGCTCGGCGATTCGATAAAGCAAATACTCGCTTACATCGAGCGCGAGAAAATTCCCGCTGAACTGATTGTCGTTGACGATGGTTCAAAGGATGACACCGCCGCCGTTGCCGAAGCTGCCGCGCTTCAATTTCCCGAAATACAAACAAAAGTAATCCGTTACGAAACCAATCGCGGCAAAGGTTATGCCGTCAAAACCGGCTTGCTCGCCGCCCGCGCCGATATTGCAGTTTTTTCCGACGCTGATTTATCAACGCCGATTGAGGAAATGCCGAAGCTCGTCGCACCGATTCAAAATGGCGATTACGATGTCACATTCGGTTCTCGCGCGCTTGACCGAACGTTAATCGGAACGCATCAACCGTGGCGGCGCGAGCAAGGCGGAAAGGTAATGAACCTGGTTATCAAAACGATGTCAGGCTTGCCGTTCGCCGATACGCAGTGTGGTTTCAAGGCGTTCAATATGAAGAAGTTTCGCCCGCTGCTCGATGCGATGACGATTGACCGCTTCGGCTTCGATGTCGAATTTTTGTTCGTCGCCGCGTATCACAATTTGCGCCTCAAGGAAATTCCAGTCCGCTGGAACAACGTCGAAGGCTCAAAGGTCAGCGTGTTGCGCGACACGCGCCGGATGTTCACCGAATTAAACCAAATTCGCCGCAACGCTAAACACGGAGTTTATGATAAATAGTTAAAGTCACAAAAAGGCACAAAAATCACAAAGAATTATGGTTTTCTCTTTGTGATTTTTGTGCCTTTTTGTGGCAATCTATTCTCATGCCAGCAAAACTAAACGTTAACATTGACCACGTAGCCACGATTCGTGAAGCCAGAAAAACCATCGAGCCGAGCATTATCACGGCAGCGGTCGTCTGCGAGCAAGCCGGAGCGCACGGCATCACGGTTCACATTCGACAGGACCGCCGCCATATTCAAGACCGCGACATTTCCCTTTTGCGCGAAGTCGTCACGACGTATTTAAATGTCGAGATGGCGACGAATGACGAGATGATAAATATCGCCGTTCAAACCAAACCCGACGCCGTGTCTTTAGTTCCCGAGAACCCGAACGAGATTACGACCGAAGGCGGTTTGGATGTCGTGAATAATTCGGATGATGTTCGCAGGGCAATCAATCGTCTGCGCGAAGCCGGGATTTTCACCAGCATCTTCATTGACCCTGAGATTAAGCAAATCGAAGCCGCTAAAGAAGCAGGCGCGCAGCAAATCGAACTTTGCACTGCCGAATACGCCGAACTGACTTTATCTTCACGCGCCGCGCACGGCGAAGGATTTGAAAAAGCCCGTGCCGAAATCGAGCGCATCAAACGCACCGCCGCCCGCGCCCAATCGCTCGGCTTGATGGTCGCCGCCGGACACGGTTTGACCTATCGCAATATCGGCGCACTCGCCGCCATTCCCGAAATCGCTGAGTTTAACATCGGACATAACATTGTTTCCCGCGCCGTTTTCGTCGGGCTTTACAAAGCCGTCGAGGAAATGATTCAAGCGATTCGGTAGAAAATAATTTTCCTGTTCCGCCGCAAAAATATATCTTTATTATCGTTACTCTTTTAGAATGGCATAGGAAGTATGTCTTCGACGCCTGAACTTTTGGAGGATAAAGATGTTTTTGATTAAACGCGCATTTTTGATTTCGTTGATCGCCGCTTTTTCGGTGGTTTGCGCTGCCGCTCAGCAGCCCGCAATTTCTGTCCCGACTCCCAAAAAAAACTTAGAAATTGAAAAGCAGCAAATCGCTTTGTTCGAGCAAATCGCCAAAGATGCGGAAGCGTTGCGGCTTGCCGAAAACCGCGCTCTGGTTGCTATAAAACTCGGCGAAGGTTTCTGGCGTTACGACGAAAAACGCGCCCGTGAATTTTTTCAAATCGCTGTCAATGAATTAGTTGCAGCGCAAACGCAAGCCGAAGCGAACAAAAAACAGGCGAGTTTGCTTTACGGTTTAATCAATGGCATTTCGCCGCGCCAGGAAATTTTGACGGCGATTGCCGCCCGCGATGCCGAGCTTGCGCTTGAGGCTTTTTACAAATCGCGCCCGCCGAAAATTATGGCGATTCTGTCAAATCCTGAAGAAATGAAAAAGCCGACCAGCGGGCAATTCGTCCAGAACGAAATCTATTTTGAACAAACTCTTATCAACCGCGTCAGCGAGCAAAATCCGCAGCGCGCATTAAAATTGATTCGTGAAAGTATGGCAAAGGGTGTGACCTACGAAGCCATCTCGCTCATCGAAAAACTCAGAACCAAAGACCCGGAACTCGCCGCTCAATTTGCCGGAGAAGTTGCCGACAAATTATTGGCGACCGATTTCGACAAACTGAACCAGGACTTCAGCATCGCCACGAGTTTCATTTCGCAATACGGAAAAAAACCCGAAGAAGGTGAAAAGCCATTGAAGATTGATGAAAAGAAACTGCGCGATTTGACGAGCCTCGTCGTCCGCAACATTTTGAAAGCCGACGAAGAATACGGCTACGAATTTGAATCGCTGATGCCGATTATCGAAAAGTATTCGCCGGAGAATGTCGCCACAATTAAAAAGCGGATTGCAAAACTGGAAAATTCCGCCGAACGGCGCGAATATGCGGCTTACGAAAAACTGATGGAAAGCGAGCCGTCGCCGGAAAAACTTCTCGCCGAAGCCGAAAAATTCTCCGAATCGTTTCGCAGCCAAATGTATTACGCCGCCGCTGAAAAAGCAGCGCAAAGTGGCAATGTCGCGCAGGCGCAAAAAATTATCACAAGCAAAATGTCGCAAGAGGAAACGGAAAATTACCTGACGCAGATAACTTACGGTTTAATTTCGCAGGCAATGACGAACGGAAAATTTGACGAAGCGAATTTATTAATAAATCAACTTCCAAACGAAGCCTCACGCTTTTCGTATCTGATTCAGTTGGCAAGCAGCATCTACCTAAAAAATCCGGCGGAAAATAAAAAGCAAACTTTAGCCGTGCTCGAACAAGCCCGCATACTCGTGCCGCAGCCGGCGGAAAATTTAGAAGATATGTCGAACCTGATGCAGCTTGCGATAACGCTCGGGGAAATCGAACCGGAGCAGTCGTTCTCAATCATCGAGCCGATGACGCAGCCGATAAACGAATTCGTCGAAGCCTCAGCCGTCGTTGCCCGCTACCGCAACGACGGCACGCTGCGGCAGGGCGAAATGGTCATCAACGCTTACGGCGGCATCAACGGCTTTTATAATTTGAATCCGATTTTAACGACACTCCGAGCAAAAGATTTCAAACGCACGACCGAGTTCATCGGCGGATTTCAGCGGTTGGAGGTTCGTATCAGTCTACTAATGCAGTTGATTGATACAACGCCGCCGGAAATCAAAACGCCGGACACTAAAATAGAAGTTCCGGCGATTAGTTCAGGCGGATAAAAATTAGAAACTCGCGCGTGAGCACAGGTTGTGAAGTTAATCAATAATCCTGTTCCACCTTTTCTCACGCGCGGGTTTCTGACTCAGAGTGCGATTTCCGTTATCTAAGTAACTCCTTCAGAGCCTGTCCGGTATAAGATTTTTTCACGCGTGCCACTTCTTCGGGCGTTCCCTGCGCGACAACCTTGCCGCCGTTCGCGCCGCCTTCGGGTCCGAGGTCAATAATGTAGTCGGCGGATTTTATCACGTCCAGATTATGCTCGATGACGATGACCGTATTGCCCGTGTCAACCAATCTTTGCAGCACGTCGAGCAGTTTGTGAACGTCCGCGAAATGCAAGCCGGTCGTCGGCTCGTCGAGAATGTAAATCGTTTTTCCCGTGGCGCGTTTCGATAATTCTTTGGCGAGTTTTATGCGCTGCGCCTCGCCGCCGCTCAAGGTCGTCGAAG
>CBDUBY010000176.1:0-7359 GCA_965365505.1 uncultured Pyrinomonadaceae bacterium | reverse complement strand
CCCGCGAAAACCGACTCGCAAAATGTTCTCACGCCCGCCGAGATGTTTGAAACCAGAGGCGAAATCAACGGCTTGGCGCAATCGCGCCGCCTGCTCGCGCACGGCACTTTCTCGCCCGATCTCGGCAAATCCGAACTCGAATCAATGCACCGGCAATTCGAGCAGCTTAAACCTGAAGCGTGGAAGGGTTATCCGGGACAACCGCTCGCCGACGGCAGCGTCGGCTGGTGGATGGACGACGAAAAAGTCGCGTATCCGTTTTATGAATACTCCCGAAAGATCGGCATCAAAAACATTGCCGTCCATAAAGGCTTGCCGCTGCCCGGTTGGGAAATCGAACATTCCAGCCCGAAGGATGTCGAGAAAGCGGCGAAGGATTTTCCCGATTTGAATTTTCTGATTTACCACGCCGGTTTCAAAGGCGTGCGCGACGCGATGGAAGCGGTCAATGACGATTTCAAAACGAAGACGAATGTGCCTTGGATTACGGATTTATGCCAGATGCGAAAGCGCAATCCGAAGATGAAAAATGTTTATATGGATTTGGGAACGACGTTCGGAATGACGGCGATTACGCAGCCGAAACTCTGCGCGTTTATGCTCGGACAAATGCTCGACGCATTCGGCGAAGATCACGTTCTCTGGGGAACGGATTCGATTTGGTGGGGCAGCCCGCAGTGGCAAATCGAAGCGTTCCGGCGTTTGAAAATGCCCGACGATTTTGTCAAGCGTTTTAAATTCAAACCGCTGACCGACAAAGTTAAGACAAAAATTTTGGGTCTGAATTCGGCGAAAGTCTACGGCATTGACGTGAAGGCAAAAATGAACGCGATTCCGTCGGATTACGTCACTAAATTAAAGCAAAAATATCGCGCCGCCGGAACGCAGCCCTCGAATACGCAATACGGCTGGATTCGCGCAGTTTAATCAAAATTTGGATTGGAGACCGAAATGAAAACTGTTTCTTTAACAATCAACGGCAAAAAAGAAAAAATCAAATCCGCGCCCGACACGCCGCTTTTATGGATTTTGCGCGACACGCTCGATTTGACCGGCACCAAATACGGCTGCGGTCTCGGCATTTGCGGAAGCTGCACTGTTCATCAAAACGGGAAAGCCGTCCGTTCGTGCCAGATTACCGCTCTTGAAGCAAACGGAAAATCTTACACGACGATTGAAGGTTTATCGAAAGACGGAACGCATCCGTGCCAGCGCGCGTGGGTCGAAGAAGACGTGGCGCAATGCGGATATTGCCAGGCGGGAATGATTATGACCGCCGCCGCGCTTTTGCGGGAAAAACCGAAAGCGACCGATGCGGATATTGATGAGGCAATGAGCGAACTTGTTTGTCGCTGCGGCACTTACGGGCGAATCCGGCAAGCGATTAAACGCCAGGTTTTGGAGGCGAATAAATGAGCGAGGATACGAAATTAAGTCGCCGTTTTTTTCTCAAATCGAGCGTCGCGGCAGGCGCCGGTTTGCTGCTTTCATTTCACCTGCCGACAAAAGCAAAAGCCGAAACTCTTTCAGTAAAAACGGTGCAGAATTTCGCCCCGAACGTTTTTTTGCGAATTCAGCCGGACGAACGAATTTTTATTACCGTCACGCGAATGGAAATGGGTCAGGGCGTGCGCACGGTTTTGCCGATGATGCTGGCGGACGAGCTGGAAGTTGATTTGGCGCGCGTCGAGCTTGAGCAAGCCGAACCGGGCGAGCGATTTAAAGATGTTCGGATGCGGACAAGCGGCAGCGGCAGCGTTTACGGAACTTTTGCCCTGTTTCGCCGCGCCGGAGCCGCCGCCCGTGAAATGCTTATCGCTGCGGCGGCGCAAACGTGGAGCGTTCAGCCTGACGCTTGCCGCGCGGAAAACGGCGCGGTTTTGCACGTTCCGACCGGCAAAAAATTGAGTTACGGAAAGCTCGCCGCCGCCGCCGCCAAATTGCCCGTGCCGGAAAAACCGACGCTCAAAGCCGCAAAAGATTTTCGTTATATCGGCAAGCGAGTCAACCGTATTGACGCGCCGAAAATAGCGCGCGGCGCGGCTGTTTACGGCTGCGACGTAAAAATTCCCAGGATGCTCGTCGCCGTCGTCGAGCGTTCTCCGGTTCTGGGCGGCAAAGCTCTGAGTTGGGACGATAGTAAAACGAAATCAGTCGCCGGAGTTCGCGCGGTTCTGCCCGTTTCAAAAGGTCTTTCGAGCGGCGTCGCCGTTCTCGCCGACAACACTTGGGCGGCGATGAAAGGGCGCGAGCTTTTGCAGGTAGTTTGGGATAAGGGAGCGCACAAAGATTTCAGCTCTGAGAATTTTTCAAAACAGCTTCATTCGGCGCTCGACCGCGAAGGATTTGTAACGCGCAAAGCGGGCGACGCACGAGCCGCTTTTGATTCCGCTGAAATCAAATTGGAAGCGACTTACGAATATCCGCATCAGGCGCACGCGCCTCTTGAAACGATGAACTGCACGGCGGACGCATCCGCCAACGGGTGCGAAATTTGGGTCGGAACGCAAGCGCCGGAACGCGCGCAGGAAGAAGCCGCCAAACTTTTGGGAATCGAGCCGAGCAAAGTTCGCGTTCACGTTCCGCTGATGGGCGGCGCGTTCGGGCGGCGGCTTTTTGTTGATTACGTGATGGAAGCGGTCGAGTTGTCCAAAGCGGCGGGCGCGCCGGTGAAAGTTTTGTGGACGCGGGCTGACGATACGAAACACGGATATTTCCATTCGCACACCGCCTGCCGCCTGACCGCCGGATTGACGAAAGGAAAAATCGTCGCCTGGACGCACCGAACCGCGAGTTCCGATCTTTCGATTCTCGGACCGCCGACGCTCAACGCCGCCGAATACGCCAAATCGTTCGTGCCTTGGGGCGGCTTCGACAATCCGTATTCTTTTCCCGCTTTGCAAATCGAATATCACCATCTTGATTCGCCCGTGCCGACCGGACCGTGGCGCGCCGTCGGCTATCCGCAAAACATTTTCGCGCGCGAATGTTTCGTTGACGAAGCGGCGCACGCGGCGGGACAAAATCCGCTCGATTTTCGCCTCCAATTGATGCAGCCATTAGATACAGTAAAAGTCGGACCGTTTAATCTCGACCGCAGAAAGCTCGCCGAAGTTTTACGGCTCGCTGCCGAGCGCGGTGATTTGATGAAACCGCTGCGAGAGGAAAACGGGCGACGCTTCGGGCGCGGAATTGCCTGCAACATTTATCACGGCTCGACCTGTCTGGCGCAGGTGGCGGAAGTTTCGGTCGGAGATAAAGGCGATGTGCGCGTTCACCGCATCGTGACCGCGGTCAACTGCGGGCAGGTCGTCAATCCTTTAGGACTCGAAGGACAAATCGAAAGCGGCATCGCGTGGGGTTTGAATCCGGTTTTGCGCGGTCGCATAACCTTTACAGACGGCGCGGCTGACCAGAGCAGTTACGGCGATTTTGAAGTTTTGCGAATCAACGAAATGCCGCGCGTCGAAACCTTTATCGTTCCGAGCGAAGAATATCCGTCGGGCATCGGCGAGCAGCCGGTTCCGGTCGTCGCGCCCGCCGTCTGCAACGCGATTTTCGCCGCGACCGGAAAATGGATTCGCCGTTTGCCGGTGAATCCGGCTGAGCTGAAACGCTAGCGTAGGTAAAGGAAAATCTTGCCGTCGCAAATTTTTTAGACAGGCTAACAATTAATTGTCAGCGTAAAAGTTTCAAGCGCGAAACTCGAAATTCAATCTTTGTAGAAGACACAAAATGAAAAATCTATTATTCGTATTCATCTCGATTTTATTCGGTTTTATAGCAATTTCAGCGCAAACCGTCGCCTTTACAGACGTGAACGTGATTCCGATGGACAAAGAGCGCGTTCTGGAAAACCAGACGGTTTTGGTGCGCGACGGTATCATCGTCGCAATCGGCAGGAAAGTAAAAATTCCGAAGGACGCGCAAATCATCGAAGCCAGAGGAAAATATCTGATTCCCGGTTTAGTTGATATGCACACGCATCTGCTTTCGGACGGCGACGATTATCCTGATTCGATTGCCGAAGACGAATTAAAGATAATGATTGCTAACGGCGTGACGACGATTCGGCTGATGATTGGAACGCCGGAGCAATTAATCTTACGAGAAAAATCCGCGCGCGGCGAAATCATCGCGCCGACGATTTACTCGGCGAGTCCGCATCTGACCGGCAAAGAGCAGGGCAATAATTTTGTCGTCAACACGGCGGACGAAGCGCGCGAAGCCGTCAGAAAATCGAAAGCGGCGGGTTATGATTTTATAAAAATCACGACCTTCATCAAACCGGAAGTTTATGAAGCGGCAATTGACGAAGCGGCGAAATTAAATATAAAAGTCGTTGGACACGCCGACAGCCGTTTCGTCGGAGTTGAAAGAGCATTAAAGGCGCGACAACAAATCGAGCATCTCGACGGTTATCTCGAAATGATTCTCAAGGACGACTCGCCGATTAAAGGTTCGGTCTCCGATCTTTATATTTCCAATCCGAAAAACTGGGAAAGCATTGATTACGTTGATGAAAGCAAGATTGCCGATTTAGCGAAACGCACGGTCGCCGCGAATCCTTACGTCAACCCGACACAGCATTTTATGAAAAACAGTTTCGGTCTGCCGCGTTCGGAAGAATCAATCCGCGCTCAGCCCGATTTTAAATTTTACCCGAAATCGGTGCAGGAACAGTGGTTTAATTTCTACAAAAAATCGCGTTTTATCAACGAAGTTCCGGCAGAAAAACGCGCCCGCTGGATTGCGATCCGCGACAAAATAATCAAAGCGATCTATGATGCGGGCGGAAAAATTATGGCGGGTTCCGATTCGCCCGAATTTCTGTTTCTCTACGGTTTTTCACAGCACCGCGAACTCAAAGCACTCGCCGATGCCGGACTTTCAAACTACGCCGCGCTCGAAGCCGGAACAAAAAATCCGTCAATGTTTTTCGGAACGCTTGATAAAGTCGGCACGATTGAAAAAGGAAAACGCGCCGATTTGATTTTATTAAACGCAAACCCTCTGGCAAATATTTCCGCGACGGAAAACCGCGCGGGCGTGATGCTCAAAGGAAAATATTACGCGCAGACGGAATTGGACAAATGGCTCAACGAAATCGCGCCGCGCATTGCGAATTCTCATATTGAGAAACCGACTGATGAGCAAGCCGCCGGAGCGATTGCCGACAAACTTTTTGAAGCGATGCGGGCGAAAAACGCCGACGCGATTCGCGCTCTTTTTATCGCCGAAGGACAACTGACCGCACTCGACAAACCGCGCGACGGCAGCACGGGTTTGCCGAAAACGCGAAATTTTTCGGCTGACGCTTTCGCCAAAAACATCGCGGGCGGCACGGGCGAATACATCGAAAAAATGCCGGAAAAGATGGTGAAAATTTACGGTGACGCGGCAATCGTTTTCGGGCGTTACACATTTTACGTCGGCGAAAAATTCTCGCACTGCGGCGCGAACGCCTTTCATCTTTTGCGAACTGTAAACGGCTGGAAAATTGCGAACGGAACTTCGACGCTCGAATTTACAAACTGCGACGCGAAGGAAACAAAAACGACTGACGACAATAGCGCGTTGGCGACGGTTGATAAACTTTTTGATTTGATGACGGCGCACAAACCCGATGAAATCGTTGCGCTGCACACGCCCGAATCGCAGCTCGTCGCGCTGATTAAAGACAAGGACGGCAAAAATAAAACCGAAGTTTTGACGCGCGAACAGTTCTCGAAATTCTTCGCCGTCAAACGCGGCGAAATTTTCGAGCGAATGTATGACACGGAAACGAAAATTTTCGGCGATGTCGCGCTCGTTTTCGGGCGTTACGTTTTTACGGTGAACGGCAAACTGGCGCATTGCGGAATGAATTCGTTTCACCTAATTCGCACGGCGGAAGGCTGGCGCATCGGCAATTCGACTTCGACCATCGAACCAGACGGCTGCACCGAAAAAGAAAAAGCAATGATAAAAAGTTCCGAGTAACTTTTGAGGAGATTTTTATGAAAAAGACGTTTTTTTTATCCGCTTTAATTTTCACGCTTTCGCTGAATTTTTTCGCTCAAACCAATCAGCCGCGCTCGCCGCTCGACGCGACGAATTGGGGCGTGGTTTATGACGTTCCGGCGACGAAGAATGTGAAATTAAAAGCCGACGTTCCGTATCTGAAAGACGCGAAAGGCACGTTGGCGATTGATATTTACACGCCGCCGAATGCGAAAGCGGGCGATAAATTTCCCGCCGTGATTTTCTTGAACGCCATCGGCGACGCACCTAATCAGCCAAAGGTTAAAAGTTGGGAAATTTACAAATCGTTTCCGCGTCTGGTTGCCGCGCACGGAATAATTGGAATTTCGATGGACGCGGACGGCGAACGAATTCAGGAATCTTTGCGCGGATTGTTTGATTTTTTAGAAAAAGAAGGCGCGAAACACGGCATTGACGCGACTCGTCTGGGCGTTTACGCGGCTTCGGCGAATGTTTCGGAAAGCACCGTTTATCTGATGAATGATGCGGCAGCGAAAGGCATCAAAGCCGCCGCGCTTTTCTATGGCGGCGCGCCGTCAGCGGAAACTCGTCTGCGGAAGGATTTGCCGGTTTTATTTATTTTGGCGGAAGGCGACGTGGCTGGTTTGGGACAATCGTCGGCAAATCTCTGGCAGCGAGTTTCCGAAGCGCGCGCGCCGTGGACGCTGCTTTTCGCGGCGAATCTGCCGCACGCTTTCGACGCTTTTTCCGACAATGACGAATCGCGCCGCGTTATTCAGCAGGCGATAAATTTCTGGAAAACGCATCTCGAACCCGTTCCGCAGCCCGCCTGGGAATTTTCCAAAGGGCGGGAAATTGTCGAAAAACTTTATTGGAACGACGCACCGCGAGCCGTCGAACTTTTGACAAAATACGTCGCTGAAAATCCGTCAGACGGCGCGGCTTACGCGCAGTTGGGCAGAATGTTCGGACAACTCAGGCGCACGGACGAAGCAAGCGCGGCTTACGAAAAAGCACTCGCGCTCGGCGTAAATCACGGCGGCGTTTACAACGGTTTGGGGCAAACGCGAATCGCGCAAAAACGATGGGAAGAAGCCGCGAATTATTTGTCGAAAGCCATCGAACTTGGCGGGCGAAACAGTTTTACATACGGACAATTAGCCTTCGCGCAAATGAATCTGAACCGCAGCGAAGATGCGATAAAATCTTACGAAAAAGCCTTTGAAGCCGGAATTCCGCCGGGCGCGAACACGCGCGGTTTGGCATATTACAATATGGCTTGCGCTTATGTTCGTTTGAAGCAAACCGACAAAGCGTTCGAGATGTTGAACAAGGCGATTGACGAAGGCTTTGTCGCCCGCGCGACTTTTGAAA
>CBDUBY010000175.1:0-7407 GCA_965365505.1 uncultured Pyrinomonadaceae bacterium | reverse complement strand
ACCCACGCCCAGACGATTCTGCCCGCTACGCCCCATTTGACTGCTGATAGTCGTTTCGCCGAGCCGACGCCGACGATTGCGCCGGTAATCGTGTGCGTTGTCGAAACGGGGATTCCTGCGTAGGTCGCGCCGAACAACGTAATCGCGCCCGCCGTTTCCGCGCAGAATCCGCCGACCGGCTGGAGTTTCGAAATTTTAGAACCCATTGTTTTAACAATTTTCCAGCCGCCCGTCAGCGTGCCGAGCGCGATTGCGCCGTGCGCGGAAAGCACGACCCAGATCGGAATTTCGGGAAGTCTGCCGTCCGCCGTATTTTGCAGAAATCCGCCCGCGACCAGAACAATAGTGATAATGCCCATCGTCTTTTGCGCGTCGTTGCCGCCGTGTCCAAGCGAATAAGCGGCGGCGGAAAACAGTTGTCCGACGCGAAAGCCTTTATCAACTCTGGAAACCGGCGTGCGCAGCGAGTGGAAAATCCAGAAAACCGCCACCATTAAAATGAATCCCAAAGTCGCGCCGATAAGCGGCGACAGCACAATGAATGAAAGCGTCTTTATCCATCCATCGGCTTTCAAGACTTCGGCGAAACCGCTGAACAGTGTCAGTCCGGCAGCCGTGTCGCCCGTCAGAAAAGCCGCCAATTTGCTGAACAAAGTTCCGAACGCGCCGTGTGCCGCGACCGCCGCGCCCGCGTAACCGCCGACAAGGGCGTGCGAACTCGAAGTCGGCAAGCCCAATTGCCAGGTGATAATGTTCCACGTAATCACGCCGAGTAAGCCAGCCAGCAAAACGTATAAACGACTGTCTTCGGGAACGGCGTTAATTTCGACCATATCGCCGCCGATGGTCTTCGCCACGCCCGTACCGAAGACGGCAAACGCGATAAAATTAAAAAACGCAGCCATCGTAACCGCTGCGCCGGGCGACAACACACGAGTCGAAACAACTGTGGCGATTGAGTTTGCCGCGTCGTGAAAACCATTCGTGTAGTCGAACACCAGCGCGATGAAAATGATAAAAACGACAAGTGCGGTGGTAGCTTCCATAAATAGTGGTAAGTGATGAGTGATAAGTGATGAGTGAAAAATTTTAACTATTCGCTCACCACTTAACCACTCACAACTAAACTAGGTGTGTTTCAAAATAATGCTTTCGACAATGTTTGCGACGCGCTCGCAATGGTCGGTGCCGTTTTCCAGAATTTCGTAGAGTTCCTTCCATTTAATCACCGTCATCGCGTCGGTTTGATTTTGAAAAAGCTCGCCGATGGCGCGAAAATAAACGTCGTCGGCTTCGTTCTCAAGACGATGAATTTCGACGATGTGCTGATTCATTCCGTCGGGTTTCGAGAGCATCGAGACGGCGGAATTTACCTCGATCGCCAGCCCTTGAATGACTTTAGCAAGGTGTTTGGCGTGGTCGCTGACCTCCTTGATGTCATACATCAAAATCGCCCGCGCGCCTGCATCAATATAATCGCAAACGTCGTCGAGCGCGACGACCAGAGCAAAAATATCTTCACGGTCAAACGGCGTAATAAAGGATTTGTTGAGCTTGGTAGTCACGATGTGCGTCAATTCGTCGCATTCGTGTTCAATATCCTTGATGCGTTTGACGTGCGCCTCAAAAGTTTCGTTTTTGTCCTGCATCATCGCGACTAACGAATTGGACGCTTGTTGAATCTTTTCGGTCATCTGCGAGAAAAGCGTAAAGTATTCGTCTTCTCGCGGCAATAAGCTAAAAGCCATCTTTTTTCAGAATCTCCATCGTTCAAATTTAAGAATGAAAACACCAAATATAACCGATGCTTAAATGCCTTGTCTATTGGGACAAAACCCGGCGTAACAACTCTGTAACATCTCAATTGGGCATCAGGAATTTTCCTCAGGAAAAATAAATTTCAAAACCGCAATCCTAAATCTGCACGGTTTCTGGTATGGTGATTGCAGAAGCAATAGTGTCTAATCAGCAAACTTCGATTTGTGAAAATTTCATCTGATAGTTGCCTTGAATGTTAATTGACAGTTTGGAAACGGTTTGGGCAAATAACGAAAATTGGGAGAAAAGAAAAAATGAAAAAATACAATTTGGGCAGAAATTTAACGGCGATGTTGATGGCGTGGACGCTTTTGGTAATGCCGCTTGCGGCACTCGGACAAACGCGCGTTACGATGCCGAAAAACAAATATAAAGTTCAGGAAGACGTACAGATCGGGCAGAAAGCATCAATGGAAGTTGAACGCCAAATGCCGATTTTGAACGATTCTGAAGCAACGCGCTATATCCAGCAAGTCGGCGACAGACTGGTTGATGCCATTCCGTCGCAGTTCCGGCAGTCGGCTTTTAACTACCGATTTAAAGTCGTCAACGCCCGCGACATCAATGCTTTCGCTTTGCCGGGCGGACCGATGTATGTCAATCGCGGAATGATTGAAGCCGCCAAAACCGAAGGCGAAATGGCAGGCGTTATGGCGCACGAAATTGCGCACGTTGCTTTGCGTCACGGAACTGCCGGAGCGACGAAACAAAGCAATCCGCTAAATCAAATCGGCACAATTGGCTTGATTCTCGGCGGCGCGATTCTCGGCGGCGAAGCCGGAGCGCAGTTGGGAGCGTTGGGCGCGCAAGCGTGGATGACGACTTACAGTCGCGATTATGAATCGAAAGCCGACATCTTGGGCGCGCAGATTATGGCTGGCGCAGGTTATGACCCGCGTGACTTGGCGAATATGTTTCGCACCATCGAACAGCAGTCGGGCGGCAGCCGCGCACCGGAATTTTTGAGCAGTCACCCGAATCCGTCGAACCGCTATGAAGCCATCAACCGCGAAGCGCAACTGCTTCGCATCTCGCCGAACGCGACGCAAAGCACGGCGCAGTTTGAACGCATTCAAAGCAAACTCCGACGCTTGCCGCGTGCTCAATCAATGTCGGAAATCGAACAAAATCCGGCGAACAACGGCGGACAAAATCCGACGGCTGGCGGCAGATATTCGACTCGCGTTCCGCTTCCGTCGTCGCGTGTGCAAACCTACACGGGCGGCAACTGGATACAATTAAACGTGCCGAACAATTGGAAGGCTTTTGAAACGCAGACAATGGTTCAGTTCGCGCCCGAAGGAGCTTACGGCGACAGCGGCATCACGCACGGCGTAATGATCGGCATCGCGCAAACCAATAGCCGCAACTTAGGACAAGCCAGCGAAGATTATGTCAACGGCGTTCTGCAAGTCAACAATTATCTGCGCCAGAATTCAAATTTCACACGCGCGACGATTGCCGGACGACAAGGCTATGCGACGGTTTTGTCGGGACGTTCGCCGACGACTAACAGAACTGAAATTGCGACGGTCTACACCACGCAGCTTCGCAACGGCAGTTTGCTCTACATTGTGACGGTGACGCCCGAAAGCGAATCGGCAAGCTACAACACGGCGTTTCGCAATATGATTCGCTCGATTCGCCTTAACGATTAGGACGAAAATTTAACCACGAAAAAACACGAAGCAACACGAAAAGTATTTTCGATTTGTTTCGTGTTTTTTCGTGTCGTTTCGTGGTTAAATTTTTATAAATTTTCGGCGGTAGATTGGCAATTCTCTTTCTTCGACCGCCATTTCACGCTCCGTCTTTACCGAAAACGGATTTTCAGTTAATTCAACTTCACGCAAACTTTTATTTGCTCGAAAAATTTCAAACATTTCATCTGCCAGAAAATCAACATCGGTCTGAATGAAAATCTCGCCCAAATTCTTTAAATGCCCGACGACCGTTTCGACTAAATTTTCATTGACCATCCGCCGTTTGGCGTGCTTTTTTTTATACCACGGGTCGGGAAACTGAATCGTTACGGTTTGCAAAATGTCAGCGGGAAGTTTCTCTAAAAGTAGATCCAAAGAATATGTCGCGTTGTTAAATTCGTAATACAGATTAGTCCGATTTTTTTCCTGCGCGAGCCGGTTGGCTTCTTCAACGAGCGGCTCGCGGATTTCCACGCCGAGAAAATTCTTTTCAGGAAAAATCTCCGCCATTTTCAGAAGAAATCTGCCGCGCGCCGAACCGATGTCAAGATGCAGCGGCAGACGCGAATCGGCGAAAATCTTTTCAATTTCAATGGGCATCGGCGTGAACCTGAAATACGGCGCAAGCGGATTAACGTGCTGGTGAACTCTGATTCTCGGCATAGAAAAGGATTTTTGAAAGGGAAATTATTGAACGACTTTTAAGAGCAGCAAAATACTGTATAGACATGAGAAAACAAAAATTATCAGCGCGGCGTAACCGAGCAGTTCGAGAGGCGCGCCGACTTTTCTGGGATTTTTTTGCAAATCGCTCGAAATCTGTATCAAACCGTAAATCGCGCCCACCAGAAAACCGCCCAGATGAGCGAAATTATCAATAAACTGGTAAGCGACCAAACCGAAAGCGGCAATAAACCCGATATTGATTAGCATACTTTTCAGAAAGTCGGGCGGCAGTTGACGTTTGCGCCGGTAGCCGTAAATCGCCAGATAACCGATTAAGCCCATTATACCGCCGGACGCCCCGACTGAATTTCCGTCGGGCATAAAAAATAAGCTGCATAAACCGCCGCCGACTATTGCTAAAACGAAAACAATTAACAAATGGGCACGATTGGAAAGGTATTCGATAAGACCGCCAAAGCCGAGAAGCGCCTGCCCGTTAAAAAAGATGTGCAGAACTCCGCCGTGCAAAGTCGCGCTGGTTAAAATACGCCAATACTCGCCGCGCTGCCAAAAATCGGGCTTCTCAAGACCGGCGATTTTTCGTGATTCTTCCAATCCGGCAGACATCTGGCAAAGCGTAACGGCGATGATTAAGCCAACCAGAACGTATGTGAAATACGGCGTGGAAAGTTCTGATTGGCGGGCAAATTCAATCGCTTCTGGCGAGGCAATCAAATCTTGGAGCTTAAGATTTTTCGCGTGGCGCAAACCCCACACGCCGCCCGCGAAAATGAACAATCCCAAAATAAAAAATATGCTGCGAAACAGCACCGAAAAATCCGCGTCGAGTCCGGCAAAACTAAACAGCGCAAGCCAAGCCAGGTGCGCGGCGACGACAAACCCGCCGATGCCGATTGCCCAAAAAGAGCGCGTCCGAATCCGGGTTTTCTGAGCCGCCAGATATTCTTCCGGCGAAATCTGCCGTTCGGCATTTTCCTCGTCTTTCACATACTGCATAAGATTCAATTACGAATCACGAACTTCAAATTACAAATTGTGAAATAAAGAAATTCGTAATTCGTGATTCTTACATTGCCAGTCCGCCGTCGGCTTGAACGACCTGACCTGTAATATAACGCGCCGCGTCGGACAACATAAAACAAACAATTTCCGCGACTTCCTGCACGTTTCCTAGTCTGCCGAGCGGAATCATCTCAATCAATTTTGTTTGATATTCATCGGAAAGCTGCCCGCTCATATCGGTTTCGATTAAACCCAAAGCAAGCGCGTTGACGGTAATTTTCCTGCTCGCCACCTCTTTCGCTAGAGATTTAGTCAGCCCGATCATTCCGGCTTTTGATGCCGAATAATTCGACTGTCCCTGCATTCCAACCACGCCGCTAATCGAGGAGATATTTAAGATCGTGCCGCCCGATTCGTTCTTCATCATAAAGCGCAATACCGCCTTCGAGAAATTCCACGCGCCTTTCAAATTAGTATCAATCACCGCGTCCCAATCGTCTTCCTTCATCCGCAAAATCAAAGTGTCGCGCGTAATTCCGGCGTTGTTGATTAAAAAATCAACCGTGCCGAACGCTTCTTTCACTTGTTTGCAAAACTCGGCTGCACTTTCGGTATTCGCCACATCACACTGCGCCGCAAAACATTTCACGCCGAGCGTTTCGATTTCCGCCTTTAATTTGTCGGCTTCGTCCGCGCTTTTCGAATAATTAAAAGCGACGTTCGCGCCACGCGTCGCTAATTCCAAAGCAATCGCTCTGCCGATGCCGCGCGTCGCGCCGGTGACGATTGCCGATTTTCCTGCGTATTGTTTTTCATTCATAAAATTTCAAAAATTGATTTTATAAATAATCCGGCTCAATCAATTTCGAGCGCGATTTTTAATGCTTGATTTAGTTCCTGAATTTTTTGCGGCGAGAGTGAGCCGATAAAATTAGTCAAAGCAGATTTAGGCAAACTGGCTAATTCGTCGCATCGAACAGCGCTATCGTGCTTTAGTGCTTCATCAATACTGACGCTGATTTCAGTCAGCAAATTGTTGTAAGTTGTATAAATGGGCGCGCAAATTACGGAACTATATCCTGTGTCAATAAAAGGCTGACGGCTCACGACGAGATAGACGCGAAATTTCTTCGGGTCTTGTTTAGACGGTTTTTCAATTCTATACAATTCGCCGCGTTTCATTTATTTAACGCCTTCAAATTTAACTCGGCGACAAAACGGATGTTGTCTTCAATTTCTTCGCGCTGCTCGACAGTCATTCGATTTATAATTTCTTTTTCTTTCTCGGCGTTTTCGCTAACTCTTCGTCGAAACTTTAAATCATCGAGATATTTTCGCAACGCCTTTTCCACAAACTCCGAGCGATTGCCGTCTCCGTTAGAGAACTCATCTAATTCATTCAATAAATCCTCTGAAATTGTTACGCAAGTTTCGACTTTCATAATTTTAAGATAACCCTTTGGCTTTCGGCAGTCAAAAGATTGCCGCTTTTCATATTAAGGATTTGATTTTGTAAATCATCTTGGAAAATTTGATGGATTGAGAGAATGTCGTTATGACCGAAGAAAAGATAATCTTGGCACAGCTTCAACAGCTTCCCGAACAACTGAAACAGGAGGCTTTGCATTACGTCGAATTTTTGCAGGCGAAACACAACGCGCAAAACGGGAAAAGAATAAACAGAAAAGCCGGAAGCGCGAAGGACAAATTTAAACTCGCGCCCGATTTTGACGAGCCGCTCGAAGATTTCAAGGAGTATATGTGATGCAATATCTCATTGATACTTACGTTTTCCTGTGGTTCGTTTCACAGGCGAACGAACTCAGCCTGACCGCCAAAACTTAAATCGAAGACGGACAAAACGAAATCTTCATCAGCATCACCAGCCTTTGGGAAATATCAATTAAAACCGCGCTCGGAAAATTGATTGTCAACGGAGAATATGAAACGATAATTGACGACGTGAACGACAATTAAATCCAAATTTTACCGATAAATTTCGCTCACACCGTCGAACAAAATCGTCTTCCATTTCATCACCGCGACCCGTTTGACCGCATTATCGTATCGCAGGCGATTGTCGAAAATATAAATTTTATCAGCGCAGATGCTATTTTCGATGATTATCTGAAAGGGAAATCTATCAAAAGAATTTGGTGAAATTTGTGTAAGTCATGATTTTTCGTTTCGCTCAATC
>CBDUBY010000174.1:0-7411 GCA_965365505.1 uncultured Pyrinomonadaceae bacterium | reverse complement strand
CATCAGGTTCGCGGTTACGTGAAAAACTTAACCGACGGACGAGTCGAAAGTTACGTCGAAGGCAGTGAAAAATCGGTTGAGAATTTTAAAAACGATCTGATTGCCGGACCGAGTTATTCAAAC
Organism: uncultured Pyrinomonadaceae bacterium; assembly: GCA_965365505.1. Taxonomy (GTDB): domain Bacteria; phylum Acidobacteriota; class Blastocatellia; order Pyrinomonadales; family Pyrinomonadaceae. The sequence continues at coordinate 7,288 of CBDUBY010000174.1, read as the reverse complement.
GTCGAACACCTGGAAGAAATGGTTTTGGAACCGGCAAATTTATATTCATCGTTTCGTATCGAAAAATAACCAATGGACAATTTAAGAAAATTAATCAGAGAAGTGCCTGACTTTCCAAAGGAAGGCATCAATTTTTACGACATCACGACGCTGCTCAAAGACGCGGACGGTTTGAAGCAAACGATTGACGCGCTCGCCGACGCATTTAAGGGCGAGCGCATTGACACGGTAATCGGCGTTGAATCGCGCGGATTTATTTTCGCCGCGCCGCTTGCCTACCACTTGGGCGCAGGTTTTGTGCCGGTTCGCAAACCGAAAAAACTGCCCGCCGAAAAAGTTTCCGTGTCGTATGATTTGGAATACGGACAAGATACTTTGGAAATGCACAAAGACGCAATCGGCGAAGGTCATCGAGTTTTAATCGTGGACGACCTTCTGGCGACCGGCGGCACGGCGAAAGCGGTAGTTGATTTGGTCGAAGGCTTGGGCGGCGAAATCGTCGGGCTTTTATTTCTCGTCGAATTAGATTTCCTGAATGGTCGCGCCAAATTCGACGGCTACGATGTGCGGTCTTTAATCCGCTACGAATCGTAAAGATTAGACAATCGTCAAGCACAAATCTAAAATCAAAAATGCTTTGCGCTCTCGTAGCTCAGTTGGATAGAGCGTCCGCCTCCTAAGCGGAAGGTCGCAGGTTCAAATCCCGCCGAGGGCATTATCATTCTAAAAAAGCGAAGAGGAAAATTTAAATTTTCCTCTCCGCTTTTTTGATTCTCAAAAGTCAAACGCGGCGATTCTTTGACGAAATAAATTTATTTCTCTGAAATAAGCTACGAAGTCTGGTAGTAGATGGCGGCAAACGCTAACATTTCTCGTCCACAATTTTTACAATCACCAACAAAATTTCAGAGAGTTTTTTATGATTAACAATCGCTTTTTTTGTTCGCGGGAAACGCGGATTAATTTCGTGTTGAAAAAAACCGTCGGGTTTTATTTGGCAATCATTTTCTTAACGGCGGCGTCGTTTGCGCAGACGATTGACACCGCGACGATTCGGGGGAAAGTTTCGGATCAAAATAAAGCGGCGGTCGTCGGCGCGAGCGTTGCCGTCGTCAACGAATCAACCGGCTTGCGGCGCGACGCGACGACTGATTCAGACGGAAGTTTCACAATCTCAAATTTGCCGCTAACCGGCAAATATCAGATTACGGCGTCGAGTAACGGTTTCGCCGCGCAGACGAAAAATGAAATTGAACTGCGCGCCAACGAAGCCGCCTCGTTCGAGTTTGTTCTGTCGGTGAGCGGCGCAGAACCGAATGAAGTTACGGTTTTCGGGACGACCGAGGGCGTGCGCGCCGACCCGCTAATCGGCAAACGGCTCGACAGTCCGACGATTGACGAAACACCGATTCTCGGTCGTAAGGCGACCACCTTGCCGCTGCTCAATTCGGCTTTCCGGCAGGCGAAAGGCACGGGCGATTTGTTTGTCAACGCGACGTATTTCGTGACTGGCGTGGGCGGACGGCGTTCGACGACCGTGTTGCTCGACGGCGGCAACAATGACGAAGGCTGGGGACGACAGACGGCGACGGCAACCGTACCGCTGGGTGCGATTCAGGAAGCGAACGTGCTTTCAAACGCTTTCTCCGCCGAATTCGGCTGGACTTCCGGTCCCGCGCTGAACATCGTGACGAAATCCGGCACGAACGATTTTCGCGGCGAAGCGTTGTATCTGTTTCGTCCCGGCGGCTGGCAGGCGAAAGGTTTTTCAACCAAAAATTTCTGCCCTGAATCAGTTCCGACCTGCACGACACCGGCGACGCTGGCGGCAATCAGTCCGGTGGACGTTCCAGATGAACTCTCGCAGGGTTCGGGCGCAATCGGCGGTCCGATTATCAGAGACAAAACTTTCTTTTTCGCGGCGGCTGATTACACAAGGCAGAATCGCACGACGTATCTTTCGCCGACGCTGCCCGCTTTCGTCTTGCCGTCAGACGGACGACTCGATTACACGGGACATTACCGGCAGTTTTTGTTTGACGGGCGCGTTGATCATAAACTCGCCGCCGCCCAAAACCTGGCTTTTCGACTTAATGTTGACCGATTTAGCGACGACAATCCGCAAGATGCCGTGAGCGGCACGAACGCGCCGACCGTCGCCCGCCGTTACACGCGGCATTCGGTGACCGGGCAGGTCAATTATACATGGGTAATTAACGCTAATCTGCTGAACGAAGCACGATTCTCCTTTTTGAACGGCGACCCGATAACGCTCTGGGAAGCGCAAAATCCTTCGACGGCTTATACGCGCGGCGGCAATTCGCCGTTCACCATCGGCGAATCGCGTTCTTCCGACATTTACAGCCGCCAGATGCAGCTTTCGGATACCTTGTCGTGGACATCGGGCAAAAATAATTTTCGCTTCGGCGGCAGCGCGATTTTTCACACTTCGGGCGGCACGGGCAGCGAACCCGGCACGGCGACGCTCGGCACGCTGACGTTTCTCAGCACGGGACCGCGCAGCGGATTGCCGTTCAGCCAGCTAACGCTCGCCGACGTGCAGAGTTACACGCAGCCGGTCAATTACGGCATCAGCAGCTACAAATTGAACCAATGGCTGGTCAGCGGATTTGTGCAGGACAACATTCGTCTGCGCTCCGATTTGACGATTGATTTAGGTTTGCGCTATGACCGGCAGACGCTGACCGACGCGAATGGAAACTTCGCGCCGCGCATCGGCTTCGGCTGGAATCCGGGCGGCGACGCGCGAACGGCGATTCGGGGCGGTTACGGAATGTATTACACGCAGATTCGCTCGAACGCGGTCGCCAGCTATCTGGTCGGCGGATTGGACGGTTTGACGACTTACACCGCGACACCGGGACAAACCGGCTTTCCGACTTGTCTGACGGGCGCGTGTCTGCCCGTGCCGATTGATCCGCGAACGCTGCCGGCTTCGCAACGTCCGGCGCGCAACATTACGCTTCGCGCGGGACTGCGGTCTTTTTATCAAGCACAGTTTGCGAGCTACGGTATAAACTTCGATTTATTGCCGAATTATCCCGATAAGTTGGAAAATCCGCGCAGTCAGATTTTTACCATCGGCGCGGAACGCGAATTTTTCAAAGGCTTTTTCTTCGGCGCGGATTATGTGCGTCAACATTTGTCGGGCATTGACCGCACGGTTGATTTAAACGCGCCCGCGCCGTTTGACCGAAGTGCCGCCGGACAAACCAGAACCGTTGCGGCGGCGAATTTGACGCGCCCGATTGTGCCGGTGAACGGCGGCGTTCGTTCGGTCAATGTATTGACCAATCTCGGCGTTGCCGATTACGACGGCTTGCAGACTTTGGCGACTTATCGCGGCAATTCGCGTCTGTTTGTTTCGGTCGGCTACACTCTATCGAAAGCCACTAACACGAGCGAGCCGGACGGCAACGGCATCGGACCGAATCAAGCCAACATCGCTCGACTCGGCGAGGAAGAACGCGGACCGAGCCTGCTCGACCAAAGGCATCGCGCGGTTATCGCCGCCAATTATCGTCTTCCTTTTCGCTTCACCGTCGGGACGCTGATGCAGTTCGCTTCGGCGCGTCCGTTCAATTCGACGACCGGCGTTGACAACGACGGCGACGGCGCGACCAACGACCGCCCGTTCGTCAACGGCAGCGTCATCAGCAAATCGGCGTTTCGCGGCAGCGGCACGCAGGACGTTTCGGCGTTCGTCGAAAACCGCATCAGGCTTTCGGAACGAATGAATCTTTTGCTGCGCGTCGAAGGCTTTAATCTTTTCAATCACGGCAACTTTCTCGGTCGCGGCGTAACCGTCTATGGCAACGCCGAAACGCCGAGTCCGACTTTTGGAAGATTTGTCGGCGTGACGACCCAAACAAGCGCGATTCCGGCGTTCGCCAACATTGACCCGCCGCGAATGTTCCAGTTGCAGGCGCGGTTCACTTTCTAAATGAAAGCATTTGAGATTCAAACTGAATTCTCGGAATGCCGAAACAATTTGAATCAACTTCGGGCGAAAAAAAATTCGCCCGCTTTTTATATCTAAACAAAATGAAATTTAACCCAATCAAATTTTTCATCGTCAGCCTGATTTGTTTTTCGGTTTTGAGCGGCTGCAATTCGTCCGCGCCGACAAACAGTAATTCGTCGAAATCAGTCGTCAGCGTAATTGATGCGGAAGGAAAAACCGTCAACATCGCCGACAGTTCGCGGATTGTCAGCGTCGGCACGGCGACGACCGAAACGATATACGCGCTCGGCGAGGGCGACAAACTGATTGCCGTTGATAATTCGAGCGCGGAATATCTGCCGCAGACGGCAAGTTTGCCGAAAGTCGGCGGTCGCACGTCTCTGAATGCCGAAGGTATTTTGGCTCTCAAACCGACGCTGGTAATTTTAGGCGCGGATTCCGCGCCCGCGCAGATTTTCGACCAGCTTCGCGGCGCGGGAATCGCGGTTTTAACTTTAACGCCGAATTACACGACCGAAACTGTCAAGCAAAAAATTATGACCGTCGCCCGCGCTCTCGGAGCGGAAGAAAAAGGCAAAACGCTCGCCGATAAAATAGACGCGGAAATGAAGGAAGCCGCTAAATTGTTGGAGAAGAAAACTTCCACGCCGAAAGTAATGTTCGTCGGGCGCGGACCGAATATGTCGAATGCGACGATGAGCGGCGCGGGAACGACGGTTGACGAAATGATTAAACTGGCTGGCGGCGCGAATCCGTTCACCGAATTCACGGGTTTCCGCGAAATGACCGACGAAGCGGTCGTCGCCGCGCAGCCCGACATTATTTTAATCACGCAGGGAAGTTTCGAGCGCAGCGGCGGCGTTGACGGCGTAATAAAATTTCCCGGCGTTGCGGTTACGCCGGCAGGCAAAAACAAACGTATCGTTCCCGTATCGGATATGTATTTTCAAGGCTTCGGTCCCGGCGTGGGCAAAGCCGTCAGCGAGCTTGCCGTGAAATTTCACCCGGAACTCGGTCAGTAATTAAGTGAAAAGTGAAAGGTGAAAATCATACCAACAAACTTTTCATTTACCTTAAACGATTTAATTTTTTTGTCGCTGAAAGCGACTTATATTATAGCCCGGCGAGAATCGCCGGGAGCAGATTCAACAAATCCGTCCGCTCGCTGAAGGCGAGCAACAACACGCGAACGATTGGCGTAGGGATGCGCTCATTTTATTCGCTTTCCCTACGCTATGATGTTAGTCGTCTTCGGCGACAAAAGATGAATTCGCGTAAGTTATTATTTATTCTTGAATGAACGAAGCAAAAAATAACAGCGTCGGTGCGCGTCTTTTTCCCGGTCTGCGAACAAAATTAAAAACGAGTCGCGGGCGCGTCGTTCTGCTCGCTTTGCTCGTCTGTTTAATTTTTATCGTTCTGCTTTCTGCCGACAAAGGAGCGGTGGAAATTTCTCAATCGCAAATCTTCGCCATCATTTTGAAAAATTTCGGCGTGTCTTTGCCGTATCAATTCACCGAGCAGCAGGAATGGACGTTGCTCGACATACGTCTGCCGCGCATCGCACTTGGACTGCTCGCGGGCGCGGCTCTCGGCGTTTCCGGCGCGGCGATGCAAGGGCTTTTTCGCAACCCTTTGGCAGACCCGAGCCTGGTCGGAATTTCAAGCGGCGCGGCACTCGCGGCGACCGCCGTCGTTATTATCGGCGATGCCGTAAAATTCACATTGCCACCGCTTTTTCAGCTTTTTGCTTTTCCCGTCGCGGCTTTCGCCGGCGCGCTTTTGATGACTTTGATTATTTATCGGCTGGCGACCATCGCCGGTCAAACAGTCGTCTCGACTTTGCTGCTCGCGGGAATCGCCATCAATGCGCTCGCGCAGAGCTTTTCGGGTTTTCTGACTTTTTACGCGACTGACACGCAGCTTCGTTCTTTAACTTTTTGGAAATTGGGAAGTTTGGGCGGCGGAAGTTGGACGACCGTCGCGGTAATCACGCCGTTTGTCTTAATTCCGATAATCGTTTTCCCGCGTCTGGCGCGTCCGCTGAACGCGCTTTTGCTAGGCGAATCCGAAGCCGGACACATCGGTTTCGACATCGAGCGCACGAAACGATTGACCGTCGTTTTAGTTGCTTTAGCGGTTGGCGCGAGCGTCGCTTTTACCGGCTTGATTAGCTTTGTCGGTTTGGTCGTGCCGCATCTGCTTCGACTGGTGATCGGCGCAGACCATCGTTATCTTTTGCCCGGCTCGGCACTTTTGGGCGCGTGTCTGCTGCTCGTCGCCGATTTGACGGCGCGAACTCTGGTTGCGCCTGCCGAAATGCCGATTGGCGTTTTGACGGCGATGGTCGGCGCGCCGTTTTTTCTGTGGCTGCTGCTGCGCGACCGCAAATGGAGAATCATTCATTGATTGAAGCCAGAGAAATTTCCGTCGAAATTCAATCGAAAAAACTGCTCGACGCGGTATCATTGGAAATTCGCGCGGGTGAAATTCTCGCTGTTGTTGGTCAGAACGGCGCGGGCAAATCTACTTTGCGAAAAGTTTTGTGCGGCGATTTATTGCCGACGCAAGGCGCGGTTTCGATGAACGGAAAATTGCTCGCCGATTGGAGTTTAAACGAACGCGCCAAGTCACGCGCCGTTTTGCCGCAAGATTCTTCGCTCAGTTTTCCGTTCACGGTTTTGGAAGTCGTTTTAATGGGACGCGCGCCGCACGTCGAAGCGGCGGAAAGCGAAACGGATTACCGGATTGCGCGTGATGCGCTCCGGGAAGTTGACGCGCTCGATTTGCAGGAGAGAATTTACCCGACGCTTTCCGGCGGCGAACGCCAGCGCGTTCATCTCGCCAGAGTTTTAGCGCAAGTTTGGGAAGCATCGAACGATAAAAATCGTTATCTGCTGCTCGATGAGCCGACTTCAAATTTGGATTTGACGCACCAGCACGCGACTTTGAAAACCGCCCGAAAGTTCGCGGGCGCGGGCGCGGCAATTTTGATTATTCTGCACGATTTGAATTTGGCGGCGCAGTATGCCGATAAAATTTTGATTCTCAAACACGGCACAGTCCGCGCATTCGGCACGCCCGAAACGGTTTTCACTGCCGAAACGATTCGGGAAACATTCGACGTTGCCGTCAGCGTTATCAAGCATCCGTTTTTCGATTGTCCTTTGATAATCTGGCGCGACGACGCGGTTTGATTGCTTCCTTAAAGTTTTTCTTTAAGTTTCTGGAAAGAAATCCGCAATCCGTCTTTGTATTAAGTAACGGAAGATAAAAAGGTGGTCAAGCGCAGTGGCAGGCAAA
>CBDUBY010000173.1:0-7411 GCA_965365505.1 uncultured Pyrinomonadaceae bacterium | reverse complement strand
CTGACCTCTGCATTGCGAACGCAGCGCTCTGCCAAACTGAGCTACATCCCCACGATGTCGAATTTTAATAATAAAAATCTCTCGAAGAAGTGTCAAATCTTTTTCAAATAATAATTATTGAACGGTCGCCGCCAGCAACGAGCCTTTCGGGTCGTAGGCGTAGGCGCAGCCTTCTTCGATTTTACCGATGATTCCGTGAAAAACTATTTCGTCGCCAGACAAAACAACTACCACATCGCCCGGACTGTAACGAGTATAATCTATCTCGAATTTAATCATTGTCGCGTTGCCGTTCTCGTGACTGACGGTTTCGTAATCGAAAGTATCGGCGTTATAACTGATGGTCTGGCAAAAAGCTACTTCAGGCATTTTATATTCTCCTGAACAAATTTAACCATATTGAAAAGCAAAAGCGAAATCAGACGCCTGAAAACGCAAAGTTATACCCTTTTATTTTTGCGCCTTTGGTAATTTTCGCGGTTAAGATTTCTGCGGCACAAAATCCAAAGTAATCGCGTCGTGGTCGGAGAGCGGCACGTTTTCCGCGTCAATCAAATCGCCGATGGTTTGCGGTTTTCCTCGAACTTCAATTTCCTTTCCGGCGAACCAGTCGAGCCTTCCTGAAACTTTGCCGCCGACGCGACGCGCCGCCCAAAAGATAAATGGGAAACACCAGCGCGGCACCCAATCGCCGAGATTGTTATTATATGCGGCGTTTTCTACGTCATAATGCAGCGTTCCCGCGCCGGTTTCGTTTAAATTTTTATAATCGAAGCCGCGCTGTTCCAATTCCTGAAAAAGTCCGCGCTCAAAATATTGGTCAGGATGCGGCAAATGATTTTTTACTACGTTTTTTACGCCCATCGCTACGCGGCGAAAATATCCGGCGATGGCGTGATTCGCGCTTTGCGCGTTGTAAGTAGTCGTATTCCAATCGCCGCCGATGACGGTCGGCAAAGGCTGTAGCGTGTCCAAAAAATCCAGCACGATTTTCATTTGCAGATGCCGATGACGGCGCGACGAATGCGCGTCGAGATGCAAAGTGACGGCGCGAAAATCGCCCGCCGGATGTTCGATGTCGGCAACCAGAGCGCGCAGGTAGCCGAGCCGTTTTTCCTTGCCGAACATTTTATCTTTGCCGTTCGGCAGCGGCACGGCACGGACATTTTTTATCGGATATTTTGAAAACATTGCCAAACCGTGCAGGGATTTCGTGTTCTCGCCCGCCACATTTGATTCAATGCCGCTTCCCTTTTGCAGCGCAATGTAACACGGCGCGAAGGCGTAATTTAATTTTAACCTTCGCGCCAAATCCTGCGCGACGAATCGGTTGCCGCTGCGCGCCATTCCATAATCTAATTCAGTCAGCAAAAGCAAATCTTTGTCTTTTAATTTATTGTGATTTTTGAGCGCGCGGGCGATTCCTTCAAATTGATTTCCGCGTTCGATATTCCACGCAATTGCCGAAACAATTTGTGTTTTTTCGTCATTTTCCGGCGCGTAGTTTTCCTGCACGACGGCATTTAGAATTTTCTCGACCTCAGATTTTATTTTTCGATAGACCTCGGATTTTTCCGTCGCTTCAATTGATTCAAACTTGAGCAGTTCAGGGAAAAATTGATTTAACCGATGGTCTAAAATGTCAGGCGAATCGTTTTGCAAATCTGCTTTTACAACCATAAAAAATGTCCGAATCAATAATCTCACAACAAAAAGGCAAAAGCCGAATGGTGAAAACCTTTCATCGCTTTTGCCTTTTGCCTTTTTACTTTTGGCTTTTCTATTCGTCGTATCGCTCTTTGGTCGGCACGATGTTGAGGAATTCGCTGGTCAGCCGCGTGGTGTAATCGCCGAGCAATTCGTCAATGCGCTCGCGCCGTTTCGAGTAAAATATAAAACCGACGTGATGCGGTTTCGATACGCGATAAACGATTTCCGCGTCGGTGTAATGCGCGGTGTCGGGCTGTTCCTGATTCGCCAGACATAAAACGATTCCCGCATAATCCCGTCGAAGTTTCGGCGGCTGATATGGATTTTCCTTGTCTGAGGTTTCGAGTTTCGCCCATTCGCGCCAGAGATTAAAACCGGCGGCGTGTTCCAGAACGTCGGCGATATACGCGCCGCCGACGCGCGCCGCGACTTCGAGCAGATAAAATTTGCCGTCCGCTTTGCTTTGCAGAAATTCGGCGTGGGCAACGCCGCGCTCGTAGCCGAAACTTTTCAAAAGCTGCTTGTTAAGTTTTTCCAGTTCCTTGCGCTCTTTCGATTTATACGACAAAACGGCGGTTGTAAAAACGCCGCCCTGATGAGAAACATTAAACGGCGGCTTGCCGTAACCGCTCACGCCGCTGACTATAACTTTGCCGTTTTCGACGACCGAATCAACGTGGAAAACTTCGCCTTCAATGAACTTTTCAATCAAAAATTGCGATGGATGGTCGCGCCACGTATGACGATTATCCAAGTCGTTTAGAATTTGCCAAACTTCCGCTTTCGTTTCGCATTTTTTAATTCCGTGAGCGTTGACTTCGCTGCGCGGCTTGACAATCCAGGGCGCGGGAACCGTTTGTAAAAAATCTTCGATTTCTTTTCGGTTGAACGCGCCGGTAAATCCGGGACACGGCAGATTCGCTTCGGTCGCCGTGTTTCGCATTCGCAATTTGTCACGGAAACGCAACAGATACGAATGACTCAAACCTTCGATTTGCAAATACGCTCTGGCTTTGGCGGCGGTCAAAACGTCGAATTCGTCAATGCCGACGATGCGGTTAATCGGTCTGGCTCCGGCAATGTTCGTCACGGCGCGGATGTAATCTTCCTGTGTCGCATTTTCGCGCACGGTTTTGACCTCGCTCAAACTCGTCCACGACCACGCCGCGTCGAGCAGATTTTCGCTCGTCACCAGCGTCACGCGCCAATCACGCTCGTGACATTCATCGAAAAATTCGTTGCCCTTGAAAAAACTGGCGATGCAGACGATGTGTTTTTTCATATTTCAAATTTTAATAATTTCTTTTTCTAAAAAAAGCGTCAATGCTCCAATCGCCTGCGCCTTTGAGCAGAAAACAGAGCGCGATGAAAAGATACAAAAGCGCAAGCTCCTTTTTTTGAAACGGGTCGTTTAGGTGCGTCCCAAACGCGGCGGTCAGCATTGTGCAGGCGACAAAGAAACTCGAAATTCTGGTGAATAGTCCGAGTGCAAGAAACGCGCCGCCAAGGAATTCCGCCAAGGCTGCTGCCCAACCAAAAAGAAACGGCACGGGAAAACCTAAGTTTTCAGCTCCCGCAATAATCTGTGCGGGCGCATTAACTTTTCCCAAGCCGTGCGCCGCCGCCAAAGATACGCCCGCGAAAATGCGCAGTAAAGCCAAACCTGCATTAGCAGCAGTTGATAAATTCGATTCGCCGCCGAAAAGCATTTGTTTCAGCATTAAAAAATTTCTCCCCGAACTGATTTTGTTTTACCCGAAAAGAATGGCACAATTTACTGGTAAAAACAACGGATTGCGGAGAAAGGAATGGGAAGTTTCGATATTGCGGATTTCGCTTCAAAGTTAATTATCTATATGGTCGTCTGGCTGTTCGCGGTTTCGGCGCACGAAGCGGCGCACGCCTGGATGTCCTGGAAATACGGCGACGATACGGCTTATCGGCTCGGTCGCGTGACGCTTAATCCGATTCCGCACATTGACCCGCTCGGCACGATGATTCTGCCCATTATCGGATTTATAATGGGCTATTTTCAAGGAATGCCCGGACTGCCGCTGATTATGTGGGGCAAACCGACTCCGGTCAATCCGTTGAAATGGCGCAAAAAAGATCAGGCAAACGTAATGGTTTCGCTCGCCGGAATCGCGGTCAATCTGCTAATCGCCACCGTCGTCAGCATCACTATCAAAGTGCTGATTGCTTACGGCATATTTAACGGCGAAAATATCAAAACCGGAATCACCGCGCCGCTTTTCACTTTGCTTTTCAGCACGGTTATTTTGAACGTCGGCTTGGCGGTTTTCAATCTGCTGCCGTTTCCGCCGCTCGACGGAAGCAAAGCATTACAGTCGTTTTTGCCTGCGAGTTTCGAGCCGGTTTTCGATTTACTCGAAACTTACGGCTTTCTGATTTTGATTATTTTAATGCAAATGGGAATCATCGGCTTTCTGGTCAGACCACTGAATAATTTAATTTTGAGCTTATTATTTTAACGATGAAAAAACGCATCTTCAGCGGCGCACAGCCGACCGGCAGTTTGCACATCGGCAACTACTTGGGCGCACTCAAAAATTGGGTCGCGCTGCAACACGAATACGATAGTTTTTTCTGCATCGTTAATCTGCACGCGATAACCTTGCCGCAAGACCCACAGATTCTGCGGCAGAAAACTTTGGATTTAGCCCGAATTTATCTCGCGTCCGGCGTTGACCCGCAGATTTCGACCGTCTTTATTCAATCCGACGTTTCCGAACACGCCGAACTCGCCTGGATTTTGAATTGTCTGGCGCGAATGGGCGAACTCGAACGAATGACGCAGTTCAAGGACAAAGGCAAAGGCAACGCGGAACGCGCCGGTGTCGGGCTGTTCACTTATCCGAATTTGATGGCTTCGGACATTTTGCTATATCAAACCGAACTCGTTCCAATCGGGCAAGACCAGAAACAGCATCTCGAACTGACAAGAGATTTGGCAGCCAGATTTAACCGCGATTTCGGCGAATGTTTTAGAATTCCCGAAGCGTTTATTCCGCCCGTCGGCGCGAAGATTTTATCCTTGCAAGAGCCGACGAAAAAGATGTCAAAGTCGGACGAGAACGCGAACGCTTCAATTTTTCTGCTCGACGATGCAGACACGATTCTCAAAAAATTCAAACGCGCCGTTACCGATTCGGGAACGGAAATTACTTTTGACGACTCTCGCCCAGCAATCAAAAATCTTTTAACGATTTATCAACTAATGACCGGCAAAACGCCCGAAGAATGCGAAGCGCATTTCGCGGGCAAAGGCTACGGGCATTTCAAAACCGAAACCGCCGAAGCCGTCATCGAATTTCTCAAGCCGTTTCAAGAAAGAGTGAAAAATTATACGGACGAAGATTTAAAGTCCATTTTAAGAATCGGCGCGGAAAAAGCGCGGGCGATTGCGCGTGAAACTTTGACAGACGTTTACGAGAAAATGGGAATCGTCGGCGCGGCGAATTAACTTTTTTACGAGTCGCCGCTAGAAAATATCTTTTCCTAATCAAAAACTTTTTATTCAAATACTAAACGGAAACCGAATGTATGTTGTCGCAATTTTCGGAATTTTGATGATGCTTCTCAGCGTTGTGATGATAATTGCTCCAAAGTATTTTGCAAACGGCATTGTAAAATTCAGCGAAAAGAAATGGTTTCATCCGTTTGAAATAATCAGCAGATTCGTCTTCGGACTGGGTTTCGTTTTATTCGCCGCGCAAACTCGTTATCCGACTTTGATGTCAGTAATCGGCTGCGTTTTGATCGCCGTCAGTCTCGGTTTGCTTTTCACCCGATCTTCGAAACACAAAGAATACGCCGTGTGGTCAGCCGAAAAATTCAAGAATTATTTCAGATGGTTCGGATTCGTTTCGCTCGCCTTCGGCGCATTTTTGATCTACACGACAGTTTAATTTTACGGAACGCTCAATTCTGTAATCGGCTCGCTTCTCCGAATTTCAAAATCAAACGAAACCTGAATTTGCTCACCGCGAACATTTTGGCAAGCCGGTTGCGTTACATTAATAAATCATCATTTTGCGAATTTGTCGTATGTTAATCGGACGGATTGCGGCTTAATGATAGAAATTTGAAATACCAACGAATAAGGGAGAATATGGAAAGCACAAAAACCAAGACAAGTACGAAAGCCATCGGCTACGGAAATAATCATTCATTTACATCGCTCGGACCGATCGAGTTTGAACGGCGCGAGCCGGAAGCGAAAGATGTCGCTATTGAAATTTTATACTGCGGCGTGTGCCATTCGGATTTGCATCAGGAAAGCAACGATTGGGGCAACACGATTTATCCGTGCGTGCCGGGACACGAAATCGTCGGGCGCGTGACGACGGTCGGCGCAGAAGTCACAAAATTTAAAGCCGGAGACACGGTTGCTGTCGGCTGTATGGTTGATTCGTGCGGCGAGTGTGAAAATTGCCGGGAAAATCTCGAACAATACTGCGAAGGTCCGAAAGGCGCGACTTTGACTTATAACGGTCCGATGAAACCGGACGGATCGAACACTTACGGCGGATATTCGGACAAGATCGTCGTCAAAGAACATTTCGTTTTGAAAGTTCCCGAAAATTTGGATGTCAAAGCGGTCGCGCCGATTCTCTGCGCGGGCATCACGACTTATTCGCCGCTGAAACATTGGAAAGTCGAAGCCGGACAAAAAGTTGGCGTCATCGGTTTGGGCGGACTCGGACATATGGCGGTCAAGCTCGCCAAAGCGTTGGGCGCGGAAGTGACGGTTTTCAGCACTTCGGAAGAAAAAGAAACGGACGCGAAAAAATTCGGCGCGACGGATTTCGTTTTGCAGAGCGATGCTGACAAGCTCGCTGAACTCGAATTGAAATACGATTTTCTGCTCGACACGATTCCTTATGAACACGACATCAATTCGTTTATCAAACTTCTGAAACGCGACGCGACGATTGCCGTCGTCGGTCTGTTGCTGCCGTTTGAAGCAGCGACAAATAATCAGGAAGTCGCCTTTCATCGTCGTAATGTCGCCGGTTCGCTCATCGGCGGAATCGCCGAAACGCAGGAAGTTCTCGATTTCTGCGGCGAACACAACATCACGCCGGAAATCGAAATAATCGCAATGGAAGACATCAACGACGCGCAAAAACGCATGAAAAACGGCGAGGTTCGTTATCGCTACGTCATTGATATTGCCAACACAATGCCCGCGCAGGCGTAATGATTTTTCAATTATGCGAGTCCGTCTTATTTCAAAATGAGACGGACTTTTTTTGTCTGATTTTTTGCCGCAAAATATTAAGCAATGTTCCGAAAGGAACGCCAGCATCTTGCTGGCAAACGTTTGCCAGCAAGATGCTGGCGTTCCAACTGCACAAATTTTTATAAGAATTTTCAGCCACAGATTGACACAGATGAACGCTGATTTTTTGAGGAGATGAAACAAATCCTAGTTTTTTATCATTTCTTATCTTGTGTTCATCTGTGTCAATCTGTGGCTAAATATAAAATTCTTTCGCCGCAACATTCTATATTTCCCCAATCAAAGTGCTAAAATAAATTTCACCTGCAATCAAACAAACACAAGTCAAATTCTATTTGTATTGACTGCCCGAAATCATTTTAAAAAAGGAGCAAAATTTATGGACGCAGCACAAAAATCATACGACATTCCGAAATTCAAAGAACAATACAACAA
>CBDUBY010000172.1:0-7450 GCA_965365505.1 uncultured Pyrinomonadaceae bacterium | reverse complement strand
AAGCCAGCTAAAGCCGGAACTCAGAACGTCGCTTTCGATTTTTGAGCGAGCTTCTAGTGTTGAGCAGTTTCGCTCTCGTTTTAACGGTCACATCGGTTTCAGCCGAACAGGTCAATTTCGTCTTGAGAAGCTCTAACGGTCACTTCCAGGCGACGGCGTTCGGACAGGAAGGCGACATTTCGCTACAGTCAGGTTTGATTCCGTAAACCTTGCGATCTGAAAATAATAATAGACAAGGCAGACTGCGCAGGCTGCCTTGTCTATTATTATTTCAACCGGCAAAACTGCCGATTTATTTTTTGACCGAAAACAAACGCCATTCGCCCTGCGCGTCGGCAAAAGATTTTATGCCGAATTCTTCAAAGACGATTCCCGAACCGGCAACCAAATCCTTGACCGTACGCGAAGCTAGAATCTCGCCAGCACCTGCTTCTTCGGCGATTTTCTCCGCTAAATTTACGGCAAAGCCGCTGTATTTTTCGCCGCGCACGTCGCATTCGCCCGTGTGCAAGCCGGTTTTTACGTTTAAATTTAAACGCCGCGCCGCATCCGTTATCGCCATCGCGCAGCGAATCGCGCGCGCCGGTCCGTCGAACGTCGCCAGCACGCCCGACTTATCGAAAGAAATTTCACGTCCTTTGAAAAGTTCGATTTGACGGCTGACGTAGTTTCTCGAGTTTTCAATTAATGCGCTCGACAGGGCATCAATGATTTTGACGTTCAGCACCGTTGCCAAAACGCGGTCGTAATCTTCGGCGTGACGCACACCGGTTAAAAATTCCTCGATTTCTTCGAGAATTTCTTCCTGATTTCCGACGAACGGCAAATGGTCAACGCCTTCGAGTTCGACGAATTTGCACGCCGGAATTTTTGACGCGACAAAGCGACCTTCTTCGACTTTCAAACACAAGTCGCCGCTGCGGTGGATTACAAGCGACGGCACGCGAATCGTCGGCAGAACGTTTCGGACATCAATTTCAGCATTCATTTTCGTCAGCGCGACCGCCGCGCCGGGGCTTGCTCCCATTCGCAGATATGTTGCCCACCAGTTTCTAAAATCTTCATCGGCGGCAAGCGTCGGCGCGCGTTCTTCGATGCCGACGGGTTTGCCCCAGTTTCGATACATCATTTCAAAAAACGCTTCGCGGTCTTCCTTTGATACGCCCCACGGATAATCTTCGTCCTTGATGCGCTTGGCATAAGTTCCAATCATTACGAGCGCGGCGGTTTTTTCCGGGTAAGTGGCGGCGAACAAGCTGCACATCGGACCGCCTTCGGAAACGCCGACGAGCGCGGCGCGCGTTGAATCAACCGCGTCCATCACGCAGCGCACGTCATCCATTCGCTGTTCGAGCGTCGGCAATTCATTAATCGGCACGCGGTCGGATAAACCCGTCCCGCGTTTGTCGAAAAGTATCAGGCGCGAGAACGACGCGAGGCGATTTAAAAAACCGGCGAAGTGCGATTCTTCCCAAAAGTATTCGAGATGCGAAACCCAACCCATGACAAACACAATGTCCAAATCGCCTTTGCCGATGGTTTGATAAGCGATATTTACGTCGCCGTTCTGACAATAATGCGTTTCCGGTTTGAAGACAGGTAGTTGGAAACGAGGGGACGATGGAACGATGAGACGGTTAGATAAATCAGCTTCAATTTCGGAAATGCTCAATTCAGTCGGCTGAATAATTGCTGCCAGCGAGCGGCTTATCCTATCGTCGCTTTGTCCCACCGTTGCATTGTCTTCCTCGTATTCCTCAATAGTAAATTGGGTGCGCGTTCGTTCGACAATTATCGAGTCGGGTTCTTCCGCTTCTAAAATCGAAACCGGCGCGATAAAACGATAGCCGCGCTTGGAAACGGTTTCGATATATTTCGCGCCGTCTTTGCCTTCGCCCAAAACTTTTCTGAGCAGGGAAATATTCTGCGCCAGATTGTTTTCTTCGACGAATGAATCCGTCCACACCGCTTCCATAATTTCTTCTTTACTGAGGGCGTGTCCGCCGTTTTCGATGAGCAGCAGCAGCATATCGAAAGCCTTCGGCGTAAGCGAAATCGTCTGGCTGCCGTCAAATAATAAACGCTCCTGCGCGTCAACGCGAAACTTGCCGAAACTGTAAATTAGGCTTGCCGAATCTTTCATAAAACCGCTTTCAGAATTCTTTCAGAATTTTTTCAGAAAACTCTAAAGATTTTACTTTTTGTCTTCGGTAAGGTTGGAACAGCGCGGCAGACGCCGCACTTTTATTAAGTGAATTTAGGTATTTTATCGCAAAAACCGAAAAGATAAAACATAAAAAATCGAGAAAAACGAGCAGTAGATTTAGCAATGATAATCAGACGAGTGCGCTACAAAAAAGCCGAAGACGACCGAAATTTCTGCGCTCGATAAAAGCCGCGACTGCTTGAAGCCGGAGAAGAATGAAGTTAAAACGAACTGTCATCATCGAATTCGACCGCGTGAGAATCACGACGCCGCATTGCGCCAAAAATATCTTCAAGTGCGAATCGTGCGGCGCGGAAACCGAATTTCTGAGCCGCCGCGAAGCGTCTGAACTGGCAAAAATTATGCGGACGGAGGGCTTGAACTTTAATCCGGCGCATCTGCATTTCCACCAACCGGACGAGCAGCAAATTCTCGTCTGCCTCGATTCGATAATCGCCGCAAACAATTCTCTTATCATAAAAAAACTAACCGGCTAAAACAGATTTAGAAATTCCGCTTACCGACTTCTCAAAAAAACTTCAAGATTTTTTCATAAAACTTTCAAACTTTTCTAAAGATTTCCTTCACCGTTTCAATTGAAAATGAATTCACACGGCAAACGGCTCGAAACATTAAAACGAAGCTGCGCCGCGAGAAAATTAAAAATTAAACACAATTACCTGGAGATATTTAAGTTATGAATAACAACATTCGATTCTTTTTGCTGAGCGGTTTCGCACTGTTCATTTTAACCGTTTCAATTTCAGCCGCGCCGGTCGTCAGACAGGGTTCAGGCGCAAACGCGACGGCACTGCAACCCATTGTTGACCAATTCCGCGCGGATTTGGGCGGCGCGTTAAATCCGAATAACGGGCAGGCGTTCACGACGGGCAGGCGCGAAGTTAATTGGGACGGCGTGCCGGACAATTTCTCCGAGCCGAACAATCTGCCGCCGAATTTTTTCAACGTCAACAGCCCGCGCGGAATCGTTCTCAATGCGATTGAAACTGAAACCGGCTCTGCTCTGAATCAATTTGCCGTCAGCGCAACTGCCGCGTCCGGCACGGCGGTTCGTTTTGGCAACATTAATGCTTCTTACGCGAGCATTCTGCAAACCTTTAGCGCCCAGCGTCTTTTTATCGCTCGAAACACGCCGAATCTGGAAGTGACGTTTTTTATTCCGGGAACGAAAATTCCGGCGACCGTCAGCGGCTTCGGCGTAATTTTTGCCGACGTTGATTCGGCGAGCGGCGGCAATCGCAGTCTGGTTCGGTTCTATGCCGCCGACGGCAGCCAGCTTCCGGGAGCGGCTTCCGCGCCGGTTCTCGACGGCGGATTATCATTTGTCGGCGTGTCGTTTAGCGCCGGAGAAAGAATTGCCCGCGTCGTTATTGAAAGCGGCAACGCCGGACTTTCCTCAACTAATAGTGACGGCGTGAATGGCGTTGACATCGTGGCGATGGACGATTTTATCTATGGCGAACCGCGTGCGACGCAGCATCATTCGTCGGATTTTGATGGTGACGGAACATCTGATTTAGCTGTTTTTCGCCCGTCAATCGGAACGTGGTTCGTTTTGAACAGCGGCTCAAACACCTTCAACGGCACTCAGTTCGGCGCGCACGGCGACTTGCCGATTGACGGCGATTTCGACGGCGACTCGCGCAGCGACGTCGCTATTTTTAGACCTTCGACGGGCGCGTGGTTCGTTCTTAACAGCGGAAACGGTTCGGTCAACGGCACGACTTTTGGACAAAACGGCGACAAACCAGTTGCGGCTGATTACGATAAAGACGGCAAGACCGACATCGCCGTTTGGCGACCAAGCACCGGATTTTATTTTCGTCTGAATAGTTCAAACGGACAATTTAATGCGACGGCGTTCGGACAAAACGGCGATATTCCGATTCAATCGGCTCTGATTCCGTAAATTTAAAAATTAAGAAGGCTTCATTTTTGCCGAATGAAGCCTTCTATGAGGATGAGAAAAAAAATTGAAGTCGATAATGGTTCCGACAACAACAACTGAAACAACTTTTGCGGGATGCTTTGTTTCGGCTGTCGCCACATTCAAGCCATTTCTGTGCCGCGAACTCAAACAAGTCGGTTGAGTTTACCGAAATGCTGCAAAGATAGTGATTTAAATGAATTCAAAAGGCATCACAGACGTTTCGGTCACAGAATTATTTACAAAAACCATATCAATTTCGATAGTATTGCTATCGAAATTGATATGGTTTTTGTACGCTGTTCTTTGTTAAAGTTTGAGCAATTTCTCGCGCAGAATTCTGGATTGAAAACGACTCGACGAAATTTCCTGACCGTTCTTTAAAGCGACCGCATAAGTTCCGCCCGGCAGCGGAGCGATTCGCGCAATCATTTCCAGGTTGACCAGCGCACCGCGCGAAAGCCGCACGAACCGTTGCGGGTCGAGTCTGGCTTCGATGTCTTTAAGGCGAAAATTTATCGTGTATTTTTTGTTTTGCCGGTTTGTGAGGTGCAGCAATTCGCCGTCGGCGGTGACGGACGCGATTTCTGAAACGGGAAGTAACAAAATTTCGTCGGAGAGGCGAATCGGGATTCGTTCGAGAAAAGTTTTCTCGCTTGTGTTTTCATAATCGGCGACGGCGGCTTTCAAATTCGCCGCGTCTTTTCGGCGCGAGTCGGCTTGTTCGAGCCGTTCGTGAGCGCGGTTTAAAGTTTCGCGCAGGCGCGCTTTTTCGATTGGTTTGAGCAGATAATCAACCGCATTAATTTCAAACGCCTGCACCGCGTATTCGTCGTAAGCCGTGACAAAAGCGACGAGCGGCATCTGAGATTTACGCAGCATTTTAACGACATCAATGCCCGAAGCCAGCGGCATCTGCAAATCGAGCAAAGCCAAATCGGGGTTGTTTTCCTTGATAATTTCAATCGCTTCCGCGCCGTTTTCCGCTTCGCCGACGAGTTCCGCGTCTTCAAAATCCCGCAGGATATTTTTCAAAAAAGACCGCGCCGGACGTTCATCATCGGCAATCACGATTCGCAGTTTATTGGTCATAATTTTTAAGCTGAATTCTGCTTTGCTGATACTTCGACGGGAAATTTTATTTCCGCCGTCGTGCCGGTGCCGTTTGTGCTCTCGATTTTTAGACAGGCGGCATTGCCGTAATAAGAATTCAGACGCTGTTCGATATTTTTCAGTCCGACGCCCGTTTGCTTGTTTTCGGCTAACTCGTCAAAGTTCGCGCCCGCGCCGCTGTCGAAAACATTTATTTTCAAAAATACTCGCGCGTTTTCGCTTTCCAATTTCGCGGAAATTTTCACCGTGCCGCCGAGTTTCGATTTTGAAACGCCGTGCTTGACGGCATTCTCGACGAGCGGCTGAAGAATCAAAGCCGGAACGCGCAAAATTTTCAATTCTTCCGGCACTTCAATCTCAACTTGCAGACGTTCTTCAAAACGCGCCTGTTCGATTTCGAGATACGATTCGACGAGTTCGATTTCATCTTTCAACAGCGTAAATTCGCCGCTCGATTTTAGAACGCGCCGCAAAAGCTGCGTCAGTTTCATCAGCGTTGTAAAGGCTTTTTCCGGCGCAGTCTGAATCAAATAACCGATGGTCGTCAGCGCGTTGAACAGAAAATGCGGGTTGATTTGTGCTCGAAGCGCGCGAAGCTCGGCTTCGGTCGCCAATTTGGAAAATTCCTGTTCGCGAATTCGCTGACCGAATCGCTCATCGCTCACTCGCAAGGCATCAACTCTACGCGCCGCCAGCAGCGCGGCGGCTTCGAGCAGTTTGATTTCATCGGACAAAAGGCGGCGACCGCCCGCAAAATTTTCTAAATTTATTTTATAAAAGGGCGATTCAACAGTCGGAATGAAAATCTCGGCGCGGCGCAAATCGGAATTGACCGCCGGAAAATTCGCCGGATTTTCGGCGGTTTCAATCCAATTATTTTCCTTTGCTGTTAAAGCCGTCGCCAGTTTTTCGCCGGTTTTAGCCAATACATTTTCAACCGCATTTTCACGTTCGATTAGGTTTAAAATCTCTGTGCGAAGCGCGGCGTAATCGGCGCGGCGCAGAATGATTTTATCAACCAGCCACGCGGCGAAACGATGCAAACTCGGATAAATCAAAGCCGTCGCAATCCAAAACGTGAGTAAAATGCTGATCGCCTGAACGTCGTTTTCCTCGTGCGCTTTATGCAGCGCGAGCAGCGGCGCGGCAGCGAAAACGTAAAGTCCGAACGCGGCAAGAGCCAGCAGCAACAAAGACAAAGCGCGTTTGAGAAAAAGGTCAGCAAAAGCGAATCGGAAATCTTGCAGCAGAACGGCAAGAACGAGCGGGAGCGAGGATTGGTGCGCGACGAGTTCGACGAGCCACGAATTTTCTTCGCCGCCGAAACTCAGGTGAAAAGCCGAAACCGCGAATATCAGCAGAGCCGCAATCCAGACGGTTTTGTTTTCGAGCGGCTGCTTGAAATTAAAAATCAAAAGCCCGCCAATCAGCGCGAGCGAACCGACGGTTAAAATCTGCAAACCTAAATCCGACGGCGCGACACCCGAAAAAATGACCGCTTGAAAATGAAAAAAAGCGGCAAGTGAACTTAAACCGTAAGCCGCAAATGTCAGCAGTCGAGCATTCACATTTTCGGAATTTTTCCCGGCTGAATGCACGACGACCGACGGCAAAAATCCGAGAGCCGAATATGAAATCGCCAGCAGAACGGGCGACGCTTTTCCGGCGCCGAAATCCTTCCAAACAGTTGCGGCAAGCTCGCCGACGTTCCACAGCAAACCCAAAATCGCCGTCGCCAAAAGCAGCAAATCGAACGACAATCTCTCTTTCGATTTGCGATGCCGCACGACCATTACAAGCAGCAATGCGTAGAGGGCGACTCCTACCGTAAAGCCTAAAAGATTGACGAGCGATGCGGTGTTTAGCGAGTTCATTTGAACATTATATTATTTTCCGATGCGGACTTTTTCGCGGTATTGATTGATGGCGACGTAGGTGACTTCGGCTTCGGTGACGCGCACGGCGTTTTGACCGTGCGAGCCGAAGCGTTCGGCTTCGACGACGACTTTAATCGTAATCGAAGTTTTGCCGATACGAGTCGTTTCGGCGTAGAAACTTACGAGATCGCCGATAAAGACCGGTTCAAGAAAAATGACTTCCTTCATCGCCACGGTCACAAAGCGGTCGTGTTTAGTAGCTTTGACGGCTTCTACGCCGCCCGCTACGTCAATGTAGCTCAAGAT
>CBDUBY010000171.1:0-7459 GCA_965365505.1 uncultured Pyrinomonadaceae bacterium | reverse complement strand
CCGACGGCATAAAGCCTTTTGCCCAGCCTTGCGTCCACGAAAACTCCGCGTCGTCTATAACGCCCGTTATTTCGCCGAGCCGTTCAGTCGGAATCACGTAAAATTCGACATCCGTTTGCACGACCAGAAACTTTCCCGACGGCGAAAATTTCGCGTCCGTTATCCAGTTAATCTGCGTCGCGTTCGGAGCGATTTGCTCGACTGTCGGCTGCGCACGAACCCAAGCCTCAGAAAGACAGATGGTTAAAAGCAGCATCAAAAATTTTGTTCGGTTCGTTCTCATTTCGTTTTTACCTTTTAATTCGTTTTCTAGTGCTGTGTTTTAAACATTCCAAACGAACATTTGATTGGCTCCGAGCCGAAATCGGCGTAATTTTCAACGCCGTTCACGCAGATTGAAACTCGCTCGATGCCGGGAAATTGTTTGGCTGTCAGCTCGACGGCTTTGACGAAATCTTCGTTTCTGAATCCGCTGCCTTCCCAACTTTCTTCAACAAGTTTTTCATCCTCAAATTTGAGATTTATCTGCGCCGTTCCATTTTTGATGCGGGCGGAAACGAATTCCAAGTCAGTAGCAATACCCGACAGATTCCGTTCATATAGTTCATCTTCGGTCGCGCCTTTGAGCAGCAGTTTCAACGCCCGGCTAAGCGGTTTGTTATTGACGATGCGGCGGCGGATGGGAACGATTCGCCGCTCGCGGGGAAATTCCGTTTCTTCAGTAGACAGAGTACCGTCATAGACATAAATCATAATGTCGCGTGTCTTCGGTGGTTTTGCTTCGGACTTCTTTTGCGCCGACGCAGGCGCGGAGTTTGCCGTGAGAATCGTCAGCACGACGACGGATAAAATCAGTCTGAAAAAAAATGAATTCGTTTTTCGTAGTTGGCTCATAAAATTTTTCGTTTTAGTTATTTTGTCTCCGGCGCGGTAATCGCAGCGGCAATTCGTCCGGTTGACAGAAAGCAGAATAAGCGAATCGAAAACGAGCGTCACCACACATTTGTGCAGTTTGTTTTCCGCAGAAGAATAAAGTCGAAAAAACGAATCGGGCGAGGTTTCATAAATATAAATCACCTATGAAACTTCGCCCGATTCGTTTTTATTGGATTATTTCTATTTGAACATCCGACTGCGGAGAGCTTTAGCGACGGCTTCGCTTTTCGAGTGAACCTGCAATTTTTCGTAAATGCTTCGCAGGTGAAACGAAACCGTGTGAAACGAAACGCCGAGTTCGGCGGCGGCGGTTTTTTTGGTGTGACCGTCAACCAGCATTTTTAACAGTCGTTCTTCGTGCGGCGACAATTCATAATCAACCCGTTCGGGCGGACGCACGTCACGAAAAAGCGTGATGACTTTTCTCGCAATCTCCGGCGACATCGGCGCGCCGCCCGACACGGCTTCTTTTAAACTTTCGATGATTCTCGCGGGCGGCGTTTTCTTCAAAAGATAACCGCACGCGCCGGCGCACAGCGCGTCGAAAATGCGGTCGTTGTCCGTATAAACCGACAGCATCAAAATCGTCATTTCGGGATATTTTTCTTTGATAATCCCGATGCCCTCGATGCCGTCCATTCCCGGAAGTCCGATGTCGGACAAAACGATGTCCGGCACGTCGCGGTGCAGATTTCGCAACGCTTCTTCCATCGAATAAAATTTCCCGACACACTCGAAGCCTTCGGTAAAATTGAGCATCGTCGCCAAACCCTCGCGGATGTCTTTTAAGTCTTCGATGATGACGACTTTGATTGTTTTCTCGCCGGTCGTTTCCATAAATTTTTCAGCGGCTAATTGTTCAAACATAAACTTGTCCTCTCTGATTTTAAGTTTATGTTTATAATCCACGCGCGTCACCGCACAATTGTGTAGCGCGATTTTATCTCGACAAAAATCTTTTCAACCCAAAATTTTGAAATCCGTGCTTCAGCGGAACTCTCAGCGTTACGTTCGTGCCGCGTCCGGCGACTGATTCGATTTTATATTCGCCGCCAAGATTTTCGGCGCGTCGCCGCATATTTATCAAGCCGTTGCCGCCGCGTGTCGCGCCGTTGCCGTTGGTTTTGCTCGCCGCGTCAAATCCTTTACCGTCGTCTTTGACGATGAAAATAAATTCGTGCGCTTCGAGCCGAAACTCGATTTCCACACGCTCGCAGTTTGAGTGTTTCACCAGATTGTTTATCGTTTCCTTGAAAATCAAATAAATGTCGCGCCGCAAATCCGCGCCGAGCGGCAGGTTGCTTTCCGCTTCCACGCCCGACAGAGAAAAGCGCAAACCGATGTCGGCAAGTTCGCACATCTCGCTCGCCAGATTTCGCATTCTTCCCGTCAAATCGCTCAAACTGTCGCGCTGCGGATTGATTGCCCAGACAATATCCGACATCGAATCAACCATCTCGCGCGACGTGCCGGAAATTTCCGTCAGCGATTTTTCAACTTCCGCATTTTTATCAACAATCGGCGCGATTTGATGATTGACGATTTCCGAAAGAATAGAAATTTTCGACAAGCTCGCGCCGATGTCGTCGTGCAAATCGGTGGCGATTCTCGTTCGCACTCTTTCCAGTTTCAAAAGCTGCGCGACGCGGTAACGGTAGAGCGCGTAAATCGCCAGACTGATTAAAAAAACCGCTGCCAGTAAAAACCACCAACGCTGCCAGACGGGGCGCGCAATTGTGAATGAAATCGCCGCCGGATTCTGGCTGCCCGCGCCGTCCGCGCCGATTGCCCGCACGAGAAAACGGTAACTGCCCGCCGACAAATTGGCGTAGTTGACCGTGCGCCGTTCGGTCGGTTTCGACCAATCCGCGTCCGCGCCTTCGAGCCGAAATTGATAACGAAGCGATTGGTTCGGGCTGAAATCAATGCCGAAAAATTCTATCTCCAAATTGTTCTGTTCGGGCGCGAGTTCGAGATTGCCGATTGTTTGGCTGCCGAGTTCTGAAACGGCGCGATTTTCGCCTGCGACGCGCAAACTGCTCAACCAGACCGGCGGCGCGGCGACATCAATTTCGCGGCGCGGCACGAGGCGCGACAATCCGTTCGGCGTTCCGAACCACATCGCGCCGTCCGCTGCGCGAAACGCGGTGTGGACGAAATCACCGGCTAAACCGTCGTTCGTCGTGTAATGTTTAATGTGTTTCAGGTCAGGCGAAATTCTATCAACGCCGCGCGCCGTGCCGATGTAAAGCTGACCAAATTCGTCTTCGGCAATTGAGCGGACATTGTTGCTCGATAAACCGTTTTCCGTCGTGTAGCCCGTCAATTTTAATTCGTCGCCCGCCGACTCGACCAAGCTCAAACCGCTCTGGCTCGATGCCGCCCACAAACGTCCGTGCGAATCGAAATGCAGTGCCGAAAGCACGCCTTCCGTCAGCGGCGCAGCGGGAAAAAGCGTGAACCGCCCGTCGGCGAAACGCGCCAAGCCTCCGCCTTCGTAAAACCCGAACCAGGAGTTGCCTGCCGCGTCTTCGGCGAAGGCGGAAACGGATTTGCCGGCGGGAAGATTATCGGCAGGAGTGAAAAAATAAAACTTATCTTCAGCGCGACTCCAACGCGCCAAGCCGGATTGAGTTCTGCCTCCGACTCGATTGCTTATCCATAAATCGCCGCGTGAATCTTCAAAGATGCGAAACATTAAATCGCTCGAAAAACCGTCGCGGCTGGTATATTCGCGCGTCGCTTTTCGATTATTAAGCGCGGCGAAATCCGTCGCCGCATAACGGTATAATTTTTCGCTCGTCAAAAACCACCACTCGCCCGCGCTTGTTTGAAAAACCGGATGCGACAGCCACACGCCGCGCGCGTCCGGCGGCAGCGCGGGACGCACGCTCTCGAACCGCTTGCCGTCAAAACGACTAACGTAATAATCGCTGTCGCCGGCGTAAAACGCGCTGTCCGGCGATTTGCCGACGGGGAACGAAAGGCTTTTCAATCCGTCTGCTGTTCCATACGTTGTCAAGCCGGCGCGGTCGAGCCGCATCAAGCCCGTGCGTCTGCCAAACCACAAATTTCCCGATAAATCTTCGACAATCTGTCCGCCGCCCGGAATAATTCCTTGCTCGACCGTGTATTGTTCGAAGCGGCTGCCGTCGAATTTGATTGCGCCGTTGCCGGAGGAAAGCCAAACGTGCCGGTCGGAAGTTTCACATAAATACTTGCCCGTTCCGCTGACGGTGAAATTTTCAAAATCGGAAAACTTTACCGATTCGCCCGGCGCGTTTGGCAGAACAACTTTATTTTTCGTCGTCGTTTCCACCGCGTCGTCAAGTCGCTTGAGCGTCAGCGCGCCGGATATTTGTTCGGGCGATTCGGGTTGAATAACGTAAATCTGCGACACGCGGGCAAGCCAGACTCTGCCCGCCGCATCTTCGATAATATCGGTTGCCGGGTCAACGCGGGCGTTACTCATTTGATAAAAAACGCGCTGTCCGCCGCCGGGCAGAATCCGCAATAAACCCCAGTTAGTCGCCGCCCACAAACTTTTGTCGCGTCCTTCGGCGATAGCGTTCAAGCTAAACTCGATGGAAGAATCGGGCGGCAAACCAAGCTCGGTTTTCCGCAGCGTAAATTTTTTGTCCGCCGTTTCGGATAAACTGTAAAGTCCGTCGCCGCCGAGCCACATAACGCCTGCCGAATCTTCAAAAAGAATGCCGCGCTGCTCGCTAATGAATTCCGCGTTGAGCGTCGGATGCTCGGTGTCCGGCACGGGCTGATTGCTGTCTGCCGTTCGCCGCGAATCGTAACGGTAAAGTCCGCCGGTCGTCGTAATCCAATAAACACCGTCGCGCGTTTCAAGAATCTGCTCGATGCCCGGCGGCGCGTTTTTGTCGCCGACCTGATAAGTGACAAATTGCTGCCCGTCAAAACGCGATAAACCGTCGCGCGTCGCGAACCACAAAAAACCGTGCGAGTCGCGCATCAGCGAATTGATAAAACTACTTCCCAAGCCGTCGGCGGCAGTGTAAATTTTAACCGGCAGCCGTTCGGCGCGGATGTGGACGGCGCACAGCAAAACGACGAACGCGGCAAAATGCAAACCTGCTTTTGCTCGAATTGAAAAGACTGACTCGCGCATAAAACTCGGTGCGTCGAAATTATTCGGCGGCGGGCGAGTCAATGTTAATCCAAGTTTGCCGCAAAGCAAAGCAGAAATTTTGCACCCTTGTAAATAAAGTTAAGGCGTTCGGATTGCGGCGACGACAGCTTTGCCGTTTTTGTTAAAGCGGCTTCGCTTCTTTCGGCTCAGTCATCCAGCAGAAAAAATCGCGCGGCTTTTTCGGAAGCCGCGCGATTTTTTCTGCTGGATGATTGATAAATTATTCGGCGAGCGTTGACATCGAAGCGACCAGAATGTCGTTTGCCGCGCCCCATTGAACCGCGCCGTAGTTGGTCGCCGGGTTGAGCGACGTAAACCAGGTGGCGGTTGACGGACGGAATACGCCGAAGTCGGCTTTACGATCGCCGTTGTAATCGGCTGGCTGCGGCACATCGCCCATCGCGCCGAACTGCTGCGCTTGCAGTTGATTGTCGGAACTGCGGCGGACATACCAGGTTCCGCTCGACGGTCGGAAAACCGCCACGTCGGTTTTACAGTCGCCGTCGAAATCTTCCGCTGTAACATAATCCGTGCCGAGTCCGAAATAGACGAATTCAAATTCGTTGTAAATGCCGGCATTGCCGCTCTCGAAGCTGCTTTTTAAGATATACCAGACCAAATTGCCCGCTTCGCTGCGCGTTACGGCGATGTCGGTCGCGCCGTCGCCGTCAAAGTCGCCGAGAACGGGCTTGTCGGAATTTGCGCCCCATTTATAAAGTCGTGCGGCTCCGTTCGAGCTTTGGCGAACATACCAAGCCAGCCCTGTTGCCGTCTGCCGGACGATTGTTTGGTCGGCGCGACCGTCGCGGTCAAAATCGCCCGTAATCGCTTTGTCGCCCGCCGCGCCCCATTGAATCGCATCGTAATTCTGACTGACGACGTTTCGGCTGATATACCAGATTTTCGCGCCGTTTTCATTTCGCGTGACCGCAAAATCCGTCATTCCGTCGCCGTTATAGTCCGCCGGAACGGGCGTGTCGCCGTTCGTGCCGAAGGATTTGTAGAAAGGCTGGCTGATGGTCGGGCGCATATACCAGGTTCCGTTGCTCGGACGAAATATGCTGACGGTCGCGCGGTCGTCATCAGAAAACTTAAACGAGTATTCAAACGAATGCCTGACGATTTTTAACTGAAAATTGCCGTCGTTGGGCGTTACGTTTGCTTGACCGTCAACCGAGATGAAATAGTATTTACTGCTCTCGGCGAAAAACGTGAGGCGGTATTTATGCTGTGAAAAGCCGGTTCCGTCGTCCTCCGCCATCACGCGGCTCAACTGCGCGTGCGTCGGACTTGACACGTTCGATGACCAAACGGACATAACCGACCGATAGTTCTCCGCGAGTTCGATGTCCGCGCTGTGATTCGTGGTTGTTTGCCAGCGATACCAGACCGATTTTGTTGCCGGATACAGTCCGCTGTGATTCTGCTCGCCCGGCTCGGCGGCGGCGTTGTGATTTGTTCCGGCGATGCCGCCGGTAAAATCCACGTCCAGGTTATACGCGTTTTCAAGATTATCTTGAAACGCTCCGGTCGCTCTGAAAACGACGATTTTGAAAGTGCCGGAAGCCGCGCCCGCGCCCGTGTTTTTCCCGTCAACCGCGATGTAATATGTCTGCCCGCCGCTGAGCACTAAGTCAACGGTGCTTGCGCCGAAGCAAGTGGACGAGCAATCGTCGTTCGAGCCGACAAAAGTCAGATTATTCACGTTTGAGCCGGTATAAACCGCCAGCAGCGTGTCGAAATTTGCTTCCATAGCGTTGATGCGGACGTTCATCGTCGCGGCGGGCGTGAAGCTGAACCAGACGCTTTTGCCGCCCGCGTTCTCGGCGTGATTCGGCTCGCCCGATTCTTTGGTCGCGCCGTCGTTGACGCTGACCTGCCCGACCGAAATACCGTTTAAATTCAATGCAAAGGCGGCGGCAAACATATCGTTGGCGATTCCGGCTTCTGTTTCACTGATCTCGGCGCTGCGTGTTTTCGCATATCCCGATAGAACCGTCGCGGTTAAAATTAAAACTGCGGTTAAAAAAATTGTTGTGTGTTTTTTCATTATAGATTTTTCTCCTGAAATTTTTATTCTCGGCGCCTCAGACGGCGTTGATGTTCCAGAGAATAAACTTAATGAAAATCCGAGTCACCGCACCTTTGTGTAGGAAGATGCAATAGAAAAAAAGCGGGCGGCAGATTAAAATTTCTGCCGCCCGCTTTTTTTCGTCTGAAAATGAAAATTTATTCTTCGCCGCCGTTTCGCGTTTCATCTATCGAGGCTTCCGGCACGTTGTATTTGCCGTGCGTCAAAAAGCCGATGTTCGACGGATTCCAGTAGCGAAAAAACGCTTTGCCGTAGATGTATTTTTCCGGCAC
>CBDUBY010000170.1:0-7476 GCA_965365505.1 uncultured Pyrinomonadaceae bacterium | reverse complement strand
TTTTTTGACCAGGATATTCAGGTGCAGTGGACGACGCGGAACAACGGCAGCGGCGCGACTAATGCCGCCGAATGGACGGATACGATTTACCTGTCGAACAACACGACGGTTTCGGGTGAAGATATTATTTTGGGTTCGCGCCAAAACGTCAGCGCGCTCGGCGCAAACGAAAGCTACACTTCGGTTGCCGACGTGCATATTCCGCGCGGTCAGGTTGGCAGTCAATATATTCTCGTCAAAACCGACAACAGCAATCTGGTCGGCGAAGACAACGAAACTAACAACGTCCTATCCAGACAAATAAATTTGCAGGCACCGACCTTGCCCGATTTGCAGGTCGCGTTTGTGCAGGCACCGCTCGAAACTTTTGCCGGAACGACGATGCTCGTCAATTGGCGCGTGGAAAATCGCGGCACGACCAACACGCCGCCCGCTCAGGCGAATTGGGTTGATCGCGTTTATCTTTCGCAGGACACAATTCTGAACACGGCAACCGACCGTCTGGTCGCCGAGCGCAATTACGCAGGCGGTTTAACGCAAAATGCGGGTTATACGGTTAACGGATATACGGTTCAAGTTCCCGCTAATGTAATGGGCAACTGGTATGTTTTTGTCGTCACCGACGCTAATGACAGCGTTTATGAATACAACCGCGAAAACAACAACTCGACTTACGACACGCAGCAGCCCGGTTCGCCGCTAATCATTCACGCCACGCCGCCCGACCTCGCCGTCTTGACGCCGATGACTGCGCCGGTGAGTGCTGTCACCGGACAGCAAATTGCGGTTAGCTACAAAGTCAAAAATCAAGGCGCGTTCGCCGCCGAGCCGATTTGGTATGACAAAATTTATCTCTCGATTGACCAATCGCTCAGCCCGACAACCGACACGCTTTTAACGACCGTTACGCGCCCGAACCCGCTCAAGCCGGATGACGAATATACCGTCAACACCAGCGTCGTTCTGCCGACTTGTATTTCCGGCACTTACTATTTGTTTGCGACTGCGGACAGCGGCGACCAGATTTTTGAATTTAATCCAAATTATAACGCCGAAGACAACAACACGAGTCAGTCGAAATTAATTCAAATCGCCAATATGCCGCCCGATTTGCGCGTCGTCGGCATCACCAATCCGGCAACCGGAGTTTCCGGTCAATCGGTGCAGATTAGCTGGACGGTGACGAATCAAGGCATCGGCGACACCACGCAAAACTGGCTTGACCGAATTGTGATAAGTCCTTACGCCAACGCCGCTTCAAATCCGATTCTGCTCGGTTCTTTTCTCCACGACGGCGTTTTAGCTCCGAACGCGAGTTACACCAACACGCAAAATATTCCGATTCCGTCATATATTCAGGGCGACTGGTACGTCTACGTCAGCACCGACGCGGGCAGCGGAGTCGCCGAATGCACGAATGAAAACAACAACACAACGATAAGTCCGACCCGCATCGCGCTCGGAAATCCTTCTTACCAGCCTGACTTGCAAATTACCGCCGCTTCAAATCCGGCGGCGATTAATCCGGGCGAAACATTTACCGTGCAGTGGACGGGCGTGAACAACGGCGCGACCGCTTTGCCCGATTCGTCGTGGAATGATCACGTTTTTCTTTCGACCGATCAAATTTTAAGCGGGAATGATACTCAGTTGAGCGGCAAAACCGTCAACGCAGCACTGGCGATAAATCAAACTTATCAGGCGCAGGCGACGACGGTAATGCCGAATGTCGCCGCCGGTAATTATTACTTGATTGTCGCGGCTGATTACGGAAATCACATTGCCGAAGGTTACTTTGAGGAGAACAACACCAATGCGTTTCCCGTCACGGTTGCCGCTTCGCAAGTTGATTTGCAGGTAACGAATATTAACGCGCCGGTCAATGCCATTGCCGGACAAACAATGCCCGTTTCCTTCACCGTGACCAACACCGGAAGCGGAACGACTTACGTTTCAAATTGGACTGATTACGTCGTCATTTCGCTCGATTCATTCGTTGACCCGACCGACCGAACGCTCGGTTATTTTAATCACACCGGCGCGCTGACGGGCGGCGCGAGTTACACCGTAACGGGCGATGTTTTTGTGCCGAACGGTTTCACCGGCGAATACAATGTGTTCGTCATCACTGACCTCGACAACCGAATTTATTACACCGAGCGCGTTTTCGAGTCGAACGAGCTAAACAATACAAGCCTGCCCGACACAGTGATTCTTTCGCTGGCGGCGCCTTCGGATTTGATTGTTCAAACCATCACGGCTCCGGCAACTGCTTCGCCCGGCGAATCCGCGACGTTCGGTTGGACGGTGAAAAATCAAGGTCCTAACACCGCGCCGGGGTTGTGGGTTGATTCGGTTTACTTGTCGCAAAATCAAACCTGGGACATTGGCGACGTGCTTGTCGGACAGCAAATTCATACGGGAGCAATTGCGCCAAACGGAACTTATAGCGCGTCGCTGACGGCGACTGTTCCCGCGATGAATCTTGGAAATTATTATGTAATTGTCCGCACCGACGCGCGGAACGCGGTGCGCGAAAACAACGAAATTAATAACGCAACCGTTTCGTCCGGCTCGACGGTCGTTGACGTGACGACGCTTCAACTCGGCGTTCCGCTCACAACTACTCTTGCCACTAAACAAGAAAGATTTTATAAAGTGACCGCTCCGGCAAACGAAACTTTACTGGTCACGCTCGACGGTGCGGACGGCTCGAACAACGAGCTTTATACGCGCTTCGGTCAAATGGTCAGCCGCTCGCAGTATGAATTTTTTTACAGCCAGAAATACGCGCCCGACCAGGAAACCGTCGTGCCGAATACGCAGGCGGGCGTTTATTACAATCTGGCGCGAGCCGATTACGTTCCGCCCGGTTTGCTCGAAAATATGCAAACGCAGCGCGAAATTGAACCGGTTGAAAAACCGTCGAACACGAATTCGGCGGAAGTAAAAAGCGATGAAATTTCCGGCTCGAACACCATCGAAAACGTCACTATCAAAGCGGAAACAATTCCCTTCGGCATTCGCCGTGTTTCGCCTGCCGTCACGGGCAAAGACCGTTTTACGACCGTCACGGTCGAAGGCGCACGGTTTGCCGACACCGCCGTTGTGCGGCTGGTTGCCGCCGATAACACGACGTATCAACCTGAATTAACTTCAATCGGCACGGCACGAATCGCGGCTTTATTTGATTTCAAAAACGTTCCAATCGGTGATTACGCGGTCGAAGTTGTAAATCCGGGCAATCAGATTGCCCGCCGCGATAACGCTGTTCAAGTCGTCGCGGGCGGCGGCGCAACCGTTTCGGCGCAGGTTCTCGGACCGGACACGGTTCGCGCCGGACTTTCAGCCCGTTACAATGTGGTTTTGACCAACAGCGGACAAAATGATTCGGTTTTGTCTACGATGCTGATTCAAATTCCGCGCGGTGCGACGTTCGACATCGGTCAACCGCAGTTCGATTACATCAACAGCCGCTCGGTTTTGCCTGAAGGATTCAACTCGTGGCACGACGTTCCGATTTCGTTTGAGCGCGGCGAGTTCATTTACATTCCGCTGTCGGTTCCGCTCATTCAAGCCGGTGGTTTTAAATCATTTTCATTAAACGTCAACGCGCCGCCGCCAGCTACCAATGTGACGGTGCGGGCGATTCTGATGCCGTCGCGTTTGGATTTGGACAGCGATGTCAGTTTGCTGAACGGCGCAACGGCTTGTCCGACACGCGGCGATTGCGCCAAACAACTCGGCGAGCAAATCACCGATGCTGTTTTCGACAAAGTTAAAGAAGAATTATTCGATTTATTGCCGACTGCCTGCGCTCAGCAGATAGCCGACTATTTTATCGAACATAACGACTTCATAATGAAAGAAGCTCTCGGCACGACCGACGAAGAACAGGGTATTTTGCCGATAGTCTGGGAATTGATGCCGCCGACGAGTTTGGTGCAGGCGTGCGGAACTGATTTGCTTAAAAAGTTTCCGATTTTCAAAGTAGCGCTGGAAATTACCGACGCTATCAAGGAATCTCTGGATTTCGCGGAAGACGCGGGCAACATCTATAACGATTGTTTGCGCCAAATTGAGAACTCGACCGCGAGCGGCGGAATCTGCGAGAGCAGCGGAACGGGCGGCGGCAGCGGCTCGAAAACAACGATTGTCGTTCGTCCGACCGACCCGAACGATAAAGTCGGACCGGCTGGTTACGGCGCGCAAAAGTTCGTTCCGCTCGGACAAAACCTGGATTACCGAATCAATTTTGAAAATGTTGCCAACGCATCGGCACACGCCCAGCAAATTCGCATTACCGACCAATTGCCGGCGACACTCGACGCGCGGACTTTGCGGCTCAGAGAAATCGGTTTCGGCAATTATCGTTTTACGGTTCCGAATAATCGCGCTTATTATCAAACACGCGCCCAACTCGGCGCGGATTTGGGTAATCTGCTTGCCGACATCTCTGCCGGTCTCGACATTACAACCGGCAGAGTAACCTGGACGATGCGGGCGATTGACCCGGCGACGGGCGAACAGCCCGTTAATCCAAATGCCGGTCTTTTGCCGCCGAACGATGCGACGCATCGCGGCGAAGGCTATGTAATTTTCACCGTTCGAGCGATGCCCGGCAATCCGACCGGCACGCTGATCGAAAACGACGCGGCGATTGTTTTCGACACCGAACAGGCGATTATTACCAATCGCGTCACGAATACGCTCGACGCTGATGTGCCGGTTAGCCAGGTCGCGGCACTTCCCGCCATTTCTCAAAATGTCACTTTCACCCTTAACTGGAGCGGCAGCGATGCCGCCGACGGTTCGGAATTGGGAAGTTTTGATGTTTGGGTTTCCGAGAACGACTCGCCTTATACGCTGTTCAAGAGCGCGACTACCGAAACCAGCGGACAATTCACCGGGCAAGCGACAAAAACATACCGCTTTTATTCTCTCGCCCGTGATAACGCCGGAAATGTCGAAGCAGCTCCAAGCGCGCCGGACGCAGTTACGACCATCGCCAACCAATGTCCGGTGAAGCTCAATCCGGCAAGCGCGACCGTCGCATCAATCAGCGGAACGGCTTCATTTGCCGTCACCGCCGCACCGACCTGCTCGTGGAACGTTACCGGAAATGATTCGTGGATTATCGTTAACAGCGGCAGCGGTATTGGCGACGGAATCGTCAATTACACTGTTTCGGCAAATACGGGACCGCAGAGAACGGGAACGATAACGATTAACGGGCAAGACTTTTCGGTTACGCAAACCGCCGGTAATTTGTCAATTTCCGGCAATATAACTTATGCCAATTCTGCCGTCGTCACAAACATTTCCGGCGTTTCACTAAACGCTGCCGGTTCACCGCAAAGTTCCGGTATGACGGACGTAAATGGAAATTATAGTGTGAACAATTTAGGAGTCGGTGCTTATACGGTTACGCCGTCAAAAACCGGCGACATCAACGGTATAAATTCTTCGGACGCTTTGCTGATTCAGCAGCATCTGGTCGGATTAACGACCTTAACGCCGAATCAACTTCTAGCTGCTGATGTCAACAACAGCGGGACAGTCAATTCACTTGATGCGGCGCGGATACAAAAATACTCGGTCGGCATTCAAGCAACGCACAATATTGGTCAATGGAAGTTTATACCTTCGAATAAACAATACAATTCCGTGGCAACTGACTTGGCGGGAGAAAATTATATGGCTGTGTTGTTGGGCGAAGTTTCAGGCGATTGGACACCGCCCGGCTCGCTGATTAAAAATCCCGTTTCTGAAGAACAATCAAATCTGACAAAAGCAGGACAGATCAGCCGTTCGGCACTAATTGATGAATCTGTTAGGCGGTCAAAAGATTCGAAGTTGCCCGGCATTCAAAAGCAGAAAAAGAAATCGCCGACAGAAGCGGCGCTAACGGTTGCGATGCCATCGAATGCGACATCTTCAACCGGGAATGTGATTACAATTCCGGTTATCGTCGGAGATTTAGAGAATGCCAATGTTGAATCATTTGATTTTTCGGTCTTTTATAATCCGGCTATTTTGCAGCCGGCTTCGCCTTTGAGCGTTATCGCGGAAACTTCAAGCCAAAACTGTTCTGTTTTGGCAAATTCGCCGACCGAAGGCAGATTGGCTGTTTCCGCCGCATGTCCGAACCCGTCGCTTAACGGCGGACAGGGAACGCTTTTGAATCTCAGGTTCACCGTTTTGGGAACGGTTAATCAGCAGACGGCTCTCTCGTTCGTCAATCCGGCAAATAATCTGAATACATTTCAATTTAATGACGGTGCGCCGCAAGCGGTGACGACTGACGGCAGTTTTACAGTTCTGGCACCGACGGCGGCGAATGTCAGTATCTCCGGCAGAGTGTTGACGGCGAACGGCAGAGGAATCGGTAATGTTCAAGTCATAGCAACCGATTCAAGCGGCAACACCCGAACGATTATGACATCGCCTTTCGGCTATTATCGTTTTGCCGATGTTGCCGCCGGAGAAACTTACATCATCAGTGTCAGGGCAAAAAATTACAGATTTAATCCGCCGTCACTGATAATCAATGTCACTGAAACAATTATTGATGCTAACTTCTTAGCCGAGCCTTGATAAACAATTTCGCAACTTTCAAATTGCTTCAAGACGGCAATAAGATTAATTTGAGAAGTTGCCTGTGACAGCTAAAATAAAGAGCAATCTGAATCTTCAGATTGCTCTTTATTTTTAGGAGCTAAATCTATGGCTGATTTAGTTTAGGTAAAAATCGTTTCCTTCTTGTTCCCGAAAACAAAGGACTGCGGTTTTTTGTCGGGTTTGGGTTTGTCTTCCTTCGGCTTCTTGTCCGGGTTAGGGACAATGACCGGCGGCTTTGGCTTCGGCGGCGGGTCGTCTTTTTTCTGCGCCGAAGCAGTCATCGAAAATCCGACGACCAGCGCGACTGTTAATAATATGTGTTTCAAAAATTTCATTTCTTTGTTTCCTCTTTCCTACTTTATTTCTAAGGCACGAGGGAAAGTTCGGAAGAGTGCGCCCATTTTTATCTGGCAATCTCAATGCCACAAAAACTTTTGCAAAAATCAAGTCTAATTAGACTACTAATCTCTGATTCAAACGAGCAGCGCGACGTTTTCCGCAAAATTTATACGAAATCGTCAGACCGTTTGGCGCGCGGACGACTAAACGGATTATAATCGGCTTACGGTCAAAATAACAAACAAAAATATGGCGAATAATTCCGAACGTATCAAGCAATTTTTAGTCGTCGTCGCAACAATCGGCGTGATTTATTTTAATTATCTGGCGGCGACCGGCACTCTCGGCGGCATAGAAACGGGCGCGGTTTCCGATAAATATCCGACGCTTGTTACGCCTGCCGGTTACGCATTTTCGATTTGGAGTTTGATTTATCTTGGCTTAATTGTGTTCAGCATTTATCAGGTTTTGCCGAAAAACGCCGAACGATTTCGCCGCGTTCGCACTGTTTATATT
>CBDUBY010000169.1:0-7490 GCA_965365505.1 uncultured Pyrinomonadaceae bacterium | reverse complement strand
TCGTAGGTCGAATAAAGATACGGCGTGAACGATTCAAACTCCGCGCCGCAGGTGTCAACCCGTTTATAAACCGGCGCGATGTTCAAGTTTTTGCGATGAGCGCGAACTTCTTTTTCGGTCGAATTTGTCAGATAGGAAATGCGCCGGTCAGACAATCCGAATTCTTTCGCTTCTCGTAAAACTTCCGTCGAAACTTCGCTTAAATTTTGATTTTCAATACCGATTTGCAGCCGCATTACTTCGTCTAACTGCTCTAAAAACCACGGGTCAATTTTCGTCAGGCGGTGAATTTCCGCAATCGAATAATCGTTGCGAAGCGCGTAAGTAATATATGAAAACCGCTGCGAATTCGGACGCGCCAGTTTTCTCTGCAATTCGTTTTCGGGAACATTTTCCAATCGTAAAGGTTTGACGGCTTCGAGCGAGCGCAAGCCTTTAAAAAGACTTTCTTTAAAGGTTCTGCCAATCGCCATTACTTCGCCGACCGATTTCATTTGCGTTCCTAAAACGTCTTCCGCGCCGGGAAATTTCTCGAACGCCCATTTCGGGATTTTCGTCACGACGTAATCAATCGTCGGTTCAAAACTCGCCGGAGTTTTTTGCGTGATGTCGTTCGGAATTTCGTCGAGCGTATAACCGACGGCGAGCTTGGCGGCGATTTTCGCAATCGGAAATCCGGTCGCTTTCGACGCGAGCGCGGAAGAACGCGAAACGCGCGGATTCATTTCGATAATCCGCACATCGCCGTTTTCCGGGTTGACGGCAAATTGGATATTCGAGCCGCCGGTTTCCACGCCGACTCGTCTGATACAGGCGATAGACATATCGCGCAGGCGTTGATATTCGACATCGGTCAAAGTCTGCGCGGGCGCGACGGTTATCGAATCGCCGGTGTGAACGCCCATCGGGTCGAAGTTTTCGATGGAACAAATTATCACGACGTTATCGTTGAGGTCGCGCATCACTTCGAGTTCGTATTCCTTCCAGCCGAGGATTGATTCTTCAACCAAAACCTGCGAAATCGGCGACGCGCTCAAACCGCGTTCGATTATTTCTTCAAATTCTTCAGGATTATAGGCTGTGCCGCCGCCCGTGCCGCCGAGCGTGAAGGCGGGACGAACGATTGCCGGATAACCGATTTCTTCGACGATTAGTTTCGCTTCTTCCCAAGTGTGCGCGAAGCCGCCTTTCGCCGACGGAATGCCGATTTCATCCATCGCCTTTTTAAACAGTTCGCGGTCTTCACCGACTTTAATTGATTCGACATTCGCGCCGATGAGCTTTACGCCGTGCCGGTCTAAAATCCCTTTTTCGTAAAGTTCGACTGATAAATTCAAAGCCGTCTGACCGCCGACGGTCGGCAAAAGCGCGTCGGGTTTTTCTTTCTCAATAATCGCCGAAACGGTTTCAATCGTTAAAGGCTCGACGTAAGTTTTATCGGCAATTTCCGGGTCGGTCATAATCGTTGCCGGATTGGAATTGACCAGCACGACTTCAAAGCCTTCCTGCTTGAGCGCGCGGCAAGCCTGCGTTCCCGAATAATCGAACTCGCAAGCCTGTCCGATGACGATTGGTCCTGAACCGATGATTAAAATTTTATGGATGTCTGTGCGTTTGGGCATTTTTATCGAAAAAAGTGTTGTTCAATAAGATGAATTGTGCAATTATACCGAAATCCAAACGAATTCACGAACACGCGATTTACAGACATTTTTTGGATGTTCTATCAAACTACCCAGATTTTAAGGAGCGTAAAACGATGTCAATGTATTACGGATTGAAGTATCTGAAAAAAGAAGACCGCGCCCGCACAATTGAAGGACTGCTTCGCCTGCGGAAACAAATCGCCGGCGAGCTTCCGGCGCGTTCGGTGCGCGACTCTTTGATGCTGGCGACCTGGAACATTCGTGACTTTGGCTCGAAGAGGCTGAACCCGAGTCCGCGCCTGACCGAATCGCTTTATTATATAGCGGAAATTATTTCTGCTTTTGATTTGGTCGCGGTGCAGGAAGTCAACGACAATATGCAGCCGTTTTTGAAGATGATGGAAATTCTCGGTCCGACGTGGAGTTATATCGCCACCGACACTTGCGAGGGCAGCGGCGGCAACGGCGAGCGGATGGCTTTTGTTTATGACAAGGCGAAAGTTTTATTTCGCAATATCGCGGGCGAGATTGTGCTGCCGAAAAAAGCGGAGATTGACGACGAGCAGTTTGCCCGCACGCCGTTTATGGTCAAGTTTCAATCGGGCTGGTGTCGCCTTGTCTTAAATACCGTGCATCTTTATTACGGCGCGGACACGGGCGAAAAACTCGAACGCCGCGTTAAAGAGATTGATAAAATCGCCGAGTTTTTAGCCGGTCGCGCCGAAGCCGATGAAGAAAATTATATTCTGCTCGGCGATATGAATATCGTCAGTCCCGACGATAAGACAATGAAGGCGCTGAAAAAACATAAATTCATTTTGCCGGGCGAACTCGTTAAAGAGGAAATTCCAAAAGCATTTCTGGTTAAGGAAGCGGATGCGACTTCGCCGGGAACGCCGCTGCCGCAGGCGAAGGGCGATACTAATTTCGCGTCGAATATGAATCGCAATAAATTCTATGACCAAATCGCTTTTTACAGTAAAAAAAACGAACTCGAACTCGGCAAAAGCCAAAACAACGCGGGCGTGTTTAATTTTTACGATACGATTTTCCGCGAAGCCGATTGGCAGAGCTATTACGATTCGTCAACGATAAAACCGAAATGGGGCGCGGACGACGCGAAACGCAAAACGTATTTCACAAAGAAATGGCGAACGTGGCAAATGTCCGATCATTTGCCGCTGTGGACGGAACTGAACATTGATTTTACGGAAAAGTATTTGAAGAAACTCGGCGGCTCCGAATAATCTAATAAGTGATAAAAAACGAAAAGGAACAAGTTTTCACGCTTGTTCCTTTTCGTTTTTTCATCAATAGCTGAAATCTAAACCGTCACGGTCGTGCCGTCGAATTTAGTCAAACTGAAACCGTTGAACTGTTCGTTGTAGCACGATTTCTGGTCGCGCATAATGCTGATGGCGATGGCTTCGCCGAGTTTGAGAGATTCAGTATTATCCGAACGCCAGTGAACACCGGCGAAGTTGCGTCCAAGCCCGACGTTATTGGCAAGTTTATTAAGTTCGCCGCCGACGGTCAGCGCAGTTGCGCCGGTATACGGAACTAAATTATCGCCCGTCGCATCAGGCATCAACGGATTCGGAATCACGAACGATTCATCATAAAATGCTTTCAGAAGCGTTACACAAGTTGCGGCGACGGTCGCGTGTCCGGCTCCGTATGAAGGATGCAGCGGCGAACCTTCGGGAAATGCCTGCGGCAGAAAAGCATTGTTCGGACGCAAAAAGCCGCCCAAACGGGAAGAAGTCGTAACCGAAGCGAGAATATCCGGGTGAATCGGATGATTGCCATTCATATAAACGGTTTGGTGAACTCGCCCGGCAAAGGCTTCCGGTCTCAAACGGCGATGAACAATCCATTTCTGAAACCACATTGATTTCAACGCTTTATATGTCGCGCCGCTCAAAACCGAGATGATGTGTTTAATGCCGAATGTTCCGAAGCCTTCCTGATTGTTTGAAGAATTATACGGATTACCCTGGTCAAACGGCGCGCCCATCGCGTTGAGAATCTGAGCCGCTTGCAGGTATTCCTGGAATATAACGTCAACGTGAACGTATTCTCCGATGTCGCGCCCGCGATAGATAAATTTCGCTTCGTCGGCATAAATGCCCGAAGATGGCGCAACTCCGTTTT
Source organism: uncultured Pyrinomonadaceae bacterium (assembly GCA_965365505.1). Lineage (GTDB taxonomy): Bacteria > Acidobacteriota > Blastocatellia > Pyrinomonadales > Pyrinomonadaceae. The sequence goes on along the minus strand of CBDUBY010000169.1, from coordinate 3,690 downwards.
GCATACTCAACCAACCGGCGTAATCAATCCCGTAATCTAATCCTCCATTATTTAAATCTCTAACCGTGCGAATTTTCTGACTAAAAAAATTCGCCCCGACATACATCGGCTGGTAAAGAAACTGTGAAAAATAAGGACCCGCTTTGTCGCCAGCCGTTAAACCGCGAAAAAGCAAATCGGGAGTGATCGTTCCGTCGCTGTGTTTCGGTCCTTTGAAATCGCTTCCAAAACTCATTAAATCAGCGGCGGCGGCGGCGGCAGCCGGACTTGTCGGAAATTCCGCCAACGGAGTATCGCGCAAAACTGACATCCAATAATTTTCGGCAATATCAGCGGCTTGGACGCGGCTGGCAAACGGCGGCGGCGGCGGCATTACTAAAGCGTGCGAATCCGCGCCTTCGAGATCGAAAGCCAAGCCGGCTTGCGGATTGACAAACTTTCGAGTTCCGCCTATCGGAATCGCTTCAAAATCCGCCGGACTTCCGCTATTAGCCGCCGTTAGCAACTGATTGTAAGCGGCAGGAATCACTTCTCCGTTAGCATCGTGCGGCATACCTTTTGTAAAATTGCCGATGCGATTCGGGTATAAAATTTCATCGTCGTTACTCGGATGGCGAATGTGTGGCGGAGTCGCGTGATAGGCTTCAAACGCTACGCCCGACCGCCATTCATAAGCCTTCTGCGCTCTCGTCGGCGTTAAATTGGTCAATTTTTGCGCCGCGACTTCCGAAGATTTTCCGTCGAGAAACGGCTTTGCGCCGACCGCGCCGATTGACGCGCCAATGACTGCCGCTTTTCCTAATTTGCCGAGAAATCCGCGCCGGCTGACTGTTTCTGTCGCCGCCGCTGCCGTTTCAGATTTCGTTTCGCTGTTATTTTCCGTTATCAAAGGATTTTCTTTCATTTTGTTACTGCTCCGATTTTGAATTATTAAAGATGTCTTTCAACCAGATATTTTTTGAATTAACCCGTTCGGAATCTTCGCGCGAGCTTCATTGACACAGTTCCGCGAAGAAGCGATTAAATACAATTTCCTGTTAAAAGACGCGCCGCCTTTTGACAAGTAGAATCAATTTTTAATTTGAACAAGAGTTACTCGTTAGAAATCGCCGCACTCAAAACTTAAAACGCAAGTTGTGTAAATGTTTTCGGGAAGACACAAATTGTGGTTTGGGAATTCGGCAATCTTTCTTTTATCAGATATGAGGATTTTTGTAAAGATTTTGTGAAGAGATTTCGCCTGACGAATTCGCTGCGGCAAAACTGAACGGCGCGAATTAAGCTGCGGCTTCTAATCTTTCACGCGCTTTTTGCACAAAAATCTTAATCATCTCGGCAACGCGATTGCTCATTTCCCTGCTGATGATTGATTCGCCCGCAAGCCCGGCGAGCAGATGCAAATCTCTGGCGGAATTGCGGCGCATCTCGACGGTTTGCGAAAACTGCACGAGCGTGAGGTTCGCATTCTTTTCAACGAAATCAACCGCATAGCGCAGGAAATTTTGTTTCTCACCGGCGGCAGGCGACCATTCGATACGGTCGTCGTTTTTCTCCGCCAGCTCGACCGTAAAACTCTGCTTCATCTCGCCGACAATCGGAATCGCCGCGCGAATTTTCCAGTGCGTCAAACCTTTCCCGTCAGTGTGAATGCTTTCAACGCCGGGCATCAATTCGACAAAATTTTTGATGTCGCTAAAAAACTCGATAACCTTTTGCAGACTGGTTTTGACCTCGACTTTATCGCTGTATGCAGCGCGAATAGTGAACATAACTTTATTAAAAACTTCCGTTGAAAAGAATCGAATTAAAAAACGGGCGCGTCATCGTGCGAAAGATGCCTCTGAAGAAAGGGTCTTCGGCAAACAAAACAATGTGACCGCCGCCGGTCGGTTCATCTATCAAATAAGCTGTGCCTTTTAATAATCGTTCCGTATTTCCTTCCCAAACAAAGCCGGAAAGCGTTAAAGGATTTTTCGGCGTGCGGTCAAAGACGAGCGCGTTCGTGCCTTCTTTCGACGGGCGGAAAAAGAAGCCGGAAGCGATTAGCACGGGCACGTTTTCGGTTTCCAATCCGTAAGTTAAATAATTCGTTTTATCAATTGTCGCGCTCATAATCGCGCCCGGCACGCCTTCAGGAACTTTTCCGGCATTTGCCGACGGCGAAGCGATCGGCGGCAAAACCGGCGCAATCCAATCTTGTTTGTCGGTTCGATTTTCAGGTGTGGGCGACGCTTCGGGTTCAATCTGTTTATTTCTGTTCGGCGCAGGCGTCGGCGATGGTGACGGGCGAGTTTCGGCTTCCTTGCGTTTATCAACTTCGTCGGTTTCGGTCGCTTTTTCCTTTTCGTCATCGTCGTCGGTTCCGACGAGTTTCGACGACGTTAAGCCTACATCTTTGAGCGCGGCGAACACGCTTGAGCCGCGCATTGTAACTAAAGTTCCGCCGTTGTTTATCCAGGTTTTCAGTGTCGCAATACCGCTCGCGCCAAGCGCGCCGGAAATTTTTCCTGCTGAACCGTCGGGCATAATCAGAACGGTGTAATTTCTCAGCGCGCCGCCGCGAACGTTGTCGAGCGTCAGCGGCGTGAATTCGATTTTGTAGCGGTCAAACGTCCACCAAAGCGAGCCGTAAGAAGGTTGTGCAACGGCTTCGTCGGCGACAACGGCGATTTTTGGCGACTGCAAAGCCGTCACGTATTCGCTGCCGATGCCCGTGTCGCCGATGTCCTGAAAGCCTGTATTGACGCCGACGGTTTCGATGCCGAGTTCTCTGGTGATATTTTCGACGGCTTGATGAACGGCTGGCGAATTTCGGTTAAGACGAACGATGAAAGTTCCGCGCGGAAAAGTTTGCCCGGCGGCGTTCAACGGCTTGGTCGTGACGCTGACGCGAAAGTTTTGTTTTAATAATCGAATCGCCGCAACCGCCGCCGCGTCCTGCGTATATGGAATCAGGTAAGCGATTTCCGCCCGCGCAAAGCGAGATTTTTCCGACCGTTTCTGCGTCGTAAAACTTTCGTCAATCAGGTTCGCATTCGCAATCGGCGCGGCGACATCAGACCAGAAGGCTTCGATGCCGAACGCCATCGGCAGACTCCAAGCCGTGATGTCATAAAAGGCATAATCTTCTTTTGGCTGCGATTTGCCGCGCATCTCGTTGCGCCGGAATTTCGCCATCTGTTCGCGGACGAAAGCCGCCTCTTGCGGCGTGTCGGGTTCGAGCAGGGCTTTGGCAATTCGTTTTTGCGGCTGCGCCAAATCAATGATGTATGCGCCGCCGGAAAAAGTTTTATTCGCCGCCGCTGAATTTTTATCGGCGTAATTGCGGGCGTTCGTTAAAGTAAAATTCGGCGACCAGCGCACTTCAACTTTCGCGCGCTGCAAAATCTCAACTAAATCCGCCGCCTTCGCCCAATCGCTGTTCGGGTTAATAACGATGCGTTTTATTCGTTCGGTTTTAACTTCGTCAATCGCCGTGCGCCGAAAATCATAAAAATCCTGCAGGCGCGATTGGCGATTTTTCGCCGCCGTTTCGAGCGTCGTCATCGAAGCGACGTAATGTTTGGCAATCGCCGAGCGCAAGGTCGCAATCGAACCGTCGTCCCTAGTCCACTTCAAACCTTTAAATCCGCCGCCGTCGGTTTCATAAGTCATTCCGATTGCGCCGTTCAAACTCGGAAACGAATCCCA
>CBDUBY010000168.1:0-7534 GCA_965365505.1 uncultured Pyrinomonadaceae bacterium | reverse complement strand
ATGTCGTATTTCGTGCCGCCCGATATGCCGGAAAAACGCTACGACATTTTCGGCACGGGCGGCGGTCAGCAATTGGCGAACGAATATAATATCAGACTTTTAGGCGAAGTTCCGCTCGGAATGGAAGTTCGGACGGGCGGCGATTCCGGCGTTCCGGTCGTGATTGGCAACCCCGAATCCGCGCAGGCAATCGCTTTCCGCACGGTCGCCGAAGAAGTCGCCCGCCAGATTTCAATCGAAGCGATGAAGCCGGAACTCATGATTACGACGCGGGCGAGATAAATAAAGGTTGTGCGTAATCACCGCCAACGCGGTGAAAAAGCAACTTTTGATTATGCAAAGCCTTGAGATAAAGTGAGAGGTGAGAAGTAAAAATTTGAACTCACTTTTCACTTCTCACCTCTCATTTTTCACTTCTCGCCTCTAATGTTTATCTTTCGCAGTATTTCCTGAAAACGCGCTTCGTCGCGGATAAAATCGTAATTCGGGAGATGTTTTATTTGCCAGATGGTCGGCTCGCGTTCGTCGAACGCCGTTTCCAGCCACGTCAAAGTCTCTTGCCGATTTTTCAGCGCGGCGCATAAAAAGGCGATGTTGATTGCTGGAAAGTTCCCCTGTTTTCTCATCTTCAAGTTTTGTTCCAGCCAAATCTGATATGCGGATTGTTCGCCGTTCGATTGTTTGATTTTTTCGAGACGGGCAGCTAATTCCGCCGCGCCTTCGCGTTCCAACGCCCGCAAATACTCGGCGAAAGCCTTTTCCGGTTCTTCGTTCGCGTCGTAGCTCGAACCTAAAAACCAGCGCGGCAAGGACGTTTCCGGGTTTTCGGCGACGACCTTTTCAAGCTGCTCGATTGCCTGCCCGTAACGCCTCGCGCAGAGATGCGTCAAACCGATGTCAGCTTGGACAATCGGCGACAGCGGATTTAGCTGGCGGGCTTTATTTAATTTTGCCAGAGCTTCGTCGAATTTGCCGACCGCCATCAGAAAATATCCGTAGCGCAGAAAGGCATCGGCGTTATTCGGGTTGAGTTCAATCGCCCGATGAAGCGATTGTTCCGCCGCCAGCCAATCCAGTTCGGAGAGAAACTGAATCAGAGCCAACGAAGAATAGGCATCCGACAAATTCGGATTAAGCTGCAGAGCGCGGTTTAGCGATTGTTTAGCTCGCGGGACGATTTCGTCCGGCGGGCGCAGACCGAAGTTATACAAAATCAAAAGCGCGTCGGCGAGTCCGGCGTGCGCGTCGGCAAATCCGCGGTCGAGCGCGATTGCCTGTTCGTAAAACTCCACGGCTTTGGTCAAACCCGATTCGGTATTTTGATTTTGGTAAAAACGCCCGCGCAGGTATTTTTCGTAGGCTTCGACGTTTTCGGTTTGGCGACGCGCGAACTGCGTCTGCTCGGCGTTCGTCAATTCAAAAAACAGCGTCCGGGCGATGCGGTTGGAAAGCGCGTCCTGCAGGGCGAAAATATTCGTCGCCGGTTCGTCAAACTTTTCCGTCCACAACTGTTCGCCATCGGCGACGCGCAGCAATCGGGCGTTGACACGCAACCGGTCTGCCGATTGCTGAATCGTGCCTTCCAAAACCGTGTCAACATTCAACCGCCGCCCGATTTCGAGCGCGTCCGCTTCCGTTTCGACGTATTTGGCGACCGCGCTCGTCGGGCGCACGGTAATCGTCCGCAGGCTGCCGAGTCTCGATATTAAGGCATCGGTCAAACCCAGACCGAGGGCTTTGTTACTTTCCTCCGCCGTCAAAGATTTCAGAGGCAAAACCGCGATTGAATTTATTTCCGGCGGCAAAGTTTTCGCTCTCCGATTCGCATACCAAAACGCGCCGACGGCAACTAAAATCAGAGCCGCCCCGGACGCGAGTAATCGGAACGCGGAGAGGAGCGGGAGACGCGGAGCAGACGCAGGGACGTTGAGCAAAGCCGCGCTTTTATTCTCCGCGTCTCCCGCTCCTCTGCGCGTCTCTTCTGTGTCTTCTTCAATAATTTGAGTGATTTTGACGCGCAGATTTCGGCGAACCAGCAGATTTGTCGCGCCGTCGAACTGCGCGACCTCAGCCCGAAAACGATAGCCGCGCTTCGGCAGAGTTTCAATCAATTCAACGCCGTCGGCGTTCAAAATTTTTCTCAAGCGCGAGATATTTTTCGCCAGATTGCTTTCCTCGACAAAAGACTCTTCCCAAATCGAAGTTATCATTTCGTCTTTCGTCAAAAGCCGTCCGTTGTTTTCAATCAAGAGCAGAAGCGTGTCGAAAACCTTGTCGGTTAGATGAACCTGTTTGCCGTCGGCGAGCAAAACCCGCTCCTGCGGGTCAAGCACGAACTTCCCGAATTCGTAGATAAATCCTTTGTTTTCCGCCGCTTCGTTCATTGTCAAAAAAATGTCAAAGTTTTGTCCGAAAAAATCCAAGACTCTTCTCGCGCGTTTGAGGAAAGATGTGATTGCAACAAAATTTATTCGGGAAATGTCAGTTGAAGTGTAACGCCGAACCGCGCTTAAAACAAGAAAATTATATGAATCAAAAAACCGAGATCGAAATCGAACTCAGCGAAACCGTCGCTTACAGCCGACGCAGCGAACGATTTGAAACTTTCTGTCCCGAATGCAAATCGCTCGTCGAAATGACAACGCCGCAAATCGCGGCAATTTTAAAACAAACATCCGAACGCGAAATTTATCGCCTTGTTGAAACGAGCGAGGTTCATTTTGTAGAGACCGACCGCGTTTTAATTTGTCTGAAATCTTTGACCGAATTTAAGAATAATGCCTGAACCGCGAAAAAAAATTTCGTCTGCCGATTCTGCGCCAACTGACGGCGAAACTGATAAAGAGGAAAATTTATGTCGAAACAATCGTTTAACTTTCGGAAAAAAAACATTAGAACTTTCGCGGCGGTCGTCGTATTTTTCGCGGTCTGCTTTTGCCAAAATCAAACGCTTCGGGCGCAGACGACCGCTTTTACTTATCAGGGTAAATTGACTGATTCGACCGTCGCGCAGCCGACCAGTGGAACTTACGATTTTACCTTCAAACTTTTTTCGGCAGTGTCAGGCGGTTCGCAAATCGGCGCGGACGCGGCGGTTGACAACGTGCAGGTGACGGCGGGAATTTTCACCGTCAACCTGGATTTCGGCTCGTCGCCGTTCACGACCACGACGGGAAATTATCTGGAAATCGCGGTTCGTCCCGGAGCGAGCGCGGGCGCATACACCACGCTTTTGCCGCGCCAGCCGATAACGAGTTCGCCGTATTCGGTGCAGACGATTCGCGCCGCGAGCGCGGCGGTTGCCGACAACGCGGCGCAGCTCGGCGGCGTGAACGCCAATCAATTCGTGCAAACGACGGATTCGCGTTTGACGAACGATCGCAATCCTTTGCCGAACAGTCCGAATTATGTGCAGAACACGACGACGCAGCAAGGTTTGAGCAATTTTAATATCAGCGGCAGCGGCACTGTCGGCGGCATTCTCACGGGAAGCGTGGTCAACGCCACCACGCAGTTCAATCTCGGCGGCAATCGCGTTTTAAGTGCGGCTGGAACAAATAATTTTTTTGCCGGTGTCGGCGCGGGACAAAATAACACCGGCACTGAAAATTCATTCGTCGGACGCAGCGCAGGGCTGAATAACAGCACCGGACTGGCAAATTCATTTTTCGGAGCGCAAGCGGGTCAGACAAATACGACAGGAAATTTTAACGCCTTCTTCGGAAGCGGCGCGGGCTTGGCTAACAACGGCGGTGAAAACGCCTTTTTCGGTTACACGGCAGGACGATTTAATACTTCGGGTTCGCTCAACTCATTTTTCGGAAAGACTGCAGGTAATTCCAACACCACAGGCAGTGCCAATTCGTTTTTCGGATATAGCGCAGGCTATCTCACGACGAGCGGACAGAACAATACTTTCTACGGCGTGCTGGCAGGCGACACCAATACAATCGGAGGCTTTAACACGGTCATCGGCGCGAGTGCCGATGTTTCGACCAACAATCTCAGTTACGCCACTGCCATCGGAGCGGATTCTATTGTTTCATCAAGCAACACGGTCGTTCTCGGCAGAAATCTCGATACCGTCCGCATTCCCGGCAATCTGAATGTTACGGGAACTTTTACCGGCAGTTTCACCGTTCCGGCGGGCAATATCACGGGAACTTTATCCATCGCTAATGGCGGCACGGGATTGAATTCGTCTGGCGCGGCAGGCGATTTTCTTCGCAGCAACGGCAGCGTTTGGACAAGCTCCGCGCTGCAAGCGTCCGACATTCCGGGCGGAAGCGCGAATTATATTCAGAATCTTGGAATTGGAACTCAAACGGGCAGTTTTAATATCAATGGCGGCGGCACGGCGAACATCTTTAATGCCGCGACGCAATACAATATCGGCGGCAATCGTGTTTTGAGTATCGCCGGAACGGATAATTTATTTGTCGGAGTCGGGTCGGGAGCATTTAATTCAGGCTACAGTAATTCATTTTTTGGAGCAGAATCGGGTTCACAAAACACCTCCGGCTTTGGTCTGACCTTGATTGGCAAGGGTGCCGATGTTGGTTTAAGTGATCTCGTCAATGCCACCGCTATCGGCAGTAATGCCATAGTATCGCAGAGCAATTCATTAGTTTTAGGACATTTCGGCGGTTTTTTTGGCGGAGTCTTCGACACTAAGGTCGGCATCGGCACGTCAGCTCCCTCTTTCAGACTGCACGTAGTTGATTCGCAGAATTTTGGTCTGCGAATTCAAAACAATACGGCGGGCGGCACGGTTGCGTCGTTTGGCTCAAATGGCGCGTTTCAGATTGACTCCAGCAATACTCCGGGCGGAAGACTGACGATTCTGGAGAACGGCAGTGTCGGCATCGGCATAACCGCGCCGCAGCAAGTTCTGCAAGTCAACGGAACGAGCGAGATTCTGTCAACCGGCACGGGCGCGGGATTCAAATTTCGTGACCGTAGCAGCACTTCTTCCGCCGATGATTGGGTTTGGTATTCAACCGGCAACGTCGCCAATTTCTTCCGCGCTGGCGCAGGAAATCTGCTTTCTGTAAAAACAAACGGCAACGTCGGCATCGGCACAGACAATCCCAACGCCAAACTCCAAGTCGTTGGCGGCAGCGTCTATATTTCCAACCCGAACAGTTTAATTATCACCTCGCCGAACGGCGCGTGTTGGTTTATGACCGTCAACAACGCCGGTGCTTTGTCCACGATTTCAGTCGCTTGTCCATAAAAAAATTGTCGAAAAAAAATTAGAGTTATGAGCAAAAAAATTTATCTGTTGATTAAAGTATTTTTAGTCATTTCAGCAATTACGGCAATCGCCAAAGCGGAAACTATTACGGTCAGGAAAACGACAGATACTAACAATCCATTGCCGTGCGGTAACGATTGCAGTTTGCGAGAAGCGATTAACACCATCAACGCGAGTCCGTTCGCGGGAGTGAGCCGGATAGATTTTGCGATTCCGCTGGATGATTTGAGATGCAGTATCACCACTCCGAAGATTTGCCGGATTGATTTGACCTTTGGCAGCGAGATGGCGATTAACAGTGCCAGTTCGATGCTGACGATTGACGGCGGTTCGGCGATTCAACTGACAATTAACGGCAGTCCGCAAGCCAGACGCATCTTTTCTATCGGGTCGAATGTGACGATTAAAAATCTGACTTTGCAGGGCGGAAACGGCAGCGGTTCGGCGCAGAATTCCAAGGGCAGTGCCATTTATATGAACGGCAGCAACGGCGGCGCACTCGCGCTCGACGCGGTTGTGTTGCAAAACAACGACAGCGCTTTTAACTCGAACAGCAGCGGCAGCGTTTATTTTTTCGGCGGAATCGGTCACAGCATCCGCAACTCGACTATCGCCCGCAACGCCAGCAATTTTTGCGGCGGATTCGAATCGAACGGCGCAACGGTAAGCGTCGTCAACGCGACGATTTCATTTAACACGGCGACGAACAGCGGCGGCGCGGCGTGCGTTTCGGGTTCGGGCACGACGACGATGCGAAACGTGACGATGGCGGATAACTTCGCCAGTCAGGGCGGAGGCATCGTCGTTTCGGGCGGCACGCTGGATATAGCGAGCAGCATCGTCGCCAAAAATACGGCGACCGACGGCTTTGCTCCAGACTTTCGTTATTTTAACGGAACGATTGTGGCGGCGGGCGGCAATCTGATCGGCAACAATCAAACTGTCGAACTCTGGTTTCCCGCCGGACAACCAAACGGCTCGCCGAATCAAGATTGGGTCGGCGATTCGACCGCACCGCTCGCGCCGCTGCTCGCGCCGCTCGGACTCGCCGGCGGCACGACCCCGACGCGCCCGATTTTTTCGACTTCGCCAGCCAATAATCACGGCAATACGGCGGCAATCGAAACTCCACCGGACGACCAGCGCGGCGCACTGCGCGGCGGCGGCATTGACATCGGAGCTTTTGAATTAAATTCAGTCACCTTTACCGCCAGTTTTGGCGGCTCGGTCAACCAACCTTACAGCCAAACAATTACCACCGACAATTCCGGTTCTGCTTACTGCATTTCATCGGGCGCGCTTCCGGCGGGCTTGTCGGGAATTCCCGACTGTTCACCGCCTTTGAGCATTGGCGATAAATTATTTGCGCCGCAAGCTCAGGTCGTCATTACCGGAACGCCGACCCAACCTGGAATTTATGATTTCACTGTCAGGACATCAAGCGGAGCAAACTCTCTGACAACGAACTACCGAATCGTCATCGCCGCGCCGACCGCCGCTTCGGTTGCGGTCAGCGGAAGAATTTTAACCGCCGACGGACGCGGCATTTCTGCGGCGCGAGTTTCAATCGTCAATCATAACGGCGAAACCAGAACGGCTTTGACCAATTCTTTCGGCTATTACCGTTTCAACGAAATTTCGGCAGGCGAAACATACGTCGTTTCAATCGCGCACAAGCGTTTTCAATTCGCCGACAACCCGCGAGCTTTAACCGTTCAGGAAGCAATCAGCGAGTTAAATTTCACGGCTGAACCTTAGAGTTATAAAGGAAAATATGAACAAGAAAAAGTACATCGGAATATGCACATTATTTTTAGCGTTGCTCCCGGCAGCGATAACCAGCCGAGCCGCGACATTCATCATCAACAACAATGCTAACAGCGGCGCAGGCAGTCTGCGGCAGGCGATTGCCGATGCCGCGCCGGGCGATACGATAAATTTCGCTCCGGCGGTGACGAACGTCCAGCTTCAGAGCGAACTCGTCATCAACAAAAATTTGACAATCGCCGATTACGACGCGAATCTCGTGCGGCTCGAAATGAATACGGGAAATCAGCAGCGTGTTTTTCGCGTCACGGCGGGAATCGTTTCTCTGTCGGGCTTGAGTATTACGGGCGGCAATCTCGAACCGTCCGGCACCGCACAGCCGGGCGGCTCGGCTTTTTTAATCAGCGCGGGCGCAGCCGTCACGCTGAATAATTCATCGGTTTCACAGAATCAATTATTTTATGAATTCAGCGGTCTGCCGGACAACGGCATCATTCAGAATTACGGGAC
>CBDUBY010000167.1:0-7554 GCA_965365505.1 uncultured Pyrinomonadaceae bacterium | reverse complement strand
TGTCGGTCACGGCTTCGATTTCCTCGCGCTTGAACAAATCCGCGCCGTCTTTGTAACCGGCAAAATAAATCACCTCGTTATTTTTCTCGCGCATCGCTTTGGCGATGGAGAATAAAACCGCATTCCCCAGACCGCCGCCCGCCAGCAGAATCGTTTCGTTTTCGGGAATTTCGGTCGGCGTTCCGGTCGGTCCCATTACGAGAACTTCTTCGCCTTCTTTCAACAATGAACACAAACGCGACGACGTTCCCATTTCGAGAACAATCATCGAAAGCAGACCTTTTTCCTCATCAACCCACGCGCCGGTCAAAGCCAAACCTTCCATCACGAGCCGCGTTCCTTCGACGATCGGTGCAGACGTTTCAAAGTTTTGCAGACGATAAAATTGTCCCGGCTCGAACTTTCTGGCTTGCAGCGGAGCTTTGACGATAACGTCAATAATCGTCGGCGTTAAGCGGTCAATTTTGACGACGTAAGCGCGAAGCTGTTCGTCCAACGTGGCTTCGAGATTATCGAAAATTTCATCTCGTTTCTCTTGCGGCAATGTTCCGCGCGTCGCTAATTCGTCGGCGAAAATCTCGACGACTTTTTCGTAACCGTGTTTCGCCGAAGCCATCGCTTTGACGACGTTTCCGGCGTAACGCGGATGGTTGTCGCCGTAATAGCTGATAAATTTTCCGTCGTGTTCGTATGACGTGAAAAATCCGTTTTTCGACTCGACGGCGTGAAAATTCCCGTCGCCGTTTTTCTGAACTTCGTGCGGCTCGAAAAATTGTCGCCATTCGTCCATTTTGAAAGTTCCCGGCTTCTCTTTTTCGTAAATCACGTTCGGCGAAGTTCCCGCCGCGACGCAAACTGTTCTGGCTGGAAACTCAACGCGCTCGCCTGTATTTTCAAATTTTCCAGTTTCCGCGACGTAATTCAGACGCTCGAAAATCAACGCGTTGACCGCGCCGAATTCGTCCGGCACGGCTTCCATCGGATTCATACATTCGACGAAATTGATGCCTTCTTCGAGTGCCTTTTGAACTTCTTCGTGGTTAAGGCGATAAGCGGGCGAATCCTGAAGACGCTTGCGATAAACGAGCGACACGCCGCCCCAACTTTGCACGAGCGGCACGAAGTTCGGCTGTTCTCCGATTTCTTCAGCACGCTCTCTTTCAGCGCGGACGGCTTTGCCGTGAACGAGAAATTCGCCAAAAACTTTCTTTTCTTCATCATCGAATTTCGCCCAAACCGCTTCTTCGCCGAACTCAGAGGAAATTTGCTCGAATTTCTCCAGCATCTTTTCGACCTGCACCGGATAATAAGCAAAAATCTCGGTCGCCGTATCAACGCCCGTCAAACCGCCGCCGATGACAACGGCAGGCAGGCGAACCTGCAAATTCGACAGCGTGTCTTTTTTGAACGCGCCGGTTAATTGCAAAGCCATCAGAAAATCCGACGCTTGACGAATGCCGCGAATCAAATTATTTTTCATCGGCACAATCGTCGGACGACCCGCGCCGGTCGCAATCGCAATGTGGTCAAAGCCGAACGACCACGCATCTTCAATCGTGAACGTGCCGCCGAATCGAACGCCGCCGTAAGCGCGAAATCTTTTGCGGCGCGTCAACATCAACTGGAGCATCGTCAAAAAGTTTTTGTCCCAGCGCACCGTAATTCCGTATTCGGAAACGCCGCCGAAACCCGACAGAATTCTTTCATCTAATTCATCGGTAATATCACTGATATTTTTCACCGGACGCGGACAGATTTTTCCATTTTTGCCCGTGATTTCATCGGTCATCGGCTCGATTTTCAAACCGTCCACGCCGACGACACCGAAACCTTCGTTTAGAAGATAATGCGCGAGCGTATAACCAGCCGGACCTAAACCGACGACGAGAACGTTTTTCCCGTTATACGGCAGAGCGTATGGACGTTTCGCGTTCAGCGGATTCCAGCGCGTCAGTAAGCTGTAAATTTCAAAACCGTAAGGCAAATTCAAAACATCGGTCAAAGTCGCGGTTTCCGCCAGCGGAATGTTCACCGGGTCTTGCTTTTGGAAAATGCAGCCCTTCATACAATCGTTGCAAATTCGGTGTCCCGTTCCGGCGCACATCGGATTGTCAATCGTGACGAGTGCCAAAGACGCAATCGAATCGCCTTGCCTTTTCAACAGGTGCATCTCAGAAATTTTCTCGTCGAGCGGACAGCCTTCGAGTTTGATTCCAAGCGGATTGCGTTTCGCCGCGCCGTCTTTTTCGTGCAAGCCGGTCGAGCAGGAATCTTTTTCGCGCTCGTGGCAAATCAAACAATAATCAACTTCGTAAAGCGCGTCGCGCTGCGTTCCTCTATCGTCAGTTAATTTAAAACCGTCGCGGCGGCGCATCTCTTCGGTCGCGCCGTGCAGCAGTTCGGGCAAATCCGCTTTCGGGTGAATCAGGTGAACGAGATTTTGATAATCAAGCCCGTGCGGAGTTTTCATCGAATGCCAGCGTTTCTTTTTACCGAAGAATTGAATCGCCGACCACGCTTCGAGCAGATGCAGGACGGCTTTGACTTGCACAATCTCGCCCGCGCCTTCGGTTTCAAGGACGAAGCGCGAGAAAACCGCGCCGAAAGTTTTGTCTTTCAATCGGTCGTAAGCCTGACTGATTTTGTTGAGTGTTTTTTGAACATCGGGCGTGATTTCCAGATTTTTCGTCAATGCTTCTTCGGCTTCCGTCAGCTTTTGAGTGATGAACGCCACTGACAATTCCTCGTCGTAGATTATGGTTTCATCGAACACCGCGTTTTTGAGTTCGGTCAAAGCCCGCGTCAATTCCGCTTCGTTAAAATCAACGATTGTTTCCGCCGAAAACTTTTTAATTGCGCGGCGTTGGACGAAAAATTTATACGCCCAAACCGGATTTTGCTTGAGAATTTCGTTTTGCAAATCCTCGCGCTTGCCGCCAACGCCGAACATTCGGGCGACGAAATCCGACAGATACGGCGCGGCATCGGTCAGAATTTTCGATTGAACTTTCGGCTCGTAACCCGCGCCGCGATTTTCGATATATTTGGTCAGCGCATCGGAAAGAATCGGGTTCGCCTCGCGCACCTCGTCATAAAACTTTTCGGCAATCTCACGAAGTTTCACCGCATCATAAAGGTCTGAATATTTATAGCCCGGGATACCTAAATTAAAATTGTAATCGGTTAAACTGCCGGTCGGAGATAATTGGTTTATAGAAGTTCCTGTCATATAAGTTTAGATGAATAATTATCACAAAAATTATCAATTTTTTATTAAAGAAAAATATACCATTTTCGTCGGAGGCGTAACAAAATCACTGATGCCGGAAAGCCTGACGTTTTTGCTATAGGCGAAAAAAAAGTGTATATTTTTCAAGGAATTAAGCGAATTCTGCAGGATAATTTTACCGGATACTCTAAAAAGCAAGTTTGCCTTCACAAACTTCCGGCAAATTAATTATCCGGGAAACGAGAAGTATGGAAAAAAACGAGAGATTGCTGCCTTTACCGAACGTCGGAAACTTGCAGCCGACGGCAAATCAAAACGAACCGGCGAATTACGCGCCTTTTTACGACGAGGAATTTGACGAAAAGCGTTCTTTTCGCGAGTATTTTCTGGTCGTCTATAAACGGCTGCCGGTAATTTTGGCGATGACGATTTTGACTACTGCCGTCGTCGCTTTTTATATGTATCGGCAGCCTTCCGTTTATCAGGCGACGACGGAAATGATGATTGAGCCGCGCAAGCCGAAGGTGCAGTCCAAAGAAGCCATCAATATCAATTTTGGGAACGATATAAATTATTATAATACGCAATTAAGACTTCTCCAGAACCCGGAATTGATGCGCGATGTAGTCATCAATTTGAATCTGCACCGCGACCCGAATTTGTTTGACAATCAAAGTCGCGGATTTCTTTCGACGCTGCGCTCGATGTTTTCGAGCGAAAAAGCGCCACAGAATAAAGAATCGTCCTTGCCGGTTTTGACGGAAATTGATGCCAACCAAAACAGCGGAAAAATAACGCTCACGCCTGAAGAAGAACAACGAGCCGAACGCTATGCGGGAATTCTGCTCGGCGGTTTGACTGTCGGGCAAACCGAAAAAACCAACCTGGTAAATATATCGGTTAAAAGCACAAATCCGGCTCTGGCGGCGAAAACCGCCGATATGGTCAGCGAACTTTTCAAAAAGCAGGACGCTGAACGTGAAACCGAAGGCAGTAAAAAGGCTTTTGAAGATTTAACCAAATCAATCGAAGAACTAAAAGCCACTATCGGCGGGCAGGAAGTCGAACTTATCAATTTTCAGCGGTCGAGCAATCTGCCGCTTCAGGAAAAAGGCGGCGAATTGTCAGCCGGCATTCTGCAAAACCTGAGCAATCAATGGCTGGCGGCGATTGACGAGCGGCGCAAAATCGAAGCCCGCTACAACACCGCCATTCGCGCCAACGAGCGCGGCGAAGGCACGAGTATTCCCGATTTGAACGAAAGCCGCATTTATCAGGAAACGGTTCGCATCAACACCGAACGCAAAGCTAAACTGCAAGATACGATTCGGGACATTGATAAACAAATCAGCCAGGCGGAAACCGAAAAGGCGCAGTTGCTGGTCAAATATACGCCGGAGTATTTTGCGGTTAGAGAAAAGGACGAGCAAATCGGCAAACTGAAAGAAACCAAAGAAAAAACCGAAAAGGAAGTTTCACAAATCATCGAGCGCGATCAGAGAAAAATCGAAAAGGACGCGATTAGCGGCGCGCTCGTCGGTTTGCGCTCGCAGCTTGAATCGGCGCAGAACCGCGAAAATCAGCTTCGTGCGACGTATATGAATCAGATGTCGGTTGCCAATGTGCAAGGGCAGGCGGAAACGCAGTTGACGACGCTCAAGCGAGGCATCGAAACCAATCGCGGCTTACTCGATACTTACGTTCAAAGACAAAAGCAGCTCGAATTAACCATCAGCAGCGAACAGCCGACGAATATCTCAATCACAAGTCACGCCGTCACGCCGGGTTCGCCAATCGGTCCGAATCGAACCCGAAACATTTTCATCGCTTTTTTGATTTCGCTGGCGGCGGGCATCGGTCTGGCGTTTCTGCTCGACTACTTGGACGACTCGATTAAAACTTCCGACGACATTGGCAGACATCTCGGTTTGCCGACGCTCGCGCTGATTCCGCATACGACCGACGTTGACCGGCGCAGAGGAAATTTCAGCCTTTTGCCCGGCAAAACCGGCGAAGCAAGCAACGGTTCAACGGCTTTGGTGGCACTTGAAGACAACCGTTCGGCGATGGCTGAAGCCTATCGCCATCTACGAACGTCGCTTTTATTTTCGTCTGCCGGAAAACCGCCGCAGACGATTCTGATAACTTCTTCGCAGCCCGCCGAAGGCAAAACGACGACTGCCATCAACACGGCAATCACGCTCGCGCAATCGGGCGCGGATGTCGTTATCATTGATTGCGATTTGCGCCGTCCGCGTCTGCACAAACATTTCGGCGTGGCGAACGTTCACGGCATCACCAGCTATCTGTCGGGCGACAAACAGCCTGACAGTTTGCTGCAAACCTGTCAGGGATTGCCGAATTTGAAAATCATCACGAGCGGTCCGATTCCGCCGAATCCGGCTGAACTTCTAAGCTCGAACGAGATGAAAAATCTCGTCCAGTTTTTGCGCGGCAATTTCAAGCACATCATTATTGACTCGCCGCCGTCGGTCTTTTTCACCGATGCGGCAGTTCTTTCGATGATTGTTGACGGTGTTGTTTTAGTGACGCTTGCCGGAAAGAGTTCGATTTATTTGACGCGCCGCTTCAAACAGCGGCTCGGCAGCATCGGAGCCAGAATTTACGGCGTGGTGTTGAACGGCATCAAAGCGAGTTCGCTCGAATACAGCTACTACGGTTACGGCTATTCTTACAATTATTACGCACCGAGCAAAGAGGACGAAGACGATTCGACTCCGTGGCTCGAAGACGATATTGTCTTCACCGAACACGAAAACGAAAAAAGGCAAAACTAAAAAGGTAAAAGGCAAAAGTAAAGACCTATCCTTGATAAACATTTTCGTTTATTGCGGGCGGCTCTTTTCTTTTGCCTTTTATCTTTTACCTTTTTACTTCACGAACTTTGTGAGTGCCGTTTCCCAATCGGGCAGCGGTGCGAGTCCGAATTTTTCGCTGAACAGGCAAGCCAACTTTGAGCTGATTGGACGCGGCGCGGGTCGCTTCAAATCATTAACCGAAACGCTCTCCAGTAAATTCAGGTTGTAACCTTTGATTTCGCAAATCTTTCGCGCAAAGCCCGCATAACTCGTACCTTCGCCCGCATTGGTGACGTGATAAACATTGGGTAAATCGAGCGCGGCTAACTCGCGCAATCTTCGGGCTAAATCTCCGGCGAAAGTCGGCGTGCCGAACGAATCGGAAATCGCCTTAATCGTTTTTCCGTCAGCGAGAAGTTGGTTCATCACGCTTAAAAAATTCGTGCCGCCCGCGCCGTAAATCCAGCCCGAACGCACGATGATTGAACGCCCGTAAGCATTTCGCGCCAGAATTTCGCCGCTTAGTTTCGATTCGCCGTAAAGACTTATCGGATTCGGCGTGTCGCGCTGCGTATAAAAACCAGTGTTTGCACCGTCAAAAACGTAGTCGGTCGAAATCGTTACGAAAGCCGCGTCAATTTTTTTGGCGAACAGCGCGAGGTTTTCAACGCCTATCGCATTCGCCTTAAAACATTTCTCTTCATTCGTTTCCGCGCCGTCAACATCTGTATAAGCTGCACAGTTTATTACCGCATCGAATCTATCTCGCTCGAATATCTCACGAACATTTATTCGAGCAGAAATATCCAACTCCTGCCGCGTCACGGCGACGACTTCATCGCCGATTGTGCGGCAATAATCAATCGTCGCTTTCGCCACCATTCCGTTTGCGCCGGTGATGAGAACCTTCATAAATTTATTTCGCGCCGACTTCCATTCCGTAGTGATTTTTATAATAATCCCGATACGCGCCGTTTCTGATGCGGTTGACCCAATCCTGATTTTCGCTATACCAGCGAATCGTTTGCTGCAAGCCGTCTTCCCAGGTCGTTTCGGGCAGCCAGCCGAGTTCGGTTTCGACTTTGCTCGCGTCAATCGCATAGCGGCGGTCGTGTCCGAGCCGGTCGTCAACGAATTTTATCAGGCTGTGCGGTTTGCCGAGCGCGTCGAGAATCGATTTGACGACTTCGATGTTCTGTCGCTCGTTTCTGGCGCCGATGTTGTAGCTTTCGCCTGATTTTCCTTTTTCAAAGGCGAGCCAGATTGCCCGCGCGTGGTCTTCGACGTAAATCCAGTCGCGCACGTTTTTGCCGTCGCCGTAAACCGGCAAAGGCTCATCGCGCATCGCATTGGCGATCATTAAAGGAATCAGTTTTTCGGGAAATTGCCGCTGCCCGTAATTGTTACCGCAGCGCGTGATTATCGTGTCAACGCCGAAAGTTTCAAAAGCGGCGCGGACGAAGTGTTCGGCGGCGGCTTTCGACGCGGCATAAGGCGAATTCGGCT
>CBDUBY010000166.1:0-7594 GCA_965365505.1 uncultured Pyrinomonadaceae bacterium | reverse complement strand
GCGAGAATACGGTCAAAACGCACGTCAAAAACGTTTTTGAAAAGCTCGGCGTGTCCGACAGAACTTCTGCCGCGACGCTGGCGATAAAACGCGGTCTGGTGCGAATTGATTCATAAAAAATTAGCCGCGAACAAAGATGAAAGAAACATAAAAAAGCAAAATTTTAAGATGAGTTTAGAATTATTTTCCTGTTCTTTTGTGTTTGTTCGCGACTGAATTCTTCACCCGAATTGATGAGAAAAACTTCACCGTGAATGATGATTACAAACGCGCGTTTTCCTTGTATTCTATAAATGTTTCAACAAGAACGAGGAGGAAATTGAGAATGATAAACATCAGACGAAGCGACGAGCGCGGCGGCGGAAATTACGGCTGGCTCGACACGAAATATACATTTTCTTTTAATAATTACTACGACCCAAAGTTTATGGGATTTCGCAATCTGCGCGTGATAAACGAAGATTGGGTCGCGGCAAATCAAGGTTTCGGAACGCACGGACACGCCAATATGGAAATCATTACTTATGTAATGCAAGGAGCATTGGCGCACAAAGATTCGACCGGCGGCGAAGAAGTTTTGCGACCACACGAAGTTCAGCGAATGACTGCCGGAACGGGAATTCAGCACAGCGAGTTCAATCCGTCGGAAATTGAAAAAGTCCATCTTTACCAGATTTGGATTTTGCCGGAAAAGGACGGCTTAACGCCCGGTTACGAGCAAACATATTTCGCGCCCGAAACGAAAAAAGGCAAATTAAAATTAGTCGCCTCGCGCGGCGGCGACGATGGTTCAGTAAAAATAAATCAAGATGTGAAACTTTATAGTTCGATTCTGGCAAACGGCGAGGCGGTTTCGCACACGCTCGCGGAAAATCGTCACGCCTGGCTCCAAGTCGTCAAAGGTTCGCTCGATTTGAACGGCGAAGTTTTGGATGTGAGCGACGGCGCGGCAATCAGCGACGAAGCAATTTTAAAAATCAAATCGCTCGCCGATGAAACGGAATTTCTGCTATTTGATTTGAATTGATTTTTGCTTTTTTCACGGAACTAAACGGATAATGGAAAATCGAATTTTCGGTTTTCCATTTTTTTATGCGGCAATTTTATCCAAACTCGATTATCGGCGTTTTCGGCAGCGGGCAGTTGGGGCGAATGCTCGCCGTCGAAGCCAGACGAATGGGTTATCGAATTCACACTTTTTCACCCGACCGCCACACGCCGACCGGACACATCGCCGATTCGGAAATTGTCGCCGAATACGAAAATTTGGACGAGGTGGAAAAATTCGCACGAAGCGTTGACGTAGTGACATTCGAGTTTGAAAACGTGCCGTCCATTTGCGCCGAAACAGCCGCGCGATTCGCGCCGGTTCACCCGCGGGGCGAAGTTCTGCACATCGCGCAAAACCGTCTGCGCGAAAAAACTTTTCTGCAATCGAACGGCTTTCCCGTCACCGAATTTCGCCTTATTAAAACAATCGAAGATTTGGAGGAAGCCGTTCGGGAAATCGGCACGCCGTCCATTTTGAAAACTGCCGGATTCGGTTACGACGGCAAAGGTCAGGCGCGGATAAAATCGGCGGCGGACGCGAGCGATGCTTTTGAAAATCTGAATTGTCAGGAATCCGTTTTAGAAGCGTTTGTAGATTTTGAAAAGGAAATTTCCGTCGTCGCGGCGCGTGACGCGCAGGGAAATTTTGTTCATTACGGCGCGATTGAAAACCGGCACGTGAATCATATTTTAGACGTTTCTTTCGCGCCCGCGATTGTTTCCGAACGAGTTCAAAGTGAAGCGGTCGAAATCGCTCGCGGCATTTTGGAAACGCTTGCGGTCGTCGGTGTGATGACCGTCGAATTTTTTCTGACGAAAACCGGAAAACTTCTCGTCAACGAACTCGCGCCGCGCCCGCATAATTCGGGACATCTGACGATTGATGCCTGCGTGACCAATCAATTCGAGCAGCAGCTTCGCGCCGTTTGCGGTTTGCCGCTCGGCTCGACCGAGTTTCTTCGACCGACGGCGATGGCAAATCTGCTCGGCGATTTGTGGGAAACGGGCGAACCGGATTTTGCCCGTGCGCTCGGAAACAAAAATGTCAAACTTCATCTCTACGGAAAAGCGGAAGCCAGACGCGGGCGCAAAATGGGACATCTGACCGCTTTGGATAACACCGTTCAGAAAGCGGTTGAAACGGTAAAAGCGGCACGAAAAAATTTAACCGCAGATTTATACGGATAGACGCATATTGATTCTGAATTTATTTGGATGTCAGCCGGTTAAAATTTCTTCGCCAGCCAAATGCCCGCCGTCACGCCGAGGAATCCGATTGATGCGCTCAGTATAAAATACAGAAAAGCTGTTACAAAATATCTGTCGCGCACGAGGTCGAAAATTTCCATTTCAAAGGTCGAGAATGTCGTGAACGCGCCCAGAAATCCGACAGTAACGGCGAGGCGCAAATTTTCGTTTGCCGGAAATCTTTCGGTAAAAATAATGCTCAGAAAACCGATCAGAAACGCGCCGGTGACGTTGATAAAAAATGTCGGAAACGGGAATTTTTCAAACAGTGCGGCAAGCGGCGAAATGTTTATCAGGTAACGCAGCAGCGCGCCGAACGCGCCGCCCACAGCAACCGACAAAATTTTTGAACTGATCTCCATCAATTGTTTTATACATTTTCTACGCGGAAAGATAAATGCGGGGCGGAAATCCGGCTTGACGTTTCGCCGATTTTTTCGTTTAGTCTGTTTAATGTTTCAAAAGCGCAGTTACCAACTCGAACGCATTGACACGGGCGATTACACATCCGAAGAATACGAGCGATTTTTGCGTGAGATAAGTTTTATCAACCGCGTTCTCGGCGACAATCGCGCCCTGCGAAAAACGCTTCTTAAAGAAGTTAAAACAAAAAACTTGCCTGGATTTTCCGTGCTGGATGTCGGCGCGGGTTCGGGCGAACTGCTTCGTACGATTGCCGATTTCGCTAATCGGCAAAATAGAAAAACAAAACTTTTCGGTTTGGAATTAAATGCGCGCTCGGCTCGCGCGATTCGGGAAGAATCAAAAGATTTTCGTGAAATCGAATCGGTGCGCGGCGACGCTTTTCATTTGCCGTTTGCCGACGACGCTTTCGATTACGCGATTTGTTCGTTGTTCACGCATCATTTTACAGATGAAGATGTGACGAAAATTTTAAGGGAACTGAGCCGCGTTGCTCGTCGCCGAATCATTGTGATTGACCTTCATCGTCACGCGGCGGCATACTTTCTTTACAAAGTTTTTTGTTCGGCGTTTCGTATCAGTTCGCTCGTGCGCGAAGACGGTTCGCTTTCAGTTTTACGAGCGTTTAAGCCGGATGAATTAAAACGATTGGCAGACGAGGCGCGGCTTGAAAGTTTCTCGGTGAAAAGATGCTTTCCGTTTCGACTGGTTTTGCAAACCGGAAAAGATTAGCCGCGAACAAACGCGAAAATGCACAAACAGTTTTTTTGAATTTATTTCGTTTCGTGTTTGCTCGTGGCTAAAAATCTTCTCGAATTTTCTCCAAATGCGCCGCCACCGATTTTTCGGCGAGCGCGTGAAGCGCGGGCGAAACATCTGTATAAACTCGCTCGACAATTTCACGCGGAGTTTTCGCGCCGTCGGCAATCGCCGCAACGATTTGTTTTTCTCTTTCAATCCGATGCGCGATGTAACTTTCGATTTTCCCTTTCGCGTCGAAAACCGCCGCGCCGTGCGAGCCGCACAGGAAACGTAAATTCGGCAAATTTTTCAACTGTTCGAGCGACGAGAGATACATTTTCATATCGCCTTCGGGCGGCGCGATGACCACCGAACCCGAACCGATGACGTTATCGCCCGACAGCAAAAAGCCTGATTCTTCGTCGTAAAACGCCAGCAATCCGCGAGCGTGTCCGGGCGTGTGCAGCGTGTTTAATCGAAAAGATTTTCCGTCTGCGTCTTCTAAATCGAATGCGTCGCCGTCCGTGATGAACCTTTGAAATTCAACTTTTCCCGCCAAACTTTTTGTCGTCAATCGGTGCGCGGCGAGCGGAATTTCCAAATTGAATTTTTCGCGCAGATGAGTTTGCAAAACTGACTCGCCGCCGTAATGGTCTGAGTGCAGATGCGTGGTGATTATCGCCTGACAATCGTAATTTTTTTCGATGAACGAATCAACGAGTCGGTGCAAATCTTTCTGCTCCGATTCGTTCCTTGACGCCGCGTCAATTATGACAAACTTTTTGCGCCCGACGATGAAACAATTCGTGTGCGTCGCGGGCGGCAAAGTTTCAGTGGCGAGCGGAAAACACAAAACGCGCGAATTGAATTCGATATAACGGATTTCTCCGTCAGCGGCGAGCGCGTTTTTGAGAAGCGTTTCGGCTATCAACTTTGAACTTTGGATTTCGGATTCAGGGCTTTTTTCGGCTAAAGTTTTGAGCGAAATTAAAACCGGCGGGGAAATTAAAACCTCCGAGTGCTGCCATCTTTCGAGCGCGTCTTGCGGTCGGATGAATTCGACTTTTTCGAGTTCGGAAATCGCCGCGTAAGGCGTTTGCTTTGAAGGACAGACCGCGAGAAAAAATCTTGTCTTGAAGCGCACCGGCGAAAATTGCGGAGTCGTCCAAAAGCCCGTGTAAAAAAAATCTCGCGCGTCTATATGTAAATTCCAATGCGCGAGAATTTCGGCGAAAGTCATTCTGCCGGAAATCAAATCGTCGTGGATTGAGGCGCGTTGACCTTTTGTTAATTTGTCGCCGCCTCGAACCAGCAAAACGCCGACTTCTTCAAAGACTTCGCGTGCGGCGCAGACGATAAATTTTTCGAGCTGCGTGTCTGCACAATTCTCGACTCGGACAAGCGCGTCGCCGGCTTCTAATTTCCCGCCGGGAAAGGCGTGCCAGCCGCCTAAAAAAGCGAGTTGCGGATTTCGCCGCGCCCATAAAACTTCTTCACCCGTCTGGTTTAATAAAATGACTGCCGCCGCGTCTTTCGGTGTCGCCGATTTTTGATTCATCGAATTATTTTAACCCAATGCGCCACCGCAGCGGAAAACGAATAGGAAATTGTTCGCCGACAAACGCAGCCGGACACGAATAAATTTTTCTTAAAATCTGTGTTAATCTGTGTGCATCTGTGGACAATAAATTATGGCGAAAACTATTAAAGAACTGTTTGATTTGACCGGCAAAACGGCGATTGTCACGGGCGGCTCGCGCGGCATCGGCAAAGAAATGGCGGAAGGCTTGGCGGAAGCGGGCGCGAATTTGATGCTGTGCGCCCGCCGCGAAGAATGGCTGAACGAAACTTTGACGGAATTTCGCGCGCGAGATTTCCGCGCCGAGGGAAAAATCGGCGACGTTTCAAAAGCCGAAGACGTGCAGGCAGTCGTTGACGAATGCGTTTCAAAATTCGGGCGCGTTGATATTTTAATCAACAACGCCGGAATTTCGTGGGGCGCGATGCCCGAAGAAATGCCGCTCGCGCAGTGGCAGAAAGTGATTGACGTAAATCTGACCGGCTGTTTTCTGTTCGCGCAAGCGGTCGGGCGCGAGATGCTGAAAAACAGAAGCGGCTCAATAATCAACATCGCTTCGATTGCCGGACTTTCGTCGAGCGCGAACGGACCTTTTTACGCCGGTTACGTGGCGAGCAAAGCCGGTTTGATCGGCTTGACGCGCGAGCTTGCGGCGAGTTGGGGGCGAAAGGGAATTCGCGTTAATGCGATTGCGCCGGGCTTTTTTCATTCGCGGCTTGCCGATAAAGTCATTGATATTTACGAGCGGCAGATTCAGGAAACGAACGTCATTCCGCGCATCGGCGAGGAAGGCGAATTAAAAGGCGCGACGGTTTTTCTTGCTTCGGATGCTTCGAGTTATATCACGGGGCAGACGATTGTTGTGGACGGCGGAATGACGGTTTAATTTTGGATTTACCGCCCGAAAATATGTTAATTTTGTAGCACCGGAAATTCTGAATAAAGTGGAAGTTAAAAAATGGATTACGCTGCAACGACGTTGAATCTGGCTTCGATTATCGAGCATCACGCGCGGCTCGCGCCTGACCGCGAGGCGATTGTTTGGAATGAAATGCGTTTCACGTTCGGGCAATTAAATCGCCTGTCGAACCGCGTGGCGAACGCGATTGTCGAAATGCAAATCGGACACGGCGATAAAGTCGCCTTGTGCTGTCCGAACCTGCCGTTTTTCCCGATTGTTTATTACGCGATTATGAAAGCGGGCGCGGCGGTCGTGCCGCTCAGTATTCTTTTCAAATCGCGCGAGATCGCTTATCACCTGGCGGATTCGGACGCGAAAGCCGTTTTCGTTTTTGAAGGCACGAACGAATTGCCGCTCGCCGAAACCGTTAAGGAAGGTTTTGACCAGGTTGAAACGTGCGAAAATTTAATCGTGATGACGATTGACCCGCTCGCCGCGTCGCCGATTGAAAATGCGAAAACTTTGACGGAAATCACCGAGAATCAGCCGGAAACATTCGACACATTTCCGACCGCGCCGCACGATACGTGCGCGATTCTTTATACATCCGGCACGACCGGACAGCCGAAGGGCGCGGAACTGACGCACTCGAATTTAATGTCGAACGTGACGACGATGTATGGCATTCATTTGCCGGTTTTGGATTTCACCGACGGCGAGCAGAAAACCTGCTTGATAACTCTGCCGCTGTTTCACACGACCGCGCAGACGTGCCAGATGAACACGAATCTTTACGGCGGCAATCGTGTTGTGCTGCTGCCCAGATTTGAGCCGCAAACGACACTTGAAACGATGGAGCGCGAGCGCGTGAATTTCTGGGTCGGCGTGCCGACGATGTATTGGGCGTTGCTCCGCTACGTCGAGGAAACCGGCTACGATTTGACGACCATCACCAGGAATATGAAAGTCTGCACTTCCGGCGGCGCGCCGATGCCGGTCGAAGTGATGATGGAATTTCAACGAGTTTTCAATGTGCGCGTGCTCGAAGGTTACGGCTTGTCGGAAACTTCGCCGCTCGCCACGTTCAACCATTTCGAGCGACCGTCAAAACCCGGAACAGTCGGACAGCCGATTTTCGGTGTGGAAGTTCGATGTGTGGACGACGATGATAACGAAGTCGCAGCAGACGAGCGCGGCGAAATCTGCATTCGCGGCGCGAACGTGATGAAAGGTTATTACAAGCGACCCGACGCGACCGCTGAAGCGTTCAAAAACGGCTGGTTTCATTCGGGCGACATCGGCATCGTGGACGCGGACGGTTATTTGTCGGTCGTTGACCGCAAAAAAGATATGATTCTGCGCGGCGGCTACAACATCTACCCGCGTGAACTCGAAGAAGTGATGATGACGCATCAAGGCGTTTCGCTGGTCGCCGTCATCGCCGTTCCCGACGAGCGTTTGGGCGAAGAAGTAAAAGCCGTCGTCGTGCCGAAACAGGGCGCGGAATTGACCGAAGAAACATTTATCGAATGGTGCAAAACGCAGTTTGCGGCGAATAAATATCCGCGCTACGTCGAATTTCGCAGCGAATTGCCCGTCGGCGGCACGGGCAAGATTCTCAAACGCGCTCTGCGCGAAGAAATTAAAGTTTA
>CBDUBY010000165.1:0-7604 GCA_965365505.1 uncultured Pyrinomonadaceae bacterium | reverse complement strand
AATTCAAACGCTCTTTAGGCGCGATGGATGTCGGCAGCAAAGTCGGCGCGATTGCGTTCGGCGGCATTGGCGGCGCATTCAAAAAAGGCGCGAAGCGAACCGACGAACCAATTTCGCTTGTGCGTCAGGAAAACGGTACGGTCGTCGTTCGCGGCAAACAGCATTTGCTTGCCTTTAACCCGGCGACTAAAGAAATCGCGTGGTCAAACAAATACGCCGCGCCGGGAATCAGCGGTTGGGAACAAATCGTGATGACCGCGCTGACCATTACGGCGGCTCTTATCTCCGAAGCGACCGAAGCGCAGCACGCGCAAAACGGCGACTACAACCGCTCCTTTGAACAGAACCAGCAGTTTTTAAATTTGATGACCGCGTATCAGCAGTATATGGGCAAAAAATACAGCGCGGCGAAACAGAGCGGAAATATCTATTACGTTTTAACGAAAATCAAAGGCGATGACGATTCGGGTTCGGGTTTAATCGGCGTGAATATGCTGAACGGCAACGGTGAACGGCAGATTATATTTGACGATAAAACGCCGGATTACGAAGTTGATGAACTTTCGGGTCGGCTGTTCAATATGAAAAAAGGCAAATTGTCCGCTTACAACATCGTTGACAAGCCGGAACAGAAAGAAGTGAAAGAAGGCAAAGACGGCGACGAAGAAGATAATTAAAGGCTAAA
Organism: uncultured Pyrinomonadaceae bacterium; assembly: GCA_965365505.1. Classification (GTDB taxonomy): domain Bacteria; phylum Acidobacteriota; class Blastocatellia; order Pyrinomonadales; family Pyrinomonadaceae. The sequence continues at coordinate 6,919 of CBDUBY010000165.1, read as the reverse complement.
AGTTGGATAGCGAAAAAGTGAAAAAGTTGAAATCTTCGGACTGAAAACTTTTTCACTTTTTCACTTTCTCACTTTTTCGATTGCCCGCCGATGAAATTCCGCCTGTTCCGTTTCACCGCGCTTTGCGTAAATTTCTGCTAACAACTGATGGCGTTCGATGATGCGCCCCCAAACTTCCATGTTTTGGCGGTCGGCTTGGTAGATCGCTTCGTCAATTGCCAGAGCCTTCTGCGTATAATTTATCACCTGCGCGTCGTCGCCGCGCCGCAGATAAATGTTGGCGAAAACTTCGTTGACGTTTGATAAATTGAGCTGCGTTTCGCGATTGTTCGGGTCGGCGCGTAAAGATTCTTCGACAAGTGCCAGAAACCGTTTCGTCATTTCCAGCGCTTCATCGGTGCGATTATTGACGGCTAATGATTCCGCCGAGTTGCCGAAAGCTGCCGCCAGATAGCGAAGACTTTCGGGTTTTTCCGGCGCGAGCGCGAACATTCGCTCGCTCGCCTGATGCGATTTTTCCTGAAAAGCCAGCGACGACGTGAAATGTGTTTTCGCCGTATCGAGGTCGCCGTCTTCTTCGGCTTTTTTACCGAGCCAGTAATAGTCTGTGCCGATGCGTTGGTTGATTCGCGCCGCCGCTTTAAATGTTTCGTAATCGTCTAAAGTGCCGGAAGTCGGGATTTCTTCGACGAGGCGCAACGCCTTTTGTCGTTCGGCAAGTGCTTCGACGCGGTTGCCGCTTTTTGTGTCGCCGTAGCGCAGATGCAAATCAATCAATTTCAAAGTTCTGGCGTGATTGTTAATTTCGGTTTTCGGAATCGTTTCGTAAAGCCGCAACGCTTTTTCGACCAACTCCGGCGCGCCGCGTCCGCTGTCGGAACGCATCAACACAAAAGCGAGATTGTCGTAGGCTTGAATCAGATTGTCTTTGGCTTCGATGTCGGCGGGTTTGTTTTTAATAACCGCTTCAAAAAGCTCGATTGATTTTCGGTAACTCTGAAGCGCGCCTTCCGTGTTGCCGACGTTCGCGGCATACATTTTTCCCTGCACGTCGCCCATCTTCAAATAAGCGAGCGCGAGTTCTTTTTGCAAGTCCGCGTCGCCCGCCGTTTCTGCGGCTAACTGGTCAAGATAGGCGAGCGCGTCGGTAACGAGCATCTCACGCGCGGCAGTCGAGCCGGGTAAATCGGCAATCGCATCGTGATATTTAAAGACGACGTTGTTAGCCAGTTGCCGCACATCGGCGAATCGTTTTTCAGCGAGCGTGCGCTGCTGCTCGGCGCGGTGCGCCTGCCAAACCGCGACCGTGATTCCGACGCACAGGGAAAGAAAAACCAGCGCGGCGGCGGCGACTCCGGCGCGATTGCGGCGGATAAATTTTGAAGCGCGATAAGAAAGCGTGTGCGGTCGCGCCATCACCGGCAAGCCTGCCAAATACCGGCGAATGTCTTCGGAAAATTCCTGCACCGAAGCGTAACGCTCTGCCGATTCTTTCCGCAGCGATTTTAGAATGATGTTGTCTAAATCGCCGCGTAGTTGTGAAGAGGAGAAGAGGACAAGAGGCGTGGAGGAGATTGACGATAAATCTTTTTTCTCTTTTTCTCCTTTTCTTCTCTTCTCCTCTTCTTGCTTTGAAACAGACGACGGGCGAATCGGCTCGCTTTCGCAAACCGCGCGTTCGATGGCGAGTTGGCTGTTGGCGGAAAATTTATACGGTTTCTCGCCCGTTAAGAGTTCGTATAAAATTACGCCCAAACTGTAAATATCGCTTGTCGTGCCGATGCGCGTCCCGCGCACCTGTTCGGGCGAAGCGTAAGCCGGTGTCATCATTCCAAGCTGCGTCGCCGTGCCGACTTTTTCCTCGGCATCGGGCGTTAAAATTTTACTGATGCCGAAATCAAGCAGCTTCGGCGTGCCGTCCGCTGTAACGAGAATGTTTGACGGTTTCAAATCGCGGTGGATAATCAAGTTCTGATGAGCGTATTGAACGGCTGAACAAATTTGACGGAAAAGCCGCAGGCGTTCGTCGAGATTCAAGTCTTGTTCGGCGCAAAAGTCGTCAACGAATTTGCCGCTCACAAATTCCATCGCGTAAAACGGCAGATTGTCGTCGGTCATTCCGCCGTCGAGAAACTGCGCGATATTCGGGTGAACTAAAAAGGCGAGAATTTTTTGCTCGTGACGAAAGCGGCTCAGGATTTGGTCAGTGTCCATTCCGCGCTTGATGACTTTCAGAGCGACGCGCTGCGCGAAATCTTTCGTTTCGTAAATTCCTTCATAAACCGCGCCCATTCCGCCGCGCCCGATTTCTTTTAAGATTTTATATTTGCCGATGCGTTCGGGAATTTTTTCCGGCTGAGTGCCGCCCAAAATTTCAAAAGCATTGCTTTCAAAAGCATCGTTTTCATCGTCGGCAAAGCCGAGCATTTTCTCAATCTCGCCGCGCATCTCTGCGTCGCCGTTGCAGTTTTGTTCAAGAAATTTCCGCCGTTCGTCGGGCGGCATTTCCGCCGCTTCATTAAAAACTTTTTTGATTTTTTGCCAACGCTCGACATTCATAACGAAATTCAAAACTGCGCTTTGAGCCACGACTTTGCCATTCGCCATTCGCGGGTGACGGTAGATGGTGAAATGCCCAAAACTTCCGCTGTTTCTTCAATCGTCAAGCCGCCGAAAAATCTGAGTTCAACGATTTTCGCCGCGTCCGCGTCAAACTCCGCCAGCCGTTTCAAATTCTCGTCGAGCAGAACCAAATCCAGCTCGCGCTCGTTGTCGGCGTAGCTGACGGCATCGTCAAGCGCAATGCGCGTCGCGCCGTTGCCGCGCTTCTGCGCGTTGCGCTCAATGGCATAGTTAACCAGAATCCTTCGCATCATTTCCGCCGCGAGTCCGAAAAAATGAGCGCGATTTTTCCAGTCAATCGAGTGTTGGTCGAGTAGTCGAAGATACGCCTCGTGAACCAGCGCGGTCGCCTGCAAAGTATGATTTTCCCTTTCGGCTCGCAGTTGATTGCCCGCTACGCGCCGCAATTCCTGATAGACAACCGGCAACAGTTCATCGAGCGCAGTTTTATCGCCGGCTTGTGCTTTATTGAGCAGTTGCGTGATGTCGGTTTTTTCGGGCATTCAAAATCTGGATGGTTAAAAGTAATTAGGTTGTCGGAATTTTCTTCGTTTTTTTAGATGTCGGATTGTCTTTCTCGATGCCTGGAGTTTAAAGGCTCAATTTATTTTGACAAAAAAAAACTTACATCTCAATCGTTTTGACTGTGTTTGTCCGAATTTTCTGCGATTTCTTGTAGAGGGTGAACTTCTGCGCCCGCGAAATCTTAACTTTGGAAGCATCTGTATTTATGAAACAATCTAAAATTCAACTCAAAATTGTAACCCGTAATTTCGGTCTTTTATTTTTCTGCGCGACGGCGATTTTGTTATTTGTTTTTAACGGCAAAGCGCAAACGACTGCGTTTGTGCAGCAAGCCAAGCTCGTCGGGAGCGACAGCGCGGCGCAGGATTCGCACGGCTTTAGCGTAGCGATTTCCGGCGACACGGCGGTTGTCGGCGCGCCGCGTAATTCGGGCGGTGCAGGTTTGCAGAATCGCGGCTCGGCTTATGTCTATGTGCGTAACTCGTCGGGCGCGTGGACATTTCAGCAAAAGCTCGTGCCTTCAGATGGCGCGACAACCGACCAATTTGGTTATTCGGTGGCGATAAACGGTAACACTGTCGCCGTCGGCAGATACAACACGACGACCGGACAAAATCGCGGCGATGGCAAAGTTTATATTTTCACTCGAACCGGCACGATTTGGACGGAAACGCAGACCCTGCAATCAAATGACATCGCGCAGGGTGATCTATTTGGAAATTCTCTGGCGTTTGAGAATGACACGCTCGTTGTCGGCGCGCTGAATAAAACAAACGGCGCGAATTTCTTTCAAGGCGCGGCTTACGTTTTCACGCGCACGGGCGGCGCGGGCGCGTTCGCGCAGCAGGCGAAATTGATGGCGAGCGACGGCGTGTTTGCGGACTTTTTCGGTTACAGCGTCGCCGTTTCCGGCGATTCGATTATCGTCGGCGCGACGAGTCTCGCCGGACAGCCGAACTCAAAAGGCAAGGCTTACATTTTTACGCGCAGTGGTTCGAGCTGGACTGAACAGCAAATTTTACAGTCGAGCGACGGCGCAAACGGCGACGCTTTCGGCTACGCGGTCGGCATCTCGAACGACACGGCAATCGTCGGCGCGCGGCTCGATGTCGTCGGAACGATGGGCGAGGTCGGTTCGGCTTATGTTTTCAATCGTTCGGGCGCGACGTGGACCGAATCGCAAAAATTAACCGCCGCCGAAGCCACGCCGCGCAACGACACATTCGGCGGCAGCGTCGCAATCAAAGGCGACACGATTGCCGTCGGCTCGCCCGCGCACGAATTCGTCGGGTCAATCGCCAATCATGGCGCGGTTTATGTTTTCACACGATCGAACGGAAGCAATTTTTCGCGTTCCGGCAAATTGCTGCACAACGATCCCGCGCCCGATGCTCTCGGAACGAGCGTGGCATTTGACGGTGCTTCAATAATTTCCGGCGCACCGTCGAAAGATTCAGCGCGCGGCGCGGCTTACGTTTTTAATGCTCGTTCCGTTACCGGTCAATCGTCATTGATCAGTAATGTTGATTTAGTGAACGGTTCCGGTTATGGAGATTTTGTCACTATCTCAGACGATACAGCGTTGGTCGGCAGTTTGAATTGGGGTCGGCTTTTATTTTCGCGCGTCGGCGATAATTGGCAGTTTATACGTAAGTTAACCGTCGCGGGCGGCACCAACAGTCAAACCTGGTTTAGCAACGGCGACGCTGTAATTGCGGGTGATCAAATGTTTGTCGGCGCGCCGGGAGCAGTTGTGAACGGAGTCAATGCCGCCGGCGCTGTTTATATTTTCAACCGCGCGGGCGGCAACTGGGTCGAAGGTTCGCGCATAGATCCGCCCGAAGATACGCGGCTGCAAACTTTTGGCAATTCGATTAAGCTCTCCGGCGACACGCTCGCCATCGGCGCGTCGAATAAAACCGTCGGCTCTAACTTGAATCAGGGCGCGGTATATGTTTATGTGCGCTCGGGCGGCGCGTGGACTTTTCAGCAAAAATTGACTGCTTCGGACGGCGCGGCGCAAGATTTTTTCAGCCTGAGTCTTGATATTTCAGGCGACACAATCATCGCCGGAGCACCGCTTGCCGACGTGAATGGAGCAATAAATCGCGGCGCGGCGTATGTTTTTACGCGCTCAGGCACAACCTGGACGCAGCAGCCGAAACTGCTCAGTTCGGACGGCAACGCGAATGACAGTTTTGGTTTCAGCGTCGCGCTTGAAAACGACACGGCTGTCGTTTCTGCTCCATTTAAAGAAGTCGGTCAGAACTTTACCGCCGGAGTCGCTTATGTTTTTAATCGCAGCGGAAACGTGTGGAACGAACAGCAGCGATTAAATGAAACCGGAGGAAACAGCGACATCAGCGGTCAATTCGCCCGCAGCGTGGCGCTTTCAGGCGACCGTCTGATCGTCGGACAACCGAATTTTGTTGATCAATCAGCCGATTTATTTAATCACGGCGCGGTTCACGTTTATCAACGCACGGGTTTGACCTGGACGAAACGCGGACGAATAACCGCTTTCGATCCTGAAAGCTCGGCGCAGGTCGGCGAAAGCGTTCACATTTCCGGCAACTACATTATCGCCGGTGCTCCGGGTAAAGATTTTTACGGATTATCAAATGTCGGCTCGGCGTATGTTTTCGATCTAAACCAAATTCGTTTTGGCTCATCAGGCGCTGATTTCGACGGCGACGGTAAAGCTGATTTAAGCGTCTTCCGTCCGTTGAACGGAACTTGGTATGTCAGCGGGAGCACGAGCGGATTTACCGGCGCGGCATTTGGCGCGAGCGGCGATAAAATTGTTCCCGCCGATTACGACGGCGACGGCAAAACCGACATCGCCGTATTCCGCGCGGGCGTTTGGTATCTCCAGCGCAGCCAGCTTGGATTTACCGGCGTGTCGTTCGGCGCGGCTGATGACATTCCCGTTCCCGGTGATTATGACGGCGACGGCAAAGCCGACGTTGCCGTTTTCCGACCTTCAAACGGAACTTGGTATCTGCAACGAAGTTCCCTTGGATTCATCGGCGTTGCGTTCGGCGCAAGCGAAGACAAGCCGACAAACGGCGATTTCGACGGTGACGGTAAAGCCGACATCGCGGTTTATCGACCGTCAAATGGCGGCTGGTATCGCATCAATAGTTCGAACAACCAGATTGTCAGCGCGGCGTTCGGCGCGGCGGAAGATTTAATCGTGCCTGCCGATTACGACGGCGACGGCAAAACCGATTTAGCTGTGTTCCGACCATCAAGCGGCACTTGGTATCTGCAGCGCAGCCAACTCGGATTCGTCGGCATCGCTTTCGGCGCGGCAGGCGATAAACCTGTTCCGGCGGATTATGACGGCGATGGTAAAGCGGACGTGGCGATTTACCGGGCGGGCATTTGGTATCTGCAAAGAAGTTCGGCTGGATTTATCGGCGTTTCGTTTGGCGCAAGCGACGACTTGCCCGCGCCAAATGCATTTGTAAGATAAAAAGACAGAACTTACAAGCCACAAATCTTAAAGCCGCGAGTCAAATCCTGATTAACTCGCGGCTTTAACTTGCACAACCAGGTTTTTTCAATTAACTTTATGAAACACTTTTCACAGTTTTAGAAAAGATTTTTGTTTCATACGTGAAACAGCATTTCACAAACGCGCTTTTTTGTGTTACACTTCAAATTGTCTTTAATGGCAAATAACAAATTTTGGAGAAAACATAAAGATGGCTGGAGAAGCAGTAAAAATGAGTACAGAAACGAAGGGCAAAGCGATTGACGCGGCTCT
>CBDUBY010000164.1:0-7636 GCA_965365505.1 uncultured Pyrinomonadaceae bacterium | reverse complement strand
CGATAAATTTCGGTCCGCCCTGATTGGTAACGATTGCCGGAACGCCCGAAGCGTTCGCTTCCTGAATCACATTGCCGAAAGTGTCGCTTTCTGAAGGGAAAACGAAAACGTCCATATTAGCATACGCTTCGGCTAAACGCTTGCCGTCGAGAAATCCGGTAAAGTCGGCTTGCCGTAAATTCTTCTCCAGCCATTCGCGTTCGTTGCCTTCGCCGACGATTAAAAATTTGAAATTGGTTTTTCCGGCGGCGAGTAATTTCTTTTCCAAATCAGCCAGCAAGCGCACATTTTTTTCGGCGCGAAGTCTGCCGACAAAACCGATGCGAAACACGCCGTCATCAATCGTTCGCTTCGCCGGAGAAAATTCTTCCGTATCAACGCCGCGACTCATCAGCAAAACCTTGCGATTGTTTCGCTTCGCCAGAATGTCAATCAATTCCTGATTCGGCGCAAGAATCACCTTCGGCATTTTGTAATAAAGAACCGCGCCGTCGAAAATTTTTCGTTCGGCGAAACTGCTCAACGAGGAAACCGCTGAAGCGGGAAGAAAACTGAACATTCTCGAAAGACGATGAGCGGCGAATTCGTGTAGGTTCGTGTGCCACGAACCTACCGACGGCAATTGTAATTTCCAGGCGAGATACGCGCCGATAATGCTGACATCGTTCAAACCCGTAATGTGCAAAACGTCTGGTTTGAATCGGACGATTTCCCGAACGACGCGGTTTGTATGACGCTGAAAAAGCGGGTCGTAAGCCAAATCTTCGTCCATTTTTATCGCCGCGACTGAGCGTTTCAGCGACAGATATGTAACGCTGCCGTCCGTCGTCGTTTCGGTTTTCTTTCCGGCGTGGACGCACAAAAAAGGATAGCCGTTTTGTTTGGCGTATCCGACTAATCTTTGGCTGGTCATCGCCACGCCGTTGATTTCCGAGAAAGAATCGGGGAAAAATGCGACGCGCAGAGTCTTATTCACAAAAAGTTAAAAGTTTAAGGTTCAAAGTTCAAAATTTTGAAATCAACTTTGAACTTTGAACCTTAAACTTTGAATCGGTCAATTTAGCTTGCCTTTGCCTGTCCGCTTGCCAGACTGTTCACGATTTCCTGCAAATCGGGCGTTTCAAATTCTGCTTGCGAAACGTCTCGCGGAACGTGGTCTTCGCGTTTCATCACGCGGCGGAAAATCGGTCGCCAGCGCGGGCTGCCCGATTTGACGAGCGTCCAGGTCGCCCATTGCAGCCATTTCGGTCCGCCGAATTCCCAATGCACCGACAGTTTTCTGAGTCCGAGTCCATCGTAATCGTAATAAACGCGGTCGAACCAACGCTGGCGACCCTCGGGAAATTCCGGGTAATGTTTCAGAATTTCGCCGAACGATTGCAGTTGGCGCGAATGCAGCGGCTCTTTGTATTCGGGCATCAAAACGACTTCGCTGCGCTTATCAACGCGGATTTCTTCGACGAATTCGGCAAAGGTTTTCGCGTTCGTCAGATTGATAACCGTATTTGGTTTGCAGCCGTGACGGTCGCCGCCCGTGACAATCGGCAAACCTAATGCTTCCGCCATTTCGATGACGGCTTTGTTTTCCGACCATTTGCGAAAACCGTTGATTTCGAGCGCGTGAATCCAGCGACCGTGTTCCTTCAAAAAGTTTTTGAGAAGAATCGCGTGTTTTTCCTCGCCGACGATTTCGATGTCCCACAACGGATGATTGAGAACGACTAAAACTTCAGGCAACGCGTGGAGCATCGCAAACATTTCGTTGAGTTTTGCGGCGTTATGATTTTCTTTGTTGAAAGTAAAATCAAGCAGCGTTTTCGACAATTCGACGGCGCTGTCTTTCGGCAAATTGTGAACGCCGACGTGGAAAAATCCGAACTCGAACGGTACAGTCCATTCCATCGAAATCGGCGCGTGTTCATTCGCCGTGTGTTTGTTAATCTGCAGATTCGCGTCAATGCAATCGTGGTCGGTAATCGAAGTTATGGCTTCGAGTCCGACTTCGTTTATCTGCAGTTTTTCGATTGAATAAACTTCGTCGGCGGTCATCGGCGGCGACCAGTATGCGCCGTTAAATTCAATTTCTTTGCCGTGTCGCTTGAGATGTTTTTTGCGTTCACGATTCCAGAAAAAAGAAATAATGGGAAGTTTGTTGGCGTAATGCGGAATGAAATCCAGCATTTCCTTAGAGTTTTCGGTATGACAATGGAGAGAAACGCCGGTCGTCGCTTCTTTGCCCAAATCTTTCGGTTGGTGCAAAATATGCAATCGAGTTTGTTTTAAATTCATTTCCTGTCTCCGTAGAATAGCCTCAATCAAATTTATAAAACTATCAAATCAAATGCCCAAAGTAAATTCTTGAGATGTTGCATTACGGTAAAGTGTTGTAATTTGTTCCGGTTGAAGTTTAACCGGCAATGGTGGAAGAACGATTCGACTTAAAAATAATCTATCATAGGTCGAAGTCAAAGCGACATTAAAAAACTGTTAAAAAAATTGTCACAAACTTTTTCGGTGCGGTGTTCTCCTATTAGAAAACGGACGAGTCCCGAAAAGGAGAATTTTAAACATGTCTTGGTTATACACAATAGTTTTCGCCGGATTGATGCTTACAGCCGAGAGCGGCAATGCGCCTGTTCCGGCAAGCAATAATTATGCGGCAGATTCTAAAATCATTGCCGTCGCACCGCTGCCGGACGAAACCGAAAAATTTGAGCAGACTTATCCGCTCAGCGCAAACGGCAGAGTCAGCGTTTCAAACGTCAACGGTTCGATTGCGGTTGATGTTTGGGACAAAAACGAAGTCAGGCTCGAATACGTCAAAACCGCCGATACGAAGGAAAGCCTGAGCGATTTGACGGTAAAAATTGAGGCGCGGCAAGATGCCTTCAGCGTCGAAACCGATTATGGCGATTGGAAACGCCGCAGTTCGGGCGAGCGAAAAAAATATAACAAAATGCAGGTCGAATACCGGCTGACCGTTCCGCGCACCGCCGTTCTCAACGAAATCGAAACGGTCAACGGTTCGGTGAGCGTTGCCGGCGCGTCGAATATGACAAAAGCCTCGTCGGTCAATGGCGAAGTTTCCGCAACGAATCTGCGCGGCACGGCGAATCTTTCAACCGTTAACGGCACGGTCAAAGCCGACTTCGACCAACTGCAAGCGGGCGGCAGAATCTCTTTGAACACCGTCAACGGCACGGTTGATCTAACGATTCCATCAGACGCGAACGCGACGATTAAAGCCGATACGGTGAACGGAAAAATCACCAACGATTTTAATCTGCCGGTTCGCAAAGGCGAATACGTCGGCAGTGATTTATACGGCAAGGTCGGCAGCGGCGATGTCAACATTCGTTTAAACAGCGTCAACGGCGCGTTGTCGGTCAAGCGCAAAAACGACGGCAAAAACCTTAGCCCGGCGACCAATTTGCTGAATATGAAAAACGAGAACGACTGGGACGACGATGCCGACAACGAAGACAGTTCCAGCGTCAGACCGCCGAAGCCGCCGAAACCGCCCAAAGCACCTAAAACTCCGAAAGCGCCGAAACCGCCAATCGGTGAATTTGACGACGAAGCAATCAGCAAATCGGTTGAAGATGCGTTGAAGCAGGCGGAAAAGGAAATCGAACGAATGGGACCCGAACTCGACAAGAAATATTTTGAGGCACTTCGGCAGGCGGAGATGTTCAATTCAGAAGAAATGCGAGCGCGAATGAAAGAAGTCGAAGCGCGGTATAAAGACGCGATGGCGCGAATGTCAGACGGATATTTCATTGTCGGCTCGCCCGCAATCGAAAAAAAAAGCGGCTCTTTTGTCGTCAAAGGAACGCCGAAAGTGTCGGTTGATGCAAAGAATTGCGCAGTGTCGGTGCGCGGCTGGGATAAATCCGAAGTCAGCTATTCGATAATCAAAATCTCGCGCGGCGCGGGCAAATCACTCGAAAAAGATTCGGCTATCAGCGTGAAAAATTCCGATTCGGAAGTCAGCATTAAAGTTTCTGAAGACGCGGCGACGCGCGGCGGAGTTTTTGGAGAGTCTAACCAAACACGCGTCGAAGTTTTCGTGCCGAAAAAAACCGATTTAAAAATAGTCACAAACGGTACGATTCGACTTGAAGGCGTGTCGGGAGAAATTGATTTGCAAGGCTCAGAAAATTCAATCAACGTCCGCGATTCGGACGGAAAACTGAGCGTCAAAAGCGACGACGGCAGAATCCGCGTCATTGGTTTTCGCGGCGCGTTCGACGGCAAAACGACTGTCGGCGCGATGAACCTCGAAGGCGATTTCCAAAAGTTTTCGGCGCAGACAGTTGACGGCACGATTGTTTTGACCTTGCCCGAAAACGCAAAAGCGACTATCGAATCGAACAGCAAGCAAGTTGTCGCCGAAGGTTTCGCGCTCGAACCGCAGGGCGACGGACGCAACACTTCCAAATGGAAAATAGGCGGCGGCGGCACGAACTATTTGTTTAATATGACTGCCGGCGGCGAAGTTTTGATTCGCACGGCAAACGCTTTGAAAACAAATTAAAAGTTGTATGTGCGAAAGTTTATTTTGAAACTTCGCACATTTTTTTGAAACCTCTTGACCAAATCTGCGTTTTAGTCAGAGATAAGAATCCCTTCTTCGCATATCCTTTCAGAGTTTAATTTTTATATGACGAGAGAAATAATGAAAAACCTGTGTGTCTTTTTACTCGCTTTAATTTTTATAGTTTCGATCCAAGCGCAGGAACCGAAATTGTCAAAGTCCGGTGAGGCTAAAACCGCCGATTCGGTAACGGTCAAGAACAGCAGAAAATTTAATCTGCCGCCGGAAAAAACCAAGCCCGTTGACATCGTGAAATTTACCGCCTCGCCCGTTATTGACGGCAAACTCGACGACGAAGCGTGGAAATCCGCGCCGGTTTTGAAGGATTTTTATCAAACAAGTCCGGGCGATAACGTCGCCGCGTCGAAGCCGACCGAAGTGATGCTCGGTTACGACGAAAAGCATTTTTACATTGCGTTCAAATGTTTCGACGAAAAAGATAAAATTCGCGCGACGCTGGCGAGGCGCGATAATGTATTCGGTGAAGACAACGTGCGCGTTTGGCTCGATACCTATAACGACCAGCGCCGCGCCTACGTCTTGGGTTTTAATCCGTTCGGCATTCAGCAGGACGGAATTTTCACCGAAGGTCAGGGCGCGGATTTTTCCGTTGACATCGTGATGGAATCCAAAGGCGTAATTGAAGATTGGGGCTGGTCGGTCGAAGTAAAAATTCCGTTCAAATCTCTGCGCTACATAGCCGGGAAAGGAAAACTCTGGGGCTTTAACGTCGCGCGAAACATTGACCGCTTCAACGACGAATTCGACCAATGGCTGCCGGACGACCGCGATATTTCCGGCTTTCTGGTCAAGCACGGCAAAATCAGCGGATTGAACGAGATAAAATATGAGCGCACTTTGGAAATCGTGCCGAGCATTACCATCGCCGAAACCGGCGCGCGCAAACGCACTCTGCCGATTTCAACAGTCAGGCGCAACGGTTTCGACCCGACGTTTTTTCCGATTGGAGTGCAGGATTTCGGAAAGTTCATCAACGACCCGATTACACCGGAACTCGGCGTAAATCTGAAATATACGGTGTCGCCGAACGTTACTCTTGACGCGGCGATAAATCCTGATTTCGCCGAAATCGAAGCCGACGCGCCGGTTGTCACTGCGAACCAGCGTTTCCCGATTTTCTTTCAAGAAAAGCGACCGTTCTTTCTTGAAGGCAAAGAGATTTTCGACTCGCCGCTATCGCCGTTTTATTCCAGAACGATTGTTGACCCGGACGTGGCGGCAAAGTTGACGGGCAAAATCGGCACAAACTCTTTTGGGTTGCTGCTGGCATCGGACAACGCGCCGGGAAATTATTCGCCCGACGAACGCGGCGACCCTTTAACGCCGCCGAGCCGGGAATTTCTCGACAAAAACGCATATTTCGGAATTGTGCGTTTAAAGCACGACATCGGCGGGCAGAACAACGTCGGATTTTTCGGCACGGCGCGGGTTTTTCCTAGAAACCGTAATTTCACGAGCGGTATTGACGGGAAATTCAAGTTGAATCCAAAAACCATTTTCACGTTTCAGGTTTTGGGGACGCATTCGCGAAAGAACTTTTATGACCCGGACGAAGACCGCAGTCAGTATCGCACGGGAAACGGCATCGGCTATTACGTCAATCTCGATTACACGACCGACCGGCACGGCTGGTTTCTTGAAGCCGAAGGTCGTTCGAGTAACTTTCGCGCTGATGCCGGATTCACACCGCGCGTCAACACAAACGTCTTTTTCGCATTCAACCGATTCAGCACCGAGTCGAAACCGAAAGCCGCCATTATTCGCGCCGACTGGCGACAGTTCGCCCGTTATCGTATGGATTGGCAGGGAAGAATGCAGAACGGTTTAATCGGTAACGGCTTTAATATGGCTTTGCAGGGAAGTTTATTCGTCAGCGGCGAAGGCGGCGTGCTTTTTGAAAAGATTTACGAAGATGAATTCGGCGCGCGCCGCAACGCAAATCAATCGGGCGCGTTTTTCGGCGCGCCGAGCCGTTCGGCGACGCAGCCTTATTTCAGTTTAAATCTGAACAAAACCGTCAACAAACAAATTTCCGTCTACGGTTTCGTCGGTTCGATATTCAACTCACTCGATTTCGATTTCGGCGCAGGCAGTCGTTATCCGCGAGCAAGTCCGGCGTTTCAAACTTATCTGAGCAGCCCCGAATACAACGAATATATTCGCCAGTTATTTTTGTATCAGGCGAATCCGAACGTCGTTCCGTTTCCTAATTTTCCGTCGCCGCCCGCGCTCGACCCGGGCAAAGGCTGGCAGTTCGATATGGAAGTCGGCGGCGATTACAAACCGATTGACCCGCTGCGGATTTCGCTCAATTATCAAAAAAGCCGTTTGAAGCGCAGCGATAATAATTTGATCGCTTACGATTCGAATATCGTTTCGCTGCGTTCGACCTATCAATTTTCGCGCTTTACATTTTTGCGGACGCGCGTTGATTATAATTCGCTCGACTCGAACGTTAGCGGACAGGTTCTCGCCGGTTTCAACCCGAATCCGGGAACGGCTCTTTATATCGGCTACAACGATAACTTTAATTACAACGGGTTTTCGCCGTTCACCGGACAATTAGAGCCGCGCTTTGAACGCAACAGCCGCACGTTTTTCATTCGCGCTTCGTATTTATTCAGGAAGAGTTTTTAAAATAACTTAGCCACAAAAAAGCACAAAAGACACAAAAAGAAATTGATAACTTTTGTGTCTTTTGTGCTTTTTTGTGGCAATTGAAATTTTACTCGAAAACCCGTTCAATCGGCGTAATGGTTACATCAGCCGCTTTGACCGGAATCGGATAGGTGAAAATTATTTTATCCTCGTCGGTGATTTCCTTCGGTTTCGGTGAAGCATAAGCGATTGTCGCGGGCGTGTTGTTGACAATCGCGTCGCGCAGCGCTTCAGCGTCTTTGGTAATCATCACGACGCGCATTTTTTTCGAGGCGAGATGCGTCTTGATGGCGTTGTTCACGTCAGCCAAAGTCAGTTTCGCCAACTGCGCTTTCATATACTCGTTGAAATTCGGAATGC
>CBDUBY010000163.1:0-7713 GCA_965365505.1 uncultured Pyrinomonadaceae bacterium | reverse complement strand
TGAAAGCCTTTCGGTAGTTTTTCACGAATCGTCTGCTCGATAACTCTCGGACCGGCAAAACCGATTAACGCTTTCGGCTCGCCGATAATTACGTCGCCGAGCATCGCAAAACTCGCCGTCACGCCGCCGGTCGTCGGGTCGGTTAAAACGGAAATAAACGGCAAATGCGCTTCGTGCAGTTGGGCGAGCGCGGCGGAGATTTTCGCCATCTGCATCAGGGAATAAGTTCCTTCCTGCATTCTCGCGCCGCCGGAAGCCGCGAAGATAATTACCGCGCCGCGATTTTCAATCGCCCGCTCAATCAATCTGGTGATTTTTTCGCCGACGGCTGAACCCATCGAACCGCCGATAAAACTCATATCCATCGCGCCCGCATAAACGAGATGTCCGCCGACTCGACCGCCGCCCGACACAATCGCTTCCGGCAAACCCGACGATTCTTTCGCCAGTTCAATGCGTTCGATATAAGGCTTCGTGTCAACGAATCCGAGCGGGTCGCTGCTCATTACTTCTTCGTCGAGCTTTTCGTAATCGCCTTCGTCAAATAAAATGTCGAGCCTGGTTCTGGCGCCGAGCCGAAAATGATAGCCGCAATGCGTACAGACTTGCAGCGATTCTTTGAGTTCGCGTTTGTAAAGCGAGTTGTCGCATTCGAGGCATTTGACGAAAATGCCTTCGGTTTTCACGCGCCTTTCTTCGTCGTTCGCCGGTTCTTCAATTTTAGGGTCTTTACGCTTAAACCAAGCCATAGAAATTTTCGATTTTTGATTTGCGATTTGCGATTGTTTTCTTTGATAAGGTTATCACAAGGCGGAAATTTGTCTAACGCGCTGAAAATTTTTCGGCGCAGAAATTTGATTGTTTTCCGCGCTTATTGTGTGTTACATTCAAGCAAATTTTATCGAAAGGATGACACCGAATTATGAAATCAACTTTGCTCACGCTGTTTTTTCTATTTTCAGCCGTTAACTGTTTCTCAGCCGTTAGGACCTGGGACGGCGGCGGCGCGAACGGCAATTGGACGACCGCTGCGAATTGGGTCGGCGATGTCGCGCCGGTTGCTAATGACGACTTGGTATTTCCGGCAACGGCTGCGCAGTTTATGACGACGCATAATTACAATGGGACAACGTTTAACTCCATCACATTCGAGGGTGGAAATTATACGGTTGACGGCAGTTTGTTTTCGCCGCTTACCACGCGCGCGCTGACTGTTGGCGGCGGAACGCATACAATAAATGTCCCGGTCAGTACGAGCGGCACAGCAATATTTACTGCGGCGGCGGGTTCGCTGACGACGCTGGTATCGCTTAGCATTTCAGCCGGCGGTTTGACGATTGACGGTGACGGCAGTTTTGGCATCGGAGCAATCGCCGGTTCGGGCGCGATAAACAAGAACGGTTTAGGCGCGTCGCTGATCACCACGACTCTTTTCGGATTCAGCGGCGCGATAAATTTGAATAACGGAATTTTCGTCGTTGACGCCAACGTTCCGAACAGCAACATCACGATAAATTCCCCGACCATCGGCGGCGGCGTGCTGGGCTTTAGCGGCTTCGGCGGCACGGGAACCGTCGGCAATGTCAGCGTTGTGCAGGGCGCAATCAGTGCGGGAACTTTGCAGAGTCCGACCGGAATTTTGAACACTAGAAATCTAACTTTCACCGCCAACGGAAATTACGCCGTTAAAATTACCGGCACGACGGCAGGCGCGAACGGTTATGATCAACTAAATGTGACGGGAACGGTGACGCTCGCCAATGCTCGACTGGTGCCGATTCCGTTCGGAACTTTCCGTCCGGCAATCGGCGATTCGTTCACGATTTTGCGAAATGACGGCACAGACCCAATCAACGGAACATTTTTAAATGCGCCGGAAAATTCTATTTTCGGCGGCGCGCTCAACACGGCTTTCCGCATTACCTACCAAGGCGGCGACGGCAACGACATCGTGATTACGCGCGTCAATCGCGCTGCGTTCGATTTTGACGGCGACGGCAAATCAGACGTTTCATTATTTCGCCCATCAACCGGCATTTGGTATCTGCTGCAATCAACCGACGGTTTTCGCGGCGCAACATTCGGCGCAAGCGATGACCGAATCATTCCCGCTGATTACGACGGCGACAATAAAACCGACATCGCAGTTTTCCGACCGTCGAACGGAACCTGGTATCTATTGCGAAGTTCAGATAATACATTCAGCGGCGCGGCATTCGGCGCAAGCGGCGACGTTCCCGTGCCGAACGATTATGACGGCGACGGGCGCGCCGACTTTGCGGTTTTCCGACCGTCAAACGGAACGTGGTATCAACTGCGAAGCATTGCCAATCAAACGTTCGCGCAGGCTTTCGGGCAAGAGGGAGATAAACCGCTGATCGGCGATTTCGACGGCGACGGGTTGGGCGATTTGGGAGTTTTCCGCGACGGAAATTGGTATTTATTTGAAAGCGCGGCGGGCGCGTTTCGCGGCGTTTCGTTTGGCTTTACATCAGACATTCCCGTTCCGGCTGATTATGACGGCGACGGTATCACAGACATCGCCGTTTTCCGCAGCGGCTTCTGGTATCGGCTGAACAGCGGCAGCGGCAATGCGTTTTCCGCCATTCAGTTTGGCGCGGCGGACGACGTGCCGGTCGCGGCAGATTATGACGGCGACGGCAAAGCTGATGTCGCGGTGTTTCGCCCGTCAAACGGCACCTGGTATTTGAATCGTTCGACCGCCGGATTCACCGGCATTGCGTTTGGACAAGCTGGCGACCTACCGATACCGAGCGCATTTCAGCCGTAATAACCGTTTCGCATTTATTACTTTCGTGATAAGGAGAATAAATAGATGACTTTCAAATTTTCCGGTTTAGAAATATCTGTTCAGCGGCTGATTGCCGCCGCAGCTTTTTTCTGTTTGATATTTATTTCAGCGTTATACCAAACGGAACGAGTCGGCGCGGTGGCTTTGACGACCGATTACGCTTTTGGAACAAACGGAGTCGCGCAGACCGATATTGCGTCCTACATAACTCATCCGACTGACTTAGCGATACAGCCGGACGGGAAAATCATCGTTGTCGGTTATGCCAGAGCGTCTTCGGAAGCACCGTATTTTACGGTTACTCGTTACAATCCCAACGGAACTCTTGATACGACGTTTGACGGCGACGGAATCGTTACCGGTCAATTTCGAATTGCCGGAGATTATTTTAGTAGTCGCGCGCAGTCGCTGGCAATCCAACCTGACGGAAAAATCGTCATCGCGGGAGACAGCACTACTGTATTTGGCAGTGCCAGCACGACGGAATTTGCCGCCGCCCGCCTTAATCCGAACGGTTCGTTCGATACGACTTTCGGCACCGATGGCAAAGTAACTTTTTCAGCGGCTCCGACCCAGCGCGACTATGCTTACCAGGTTGCTCTCCAGCCAAACGGAAAAATCGTTCTCAGCGGAGAAGCCGGAAACGGAACGAATGAATTTGCTCCCGCTTTGGCGCGCCTTAATCCGAACGGTTCGCTCGACACGACTTTTTTTGAAGATGGAATGGTTGACTATGTAGGTTCTATCTACGGTATTCCGTCAGCTTTGTATATTCAGCCCGACGGAAAGATTAATGTCGTTACCGATATTATCAGCCCGACATCTTCCGACGAGTTGACGGTTTTTCTGCGTTATAACGCCGACGGTTCGCCTGACACGACATTTGGCGGGAGCGGCAGACGTTCGACCGGAGCAATCGGCAGAGTCAATTCGGTCGGTTTTCAGCCGGACGGGAAAATGATTCTGGGTTCGCAATATTTCACATTAGTTCGACTGAATACCGATTATTCGCTCGACACATCATTCGGCAATAACGGCAGCGCGGCGGTAACATTCGGGCAATACTTTGACTGGATGAATGATTTGGCGGTTCAGGCTGACGGCAAAATCGTCGTTGCAGGATATACGAATACGCAAGCCGGATTTAATGTCGCCTGCGATTTCACCATTGCCAGATTTAACGCCGACGGCACGCTCGACACGACTTTCGACCTCGACGGGAAAATCGTCAAATCAATCGGCAGCAACTATGAAAGAGCGCATGCCGTCCGCGCTTTACCGAACGGGAAAATTTTAATAATCGGCAAAGCCGGGCAAACCGACGGTCTCGGCAAAGAAACGCTGCTGCGTTTTATGGGCGATTTGAACACGACGGATTTTGACGGCGACACGAAAACCGACATTTCCGTTTTCCGACCGGCGATTGCCAGTTGGTATATCCTGCAAAGTTCCGAAGGCTATCAAGGCATCAATATCGGCGTGCTTGGCGGTAAACCAGTTCCGGGCGATTACACCGGCGACGGCAAAACCGACATTGCGATGTTCGATTCGTTGAGCGGCTGGAGTATTTTGCGAAGCGAAACTACGACCTTTACTTATGTTCGCTTCGGTCAATTCGGCGATATTGCGGTTCCGGCGGATTACGACGGCGACGGCAAAACCGATGTCGCGGTTTATCGCCCGTCAACCGGCGTTTGGTATCGTCTCAACAGTTCCGACGGAACGGTTTCCGGCGTTCAATTCGGCGCGGCGGAAGACAAACCCGTCGCGGGCGATTATGACGCGGACGGCAAAACGGACATCTCCGTTTATCGCCCGTCAAGCGGCGCGTGGTATCGCTTAAACAGTTCAAACGGACAATTCTTCGGCGTTCAGTTCGGCGCAAGCGAGGACAAACCTGTGGCGGCGGACTTTGACGGCGACAGCAAATCGGACATCGCCGTGTTTCGCCCGTCAAACGGAACTTGGTATTGGACGAAAAGCTCGAACGGCAATTTTGAAGCGATTGCCTTTGGACAAAACGGCGACGTTCCAGTCGCGGCGGATTATGACGGCGACGGCAAATCGGATGTCGCGGTCTTTCGCCCGTCAAACGGCGTATGGTATTTGTATCGTTCGCAACTCGGCTTTACCGGCACCGTCTTCGGGCAAAACGGCGACCTGCCGCTTCCGGCGGCTTTTATTCAGTAAAAAAGGGAGTTCCTTAAATTTAAAAAGGAACTTCCTAATAGTTTTTCTTTTCCAGGCTTAAATGAACATTTCGGCTGGTTAGTCGAGAACTTCTAACATCTCGCTGTGAATTAAATTATTACTGGCACAAATCGGCGGCTTGTAGATGCTGAATTTTGAATCGTCGTAATAAGATACGCGCCCGCCTGCTTCTTCGATTAACAATACGCCCGCCGCAACATCCCAGGCGTGTAAACCTTCTTCCCAAAATCCGTCGAAACGTCCGCATGCGACGTATGCCATATCAATCGCCGCCGAACCGTCGCGCCGAATGCCGCGCGATTTGTAGGTGAAGCCAACGAAATGTCGGGCAAAATCTTCGCGCTCTCTGGTGTTATAGGGAAAGCCGGTCACAAGCAGTGCGTCGCATAAATTTTCGGTCGCCGAAACGCGGATCGGTTTGTTGTTGAGCGTCGCGCCGCGTCCTCGTTCTGCCGCGAACAATTCATCTCTGGTCGGGTCGAAGGTCACGCCGACGACAATCTCGCCATTGTGTTCGAGCGCGAGCGTGACGCACCAGCACGGATAGCCGTGAGCGTAATTCGTCGTGCCGTCGAGCGGGTCAATTATCCATTTCCAACCCGAACCGCCGTTGACAATCGCTTCGCCGGCTTCTTCAGCCAGAATCGAATGTTTCGGGTAGTAAGAATGGATTTTTTCCATAATGTGTTTCTCCGAAGCGAGGTCGGCTTCGGTCACCAGATTGATGTCGCCTTTTTTGAAGATGTTTATTTTTCGCTCGAATTTATCAAGCAGAATTTGTCCGGCTTCCCGCGCCGTTTCAATTGCGAAATTTAACATTTTGTATTTTGTATTATGTATTTTCGGTTCGATGAGTTTAACGAAAATAAATATCAACGTAATCGGCAGCTTCGTCGCACGGATTATCCATCGCCTGAAGCCGCCAGTATTTTCTTTTTCCGGTAGCGGCAAAAGTCATCTCGCCCGTTCGGGTGCAAGCCTCGCCGTTGTTTATGTGACTGATCTGTGTAATGACTGTGCCGTCGAAAACGAATTCTTTTTTGTCAATCGAAACAATTATGCCGTCAATTTTCACGAAATCCGTGCCGCCGCGCTGTCTCTGTTCGCCTTTCAGATGCAGCACGCCTTTTTTATCCGTCACGGTTGCCGTGCCGAAATAATCCCAGCTTATCCATTGCAGCGAAAAAAGGTGTTTGCCGAGCAGCATACGCTTCGCCGCCTGGTCGTTCACGGTGGTTTTGCTCTGCGCGAAAATCGAAAAATTCAATCCGGCGAAAATTAAAACGGCGGTGAAAACTATTTTATTCAGCATAAATTACTTAATGAATCGTTCGCTCAGCTTTAAGAATTCCTGAATCTGCGCGTCCCAAAATTTCCAATCGTGCGCGCCGGGCGATTGCCTGTATTCGTGTCTGACTTTTTTCTCAACTATTAAACTCGCAAAATCACGATTGTTTTGCAATAGAAAATCTTCCGTGCCGCAGGCGAAGTAAATGAACGGCAAATTTTTTATTTTGCCGGTGGGCATTTCCCTTATTATTTTGAAAACATCATTTTGTTTGCGCGTTTCACTGTCCGCCGCGCCAAATACGCCGTAAATTGATTCGGCGATAAAGCCACTGGTGCCGACTTCTTTCTCAGTCAACGACGCTGCGCCGATTGCGCCGCTGAACGAGCCGACGAGCGTGAACAGTTCGGGATTTTTTATTCCGAATTTTATCGAGCCGTAACCGCCCATCGAAAGTCCGGCTATCGCGCGGTGATTGCGGTCGGCTTGGGTGCGAAACTTTTTATCTATTTCGGGAATCAATTCCTGAATAATGTAACTTTCGTATTTGTCGTTTTGAACGTTTCCGCTATCGGTATACCAACCGTTACCGCCTTCGACCGTCACAATAAGATAGTTATATTTTTCGGAATGTTCGGCGAGTTTTATTCTGTCCGTCCAATTGTCGAAACGTCCGCCCAAACCGTGCAGCAGATAGATGACAGGATATGCGGTTTTTTTATCCTGCGTGCTTTTGTAATCAATCGGCAGAACAACGCGATATGGAATTTCACGCGCCATTAGCTTACTGTTTAATTTGTGGCTTTCAACACTAGCGGGCAGTTTGACTTTGGTTTCAGGCTGCTGCGCGAAAGTTGAAGCCGACAAGCAGAAGGCTAAAATCAGCCAGATAAATCTGGTCGAGTATTGATTTTTTTTCCAGTGCATAATTTACCCGAATACTCTGCCAAACCAGCCTTCGTCCGTATCTTTCTGAACAATTTGTGCGAGTTCGCCTGCATCAAGCCACACGCCCGTGCAACTGCTGCAAACATCAATTTTGATATTCTCGTAATTTGTTTCAACCAACTTGCCGTCGCATTTCGGACAATTCAGTTCTCCTGCGCTTTCCACATCTACTTTCGCCCTCATTTTATCGAGAATTTCCTGCTCTCTGCGTCTGAAATATTCGTTTTCCAATGCTCGTCCGCGGTCATCTAATTCTATTGGCATATATGTAAGTTCTCCTCTGAAAAAGTTTTGTTGTTATGAAAATATCAGACAAACCAATATCTTCCAAATTTACGAAAATGCGGAAGCCCGCACGAAACATCAGTTTCGTGCGGGCTTCCGCGCTAATATAAAAATTGGAGGCTTCAGACTTAACCGCAACACAAGCTGAAATTGCTACCGTTGCTCGATT
>CBDUBY010000162.1:0-7736 GCA_965365505.1 uncultured Pyrinomonadaceae bacterium | reverse complement strand
AGATTTTATCAGTAAATCGAGAGTATTATGGCATAAACCGGCGAATAAAAAAAAGGAAGAACCGCTCGTCGAACGGTTATTCCTTTTGAAGATAAACACTGACCGAAAACAATTCAGAGTCGCTTTCGCGGCGATGATTCTGATCGTCAGTTAACGCGGCACTTGTCAGAACCGCTAACGTTCAGCCGTGAAATTCAAATTATCAATCGCTTCGGACACGCTGACGACTTGCGTGGCGAATCGGTAGCGTTTCGACTGCACCGAGATGATGTAAGTTTCGCCCGCCGCGACGTCCGTAAATTCATAGAAGCCGAACGCGGCAGTGGTCACGGCGCGGACGTTTCCGCTCTGGTCGGTTAAAGTCACGACGGCGTTTCGCAAACCGCGGTTTTCCGGCGTGAAGATTTGTCCGCCGATTGACACCGTTGCGGCAGTCGGACTCGTCTGCCCTTCAAACGCGCCGATGTCCGCGCCGTCGCCGCCCGCCGGATTGGTGATGCCCGGAAAATCAAACGGACGGCGGAAGCCGCGCTGGTCGGTTAAAAAGCCCGAACTTTGTCCTTTGTCTAGTGCCGGACTGCCATCATATAAGCCGTGCGTCGGCGTTGCGCTGCCGTAGTATCTCAACGGGGCGAGCAGCGGATCGAGCGGCGAGAGATTGGTGCCGGATTGGTCGCCCGGTTGGTTGAACACAGTAAGCGCACCGCGATTGCCGATGAGGTTGAAGCCGTTTGACGTGATGCCCGTGTTGCCGAGGGCGAAAACATCCGGCACGGTTGAATTGTTGACGTTGCCCGCGACGATGCAGTTGCGGATTAAGACCGTTCCGCTGTTTCTGAAAACACCGCCCGCGCTGCCTGCGCCCGCCGCCGAATTGTTGGCGATGGTGCTGTTGGTGATGGTGGCAATGCCGGTTTGCGTCCAGATGCCGCCGCCGTTGTTGTTGCTGTTCGGCACGCTGTTACCGCTGACGGTCGAATTCGTGACAGTCAACCCGCCGCTATTGTCAATGCCGCCGCCGCCGCCGCCGCCGCTGTTATTTGCCGTATTGCCGGAGATGGTCGAACTGGTGACGGTCAAGCGACCTGTGCCGTTGGAGATGCCGCCGCCGTAACCGCTTGTCGTATTGCCGGAAACGGCTGAGTGAGTCACCGTCAAATTTCCACGGTTGAAAATGCCGCCGCCCTCACCACTGAATAGTGTCCCGACACCGTTGCCGCCGGTAATTGTCATGCCGCTTAACGAAGCGGTAAAGCCGCTGTTGATGTTGATAACGCGGCTCTGGTTGTTGCCCGAAACGGTCAGCAGATTCGCGCCCGCGCCGATGATGGTTAGGTTTGAGTTAATGACGAACTCGCCCGTCGTCAGCGTGATCGTCCGCGGCGTGGTGTTGAAAAAGCCGGTGTCGAAAATGATGTCGTTATGGTCGAACAGCGAGTTAGCCGCCGCAATGGCTTGGCGCAGACTGCCCGCGCCGTCGTTGTTGGCGTTGGTGACGAAGATGGTGCGCATCTCGACCGCGCCGATGTCCGCGCCGTCCAAAGCGTTGAAGATGCCGCCGGTGTCGAACACGCGCGGCTGTCCGCGCTGGTCGAAAGTCGAATCGGAATCGTCGCCTTTGTCAATCGCCGCACTGCCGCCGAGCAGTGCGTGTGTCGGCGTTTGCCCGCCGTAATTTGCCAGCGGCGCGAGTCGCGGCTGTCCGGTGATGTCGGTAGGCAGCGGATTAGGCGTGAATACGCCGTTAAAGTTGTCGCTCAGATTGAAGCCGAGCGTCTGAAACGTCGCCGCGCCGCCGCCCACTGTTCCAGTTGCCAGATTGTTTGGCGAGTTGCCCGCGACGATGGAGTTGCGAAGCGTCGTCGTGGCTGTGCTGTTTGGGTCGCTCTGTGTGAATGTGTCAATGCCGCCGCCGTTGTTGGCGGTATTATTGGCAATCGTGCTGTTGACGATTTCCAATCTGCTGTTGCCGTTGCTGGCGTTGAGATTGAAAATGCCGCCGCCCCGATTCACGGCTGAATTGCCGCTGACGGTGCTGCTGACCACGCGCAGGGTGCGTCCACCAAAGCCCTGAAAATTTATTCCGCCGCCGCTGCCAGCAGGATTGGTTGATGAATTATTGCTGAACGTGCAATTGGTGAAAGTGCCGTCGGCAGATACCAAAGCAACGCCGCCGCCGCTTTCTGCCGTGTTGCCGGTGACGTGAACATTTGTCAGCGTCAGGTTGCTGGTGCTGAGAATGCCGCCGCCGAATATGCCGCTGCCGGCGTTACCGCCCGTGATGGTCATCCCGCTGATGGCGACTCCGTTCGTCACGCCGCCCGGAATATTGAAGATGCGAAAATCGGTCGCCGCATTGAACGCCCGCCGCACGGTCAGCAGATTCGCGCCCGTGCCTTGAATCGTGACGCTCTGGTTGATGTCGGGCAGAGCGGTCAGCAGATTGATCGTCTGCGGCGTATTGAACAGCGTCGAAAAATTTATCAAATCGTTGTTCTGCGCCGCTGTGATCGCCTCGCGCAGAGTGCAGTTTGCCGCATTGCAAACGCCGTCGGTCGTGTCGGCGGTCGAGTTGACCGTGAAAACGGTCGGCACGGTCAGAATTAAATCCCAGCCCGCGCCGATTTGCCCCACGTCGCCTCCGGCATCGTCCACGACGTAGAGACTCCAGGTGCCGTTCGGATTGGTCAGATTAAAAACGCTCAAATCCGCCGATTCATTCGTCAACGCGCCGGGACCGGGGAAGGGAAAATTATCAACCCCTAATTCGTAATTCGCCGGACGGGTCGTGCCGCTGGACAATACAGTATTTTCCGGCAAAATGTTCGCCGAAGTCGAATCAAAAGTCAGGTTGAGGTTGTTCACGGGCGTGCTGCCGCCTGCGTCCGACATCACCATCGCCCGCTGTCCGCCGGGTCCGACCAGCACAATGTCCACATCGTCGGGATACGTATGCGTGAAGTTATATAATTTGACCTGAACTTTAGTCACCGTCGTCAAACCTGGATTGTTGACCACAATATTTGACGGATAAGGCGATGCGACGGCGTTGTCGTTGATTGTAATCGGGTTGACGTTAATGTAAGTTGAATCGCTCGCCTCCGGGCTGGCGATAATTTCATTTTCCGCTCTCTGCGCCGAAACCATCACCGTCAAACCGAAAATAAACAACGCGCAAACAGCCGCGCGGATTTTGCCGCCACTCAATTTGTCAGACTTCCTGAAATTTTTCATTGTAATTTTTCCTCTCCTCTTTGTTCTTCAAATACGATTGCCGAGATTATTGCCTTTATTTAACCGATCAGAATCGCTTCAATCTCAAACAAATTCTCTTTTAGAACATAACCGCGCGCGCCCGCCGCGAACGCTTCGTCCCGCAAATCTTCGCTCGCAAAAGCCGTCACCATACAGATATTTGCTTCGGGAAATTCACAGATAATTTCACGGATTGCCGTGATGCCGTCGGTTTTCGGCATTTCCCAATCCATCAAAACCCAGTCGGGCTGATGCCGCTGATAAAACACCAAAGCCTCGCCGCCGTCGGCGCACTCGAAAATCTCATCAACCTCGACGGGCAGATAATCGCGCACGACTTCGCGGACTTTCGGGTTATCGTCAACAATTAAAACTTTCATCTGCCCCATAAATAAACATCACCTTGAATTAGATTTGTAGGATATGTTGAAAAAACAGGCGCGGGAATTCGTTAGTCCACGTATTTTGCCTACGTGGAACTACGTAATTTCGATTTTGGATTTTAGATTTTGGATTTTGGATTTGCCGGTTAGAGCAATTGCGATTTATGCGAGAGGGCAAATTTGAGAAGGGAATGACTGCCTTGTAAGTTTAATTTTTGGCAGATGTTTTCGCGGTGTTTCTCAACGGTGCGCGGGCTGATAAAAAGCTCTTCGCCGATTTGCTTAGTCGTCAGATTTTCGGCGATCAACGTTAAAATGCGGCGTTCGGTTTGGGTTAAATCATTGATCGTCGGTTGTCGTTCGACGAGTCCGACGGCACGGCGACTGCGGTTGATGAGAAACTTTGTCAGCGCGTGGCTGGCGTAATGCTCGCTCGCCGCAACGGTTTTTATACATTCGATAATGTCGGTCAGCGCGCTGTCCTTCAAAACAAAACCTTTCGCGCCGAGGTCAATCGCCTCGTTAAATAAATCCTCGTCGCGGTGCATCGTCAGGAAAATTATTTCGGTCGTTAATTTTTTTGCACGTATTTCACGCGCCGCGTCAAACCCGTTCACGAGCGGCATATCAACATCGAGAATCGCAATTTGCGGGTTGAATTTTTCAATCGCTTCGAGAGCCTCACGCCCGTTATCTGCTTCGGCGACGACGCGTAATCGTTTATCTTCTTCGATAACTTCGCGCATTCCTTTCCGCACAATCGGATGGTCGTCGGCAATGATGATAGTGATTTCGTCCGTCATAATTTTTATAATTTTCCTTCAATCACAATTTGAATCTTCGTTCCTTCGCCAATCGTTGAATCAATCGCTAAATCGCCGCCAAGCAACTGCGTTCTTTCCTTTAACCCGACCAATCCGAAACCGCCGCCGCTTGATTTTGTATTTCCGGCATCGAAGCCTTTGCCGTTGTCTTCGATCTGAATTAAAACTTTATTTTCGTCGCGCTTTATTTTCACCCGCGCGTCCGAAGCATTGAAATGTTTGATGATGTTATTGAGCGATTCCTGAACGATTCGATAGACGTTGATTTCTTCGATTTCAGAAAAAACTTCGTCAATCGAATCTATCTCGCTTTCAATTTCAATCACGCCCGAAACTTTTTTGAGCATCGCGTTTATCGCTTTGGTCAAACCCAAACGGTCGAGCAGTTGCGGGCGCAGATTGTTGGTGATTTCCCGAACTTCTTCGAGCGCGAGCGTCGCCGATTCGGAAATGCTGCCGAGTTCTCGCGCCACGCGCTCCTGATCGTCGCCTTTGTTAATTCCGAGCAACGCGCGGTTTTTTATCACGACGAGATTTTGCCCCAAACCGTCGTGCAGTTCCGCCGCAAGTCTTTTGCGCTCCCGTTCCTGCGATTCGATTAGCTGCCGCGAAAAGCGAGTTTTCGCGCGGGCGATTTCCCGAAGATGCGAAACGCGGTTGTGATAAATCAGACCTATCATCAAAGCGGCAGCAAAAGATGCCAAAACGCCAAACCACCACGTTTGATAAAAATACGGCTGAACGACGATTCTGATTGTCGCGCCTTCCGTGTTCCAAATGCCGCTGGCGTTGGCGGCGATAACGCGGAAACGGTAATTTCCGTGCGGCAGATACGAATAATTTACCGTGCGCTCAGTTCCGGCTTCGACCCAATTCTCTTCCAGCCCTTCGAGTTTGTATCTGAATTTTATCTGCGCGGATTTTATCAAACTCAATCCGGTGTAATTTATTTCGACGTTTGATTGTCCCGGAATCAATTCGATTGCGGAGTTTGGATTGCGGATTGCGGATTGAAAAAGATTTGTATCAACCAATTTTCTGTCAATCGAAACATTTTCAATGACGACCGGCGGCGGATTCGGATTAACCGTTTCGGCTTCGGGATCAACGATGGCGACTCCGCCCATCGTCGCAAACCAGAGTTTTCCATTCGTCGTTTTGATAGCGGAGGGCAGTCGTCCGCCGTTACATTCGGCGTTGAGCATTCCGTCTTTTTCGTCGTAGGAAACGCTGTTGAGTTTGGGGATTTTCCCGTCGGCGAAATCGTTCAATTCTTGCTTACTGACGCGATGAATACCGCGATTGCTCGACATCCAAAAGTTGCCGCGACTATCTTCTAAAATCGCAAAAACGCCGTTATTGAAAAGTCCGTGTTCGACGCGGTAATTATAAAACACGCCGTCTCGCAAACGCACCAACCCGTCACCGTAAGTTCCGAACCACAACGTGCCTTCCGCATCTTCGTAAATGTATCGGACAAATCCTTTCGGGCTGTTTTCGACCGAGTTGAAATTGATAAACTGGTTGTCTTTGAACTGCGCTAATCCGTCAAAAGTTCCTAACCACATATCGCCGCGGCGGTCAAAATGAAGCGTGATAATCTTATCGTTATGCAACCCGTCCTTGACCGTGTAATGCGCGATTTGGCGGTCGTCCTTGTATTTGAATAATCCTTCTTCGGTCGCAATCCAAATGTTGCCTTTGCGGTCGGAAGCAAAATCGGTCGCGCCTGTCGGAAGCTGGTTTTGCCCGATTCGTTTGACAGACGATGGTTCTTCAAAGCGTCCGAATCCGCCTTCGCCCTGATAGCCGAGCCAAATCCGCGCCTGCTCGTCTTCCCACAAACCGCGCATGAAAACGGAACTGTCGTTTGAATACCTTAAATCAGGATTTGTGATTTTTCCGTCGCGGTAGATGTTCAAACCCTGCGGCAAACCGATAAAAATTTCGCCGCTGCCCGCCTCCAGCAGCGGATAAACTTCGTTGCTTATCAAACCGTCTATGACGGATAAGGTAGAAATTAGCTGTTGCCGCAAACGCCGTAATCCGGCGGTCGTCGCCAGCCAAAAATTGCCTTCGCGGTCGGTGATGCCCTGAATTGCATTGACCGATTTGCCCAGGTTATAAGAAGCGAATTGCCCGTTTTTGAATCTCACGAATTGCCAATCCAATTTCTGCGTCGTATCGGCAATGCCAAAAACGAAATTAACGCCTCCTTCCGGTTCGTCGAACATCACAAACAAAGTCAATTCGTTCAAAGCCGAAATTTCATTTTTCGTAAAAATTTCGACGTTACCGTTTTCCAACCGATAAAGTTTATCCTTAACGCCAAACCATAAAGCCCCTCGATTATCTTCAAAATATCGCAGATTAGAAGTTTCAATCAGGTAATTAGGTGGTAAATCAAACGGGTAATTGGTTATTTGTCCGTCCTTCTGCCGCGAAATTCTATCGGATCGAAATGTCCATTTCGATCCGGTTTTTTTGAAATAAACTTGTCTGACGGTTTTTTCTTTACGGTCTGCTAAAATAAATTTGCCGCTTCGCAAATAATAAAATCCGTCAAGCATTTCGATCAATGCATTTCCGTCAGCATCCGAAACAATCGCAAGTGTCCCAATTGATGCTTCGGGAGTTTGATACGAAGAAAACGCGCCGTTTCGATAAATCGTTATCACGCCGTTTTCGGTCATCGCCCAGATTACACCTTCTTTATCTACGAAAATATTTGCAAACCGATTGTTGATAATGCCTTTCGTATTGCCTTTATCGAAAATCGTAAACCGCACGCCGTCAAACCGCGCCAGCCCGTCAAACGTCGAAAGCCACAAATAACCGTCAGGCGTTTGCGCCACGCCCGTGATGGTATTTTGCGGCAGACCGTTCGCCGTCGTCCAAACGTCAAACCCGTATTCCTGCGCGGAAACTCCGGTTGCAAAATAAACGATGGCGACGAGCGAAAATAAAACGCGCTTCATAGTTTGGTTAGAAATTGAAATGGGAAGGCAGGCGCATTATGGCATAGAATTTTGGAAGTTGGAACCGGGTCGGTTAAAATAGTTTTATGAGAAATTTGCTTCTATGTTTTTTGTGCCTTGCTTTTGCAATCAACGTTTTCGGTCAACAACCATCGCCGACACCAATACTTTACAGCGAAAAAACGCTTGACGATTTGAAACGAATTCAGCAAATCGCTTTGCAGACCCGTTATGCCTATAAACAAACGGCGTATCTGTCGAATAATATCGGCGCGCGTCTGACCGGCTCGAAACAA
>CBDUBY010000161.1:0-7740 GCA_965365505.1 uncultured Pyrinomonadaceae bacterium | reverse complement strand
CGGAGATTTGTTTCCCGACTGTTTTTCCCCTAAGATTTAATCTGGTTCGGTAAATGTCCGACGAATTATAAACAGTAATTTAACAAAATTTATTATGACACAAAAAGTTCGCAAAGCCGTATTTCCTGCCGCCGGTCTCGGCACAAGATTTTTGCCCGCGACGAAAGCCTCGCCGAAAGAGATGCTGCCGCTGGTTGATAAGCCCTTGATTCAATATGGCGTGGAAGAAGCCGTCGCTTCGGGAATTGAATCAATTTTAATTATCACGGGGCGCGACAAAGCCGCTATCGAAGATCATTTCGACATCTCTTTCGAACTTGAAGAAGTTTTGAAGGGACGCGGCAAGCAGAAAGAATATGAAGCGGTTCGCGCTATCTCCGAGATTGCCAACATCAGTTATATCCGGCAAAAACAGGCTCTCGGACTTGGACACGCGCTTTATATGGCAAAGGATTTCGTCGGCGACGAGCCGTTTGCTGTGATTCTGCCTGACGATATTATGGAATCGGACACGCCCGCGCTAAAACAATTAATTGACGTTTACGAGAAATACGACGCGCCCGTAATGGCGACGATGCAGATTGCGGGTGAAGCGATTTCGCGGTTCGGCGTGATTGACGCCGAACCGGTTGAGGAAAATGTCTTTAAAATCCGCCACGTCGTCGAAAAGCCGAAGTTTGAAGATGCGCCGTCGGATATGGCGGTCATC
The DNA here is from genome assembly GCA_965365505.1 of uncultured Pyrinomonadaceae bacterium. Taxonomy (GTDB): domain Bacteria; phylum Acidobacteriota; class Blastocatellia; order Pyrinomonadales; family Pyrinomonadaceae. The sequence continues at coordinate 7,031 of CBDUBY010000161.1, read as the reverse complement.
GGGCGATACATTTTCACGCCGGAGCTGTTCGGCGCGATTGAAAAGACCAAGCCGGGCGCGGGCGGCGAGATTCAGGTCGCCGACGCGATGCGTTTTCTGCTCGACGAAGACTTTCCGTTCTACGCCGTCAAACTCGAAGGCACGCGCCACGACGCGGGCGACAAACTCGGATTTCTGATTGCGACGGTCGAGTTTGCTTTAAAGCGCGACGATTTGGGCGGAGAGTTCCGCGATTATCTGAGAACACTGAAATTATAAAAAAAATTTAACCGCGAATTAAACGAACGGCTCGGATGAATTTTATTTTTCATCCGAGCCGTTCGTTTAATTCGCGGTTAAATTTTTTACAGTCTTGGCAGCGTAAAGCTAAATTTTGAACCTGTGCCGATTTCCGATTCAACCATAACCGCGCCGCCGTGCTGTTCGACGATTTCCTTGACCAAGGATAATCCGAGTCCGGTTGATTCTTCTTCCTTGTCCTGCCCGTCGCGCGCCACGCGATAGAATTTCTGCCAGATTTTTTCGTGGTCGCTCGACGCGATGCCGTAACCTCGGTCTTCGACGACGACGCGCAGGAAATCCGATTCGAGAATTGTCGAAATGATTATCGAAGTTCGTTCGGGGCTGTAGCGAATCGCGTTGTCAACCAGATGCGTGACGGCGCGGCGGATTAAACCTTTGTCAGCGGCGACCGGCGGCAAATGATTGTTTGCCTGTTCGACCAGCCGGATGCGCTTGCGCTTGGCGTCATCCTGCATATCGCCGACGACTTCGCGCACGACCGTATCGAGTCTGACCGGCGTTTTCGTGAATTCCTGTTTGTCGGATTGTTCGAGATTGGAAACCGACAGAAACGTCGTCAGCATTTTCGACAGACGGTGCGATTCGTTATTAATAATTCCCAAAAATTCGCGCGCGTCTTCGGGAAGCCGCTCGTCGGCAAGCAGCAGTTCCGAGAATCCGTTGATTGACGTTATCGGCGTGCGAAGCTCGTGCGACATCAAACTCGCCATATCGCTGCGAAGCCGCTCGTTTTCTTTGACGGCGGAAACGTCGCGGAACGTAATCAGAAAACACGCGGGCTTCATCGGTACATTCGTTTCGTGAATCGAAGAATTGTCCGACGGCACTTTGACGAGCGTGATTTCCATATTTAGAGTTTTATTCGTGTCGGCATAATAAAGCTCTTTTTTGAAACTTTCGCCGGTTTGCAGCACGCGCCGAATCGCTAGGCTCGGTTCGTTGAAAACGTCGGTCTTAAATCGTTCCAGCAAACCGAAAAGGTCAACGTCGTGAAACTCATTCGATGAAAGCTCGGTCAAATGGCGCATCTGCCGATTGATATACGCGAGCGTGCCGTCGAGATAGGCAATGGCGTGGGCTTCCTTCAAATACGAACTGGCAATGGCGCCGAAAGATTGTTCTTTGATAATGCCGTGGACGAGGCTGATAATATCGAGGCGATTTTCTGCCGAATAACTGGAAAACGAACTCCACCACGATTGGTGCGGCAGAATTCGACCGCGCAGTTCCTTACGCTGAAAGTTTCTGGCGAGTTGTCCGCTAAAGGCTTCGAGCAGATTTTGGTCTTCGCGCTCGAAATTATGATTGACCTTGACAAACAAAACGCCGACCGCCGTTTCTTCGTAAACGAGCGGCAGAGCAACCCGCGCCGCGCCCGCCAACGCCGCTCCTTGAATCGGCTGCACAATGGTTTCGCGCTTTCGCAGCGATTCTTCGCACAATCCGATGTTTTCGCGCCAACGCTCCTGCCGCTCAATCGCCGAATCGAAATTTTTATCGCCTTTCGCCCGCCCAATCGGATTAAGCTCGCCGTCTGTCGTAAAGCGGAAAACAATTGCTTCGGAAAGCGGCAAAACCGATTCGAGCAGCCGCAAACCGCTTTCGATTCGCAAATCCGCCGATTGCCCTTCGAGCAAATGTCCGGTCGAAGACAAAACGACTAATTTCTCGGTCAGCGCGGAATCAATCAGCCATAAAGTTTTAACTTGCGTGATGAAGAGCGTGAAGGTAACGGTTAAAAAAATCGGCACGAAAACCAGACTGACGCCAAAGTAATTTGCCGCAAAGATGCTGGCGACAAACCAAACCGTCAAAAATATCAGAGCGTGCGGCAGAACCCGTTTCAAACTGAATTTCTCAACTGTCAGGCAAACCGCGAGCGCGACGACAATTAGGACGCCCGCTTTCCAAAAAGTGAATAACGCGCCGGGCGGTGTGACGAGCTTCAACAAAATCGGAACCGAAAAACCGATTATAGACATCACAATCGCGACCGAAATTGCCAGCGCGAGCGACACTGCGACGCTTTTATCTTTGTAAAATTTCATTTGGAAAAAGTCTGAAACAAATTGATGTATAAGCCAAAAAAGGTGAGCGAGCCGAAGTGGTGAGCTAACGACAAAACAATGTCTGCCACAAAAATTATGCAACAACTTTTCACTGAAAAGCAAGGAAAAAGTGCAAACGCGGCGAGGCGAAAAAGTGAAAATGTTTGCTGTAAACCGACAATCCTTTTCCACTTTTTCACTTTTCCGCTCTTTCACCTTATACTAATTTCAGTTTCAGGCAATTTATGAATTTGCTTTCGGATTTCCGAATTCTTATTTTAGGTTTATGGTTAGGCGCGGCGTGTTTCTTCAGTTTTGCCGTCGCGCCGAGCGCATTCGGCGTTTTGCCGTCGCGTGAACTTGCCGGTTCGGTGGTCAATCGAACTTTGGCGATTGTCAATTACAGCGGCTTTGTTATTGGCTTAATTTTGCTGGCGAGTTCTTACGTTTCGCGGCAAAACTTGAATCGAATTAAACTTTGGATTGAACAAGGAGCGCTGCTTTTATTAACTGCGGCGTGTTCTTTCGGACAATTTGTAATTGGCGCGAGATTACGGGATTTGCGCCAGGCAATCGGGCGACCGATTGACGAAGTGGCGATTGAAGACCCGTTGCGTGTCCAGTTCAACGATTTACACGGCTACTCGGTTACGGTTTTGATGACCGCGATGATTGCCGCCGTCGTCGCATTTTTTCTAATCGTCCGGCGGGCGAGAAATCAGAAATAATTTTTAGAAAACAAAATGTTAAATACCATCAGAGAAAACATTGAGCGCAGATTAGGAATTTCCAGCCGCGAAGTTAAAACACGCGAAACGGCGTTGATTGAAAACAGCAGCACGATTGCCGGACGCTACAAAGGTTGGCGGGCGAATGAAAATTTAACGAATTATCCGTTCGTCGAAAACACGAACGCTCCGTTTATGCCGGTTCGCCGCGCTCTGCCGATGCTCAATCTCGCGCTGATTTCGTCGGCGGGCGCATACATTGACGGCACATCGCCGTTCGATACGGAAGCGCGTGACGGCGATGCGAGTTACAAGGAAATTCCGGTTGAAGTCGAAGCCGAAGATTTGCTATACGCGGGACGCGGTTATGATGCGACTGCCGTGCGCGAAGACAGGAACGTGCAGATTCCCATCGAACGGCTGCTCGAATATGAGGCGAACGGCGTAATCGGCAAATTGAATAATGTTTGGTGGAGCTTAAATGGCTGGATTCCGAACGCGCAGTTGGTCGCTGAAGAACTCGCGCCGCGACTTGTCGAACGATTGGCGCGTTATGAAACTCAGGGCGCGCTGCTGATTCCCGCATCTCGCCTGTGTCATCAAACGCTCGGCATTGTGGCGCGTGCGCTCGAAAAAGCCAATTTCCCAACGCTAATGATTTCAGTTGACCGCGAAATAACCGATTTAGTTCGTCCGCCGCGCGCGGCTTATTATGCGGGCGAACTCGGAAGCGTTCTCGGAAAGCCGAATGAGAGCGAATACCAGCGGCGTTTGCTGGACGAAGCTCTGCGGTGGGTTGAAACCTTCGACCAGCCTGGCACAAAGCGTCTGTCTGTTGAATTAGGAACCGAAGTCCAACTCGTGCGCGGAGAAAAATAAGACTTTCGGCTTCAAATTAAAAGGTAAAAGCAGTTAAGTGAAAAATCTCTCAAGGATAAACAAAAATTTCCTCGGACGATTTATCACTTCCTACTTTTACCTTTTTATTTTGCCCTTTATACCTTTTTATGAACCGTGCAGAAATGCTCAACCGCGTAAAATCGCGTGAAACGGCTTGGGATTTTATCATCATCGGCGGCGGCGCGACCGGCGTTGGCTGCGCGGTTGACGCGGCTTCACGCGGATTTGATGTTTTGCTTCTCGAACAAAACGACTTCGGCAAAGGAACTTCGAGCCGTTCGACCAAACTCGTTCACGGCGGCGTTCGCTATCTGGCACAGGCTAATCTTTCACTGGTCAAAGAAGCATTGCAGGAACGCGGAACGCTTTTGAAGAACGCCGCGCATCTCGTTAAAAAACAATCGTTTGTCATTCCGTGCTACACGATGCGGGAAAAGTTTTTCTACGGCGCGGGCTTGAAGTTTTACAATCTGCTGGCTGGAAGATTCAGTTTCGGCAAATCCTCGATTCTCTCGAAAAAGCAAACACTCCTTAAACTTCCAAACATCAAAAGCGAAAATTTGCGCGGCGGAGTTTTATATTTCGACGGGCAATTTGACGATGCGCGGCTGTTGATTGATTTGGTGAAAACCGCCGCCGAACAAAACGCGACAGTTTTAAATTACGCGCCGGTCATTGAATTGACCAAAAGCGAAAGTAAAATTAACGGCGTGAAATTTCGTGACGCGGAAACGGGCGAAGAATTTGCGGCGCGAGCTAAAGTTGTCATCAACGCGACAGGGGCGTTCTGCGATGCGATTCGTAAAATGTCAGACGCGCAAACTGAGAAAATAATCCAGCCGAGTCAGGGCGTTCATCTGGTTTTTGACAAAAAGTTTCTGCCAACCGGCAACGCGCTGATGATTCCGAAAACCGGCGACGGTCGAGTTTTGTTCGCCATTCCCTGGCACGGGAAAATCGTTGTCGGCACAACCGACACGCCCGTCGAAAATGCTGAATTAGAGCCAAAAGCCTTTGAAAAGGAAATCGAATTTATTTTAGAAACCGCCGCTGGTTATTTTCAAAAACCACCAAAACGCGAAGACATCAGAAGTGTCTTCGCCGGCGTTCGCCCGCTCGTTAAATCTGCTAAAGCAAAAAATACCGCCGCGCTTTCACGCGACCACACCATCGAAATTGACGACGCGAATCTTTTGACAATTACCGGCGGAAAATGGACGACATACCGGCGAATGGCGGAAGATGCCGTCAATCAGGCAATCGAAAAAACAGATTTGCCCGAAAGAATTTCTCAGACAAAAGATTTGAGAATTCAAGGCTCGGACGATTTGAAAATTCGGGAATTGATAAGAGAAAATCCGAATCTCGGCGAGAAACTGCATAAAGATTTTCCGTATCGCGCGGCGGACATTGTTTGGGCGGTGCGCTTTGAAATGGCTCGAACGCTCGAAGACGTTCTGGCACGGCGAACGCGCATTTTATTTCTTGACGCTTCTTCGGCAATCGAAATCGCGCCGCGCGCCGCTGAAATTATGAGGCGGGAATCAGGCGAAAATGAAAATTGGGTTGACCGACAAATCGAAAATTTTACCCGAACGGCGAAAAACTATAATTTGAACGAATCAAAGCTGCCTGTTCACGCTGGCGACTCTGCTTCATCGAAATGTTGCGATATTAATTCGAGCGAGCGATTTTGACGATACGCGATGTTCATATGTCCGTCGTCGAATTCCTCGTGAATGAACGGCACGTCGAGCTGTTTTAATTTTCCGCACAAAATTTTCGCGCTTAAATCGAGAAAAAATTCGTCGCGCGTTCCCGCGTCAATGTAAAGCAGTTTTAATGATTTCAAATTTTCCGCCGACTTTTCTGCCATTCGCACCGGATCGTGTTCGAGCCATCGCGCCCAAACGTCCCAGCGAATCTCTCCGGTTTCCAGATTGAATGGTAAATCAAAACCGAGCGGCGAATCGGGCTTCGGCGCGTAACACGCGCTCATTCCAATGGTGTTCAGCGCGGCAAAATCGTCTTTGCCTTTTCTCGCGTCTTCGCGCCAGAATTTCTCAATCACGGCTTTCGGGTCGCCTTTCATCGAGCGAAAACCTTCGGCGATGCCGGGAAAATAGCAGAATTCAAAATAAGCGTCGCCGGCGGTCGAACACGCCAGACCGAATTGGTCGGCGTGGCGCATTGCCATTACCAGCGCGCCGTAACCGCCGGAAGATTTGCCCATTACGGCGCGGGAATTTCGGTCGTTAATTGTGCGAAAGTTTTCGTCAACGAACGGCACGATTTCTTTAGTCAGATAATCTTCATAATTGCCGGTCGCGCTTGAATTGATATACTGCGAGCCGCCGTAATGCGTGAAACAATCGGGCAAGACGGCAATCATCGGGCGGATGGTTTTCTCCGCGATTAATTTATCGAGCCGCTGCGCCAGATTCGGCGCGAAAGCGCTGTCGTTGAGAAACATTTTTCCGCGTCCCGTAAATCCGGTCAGACAATAAACGGTCGGATAATTCTTCGCGCCGTTTTCTTCGTAGCCGGTCGGCAGATAGACGCATAAATCTCTCGTGTGCCGGTCGCCGAGCGGATTGTTTTTCAAAACTTCGCTTGTGTGTTTTAAGATTTGAATTGTTCCCTGCGCTTGCTCATTTCCAATCATACGATTAAGTTTAAGATGAAACGGGCGAAAAATAAATTTCAAATCGCAGATCACAAATGGCTTCTGATTTAATCAATGTCAATCCGAACGCGCTGAATTCGACCATCGAATTTCTGACGGCGATGGTTACGCCGACGCTGCTCATTTCGGCTACCGGCTCGTTAGTGCTTTCGACTTCGACGCGATTAGGGCGCGTCGTTGATCGCGCCCGCGAACTCGAAAACCGCTTGGGCGATTTGATTATGGCTGAAGACAAAGATGCGATTCCGCTTTACGAAAAACGCCTCGATACCGTGGTCAAGCTGCTCGATAAAGTGACGACGCGCTCGCGAATTTTGCAGAAAGCCCTGAGCGCGTTTTACTTCGGGCTGAATTTTTTTATTTTAA
>CBDUBY010000160.1:0-7943 GCA_965365505.1 uncultured Pyrinomonadaceae bacterium | reverse complement strand
CAGCCTGTTCCCGATTTTTTTGAAGATTCGCGCTCGAATTTCACATCGAGTTCAACTTCCGCGTCGGCTTCACCCAAAGTTACGTGAGTGCCGTTCATCAAAAGCGATGTCCGGTCAAGCCAAGCGTGTTTGGCTTCCAGTTTATCGAGTCGTTTACCTTTAAAGCGCGCCAATTCCTTCGTTTCGGTCAAATCGCAAAGTTCCGCAAAGGATTTCGCTAGTTCGGACGCGACGATATAAACTTCCCCGTTCGCCTCAATCGCCGAATAATCAAAATCAGGATGAACCGTAATTCCCAAATTCGCCGGCAAAGTCCAGGGTGTCGTTGTCCAAATCACGACGAAAACATTTTTGCCTTTTAATTTTTCATCAATCAAATTCGCGTCCGATTTCAGCGGAAACTTGACATAAACTGACGGCGAACTGTGCTGTTTGTATTCGACTTCGGCTTCCGCCAAAGCAGTCTGATCGTGAACGCACCAATAAACCGGACGCAAGCCTTTATAAACGTAGCCGCGTTCGAGAAATGTGCCGAACAGACGCGCCGTTGCCGCTTCGTAATCGTTCGACATTGTTAAATAAGGATTTTCCCATTCGCCGAAAACGCCGAGCCTTTTAAAGTCGCGCGTTTGCCCGTCCATCGCTTTGGCGGCGTGTTCGCGGCACAAACGCCGAAACGTCGAAACCGGCAAATCTTTTCGGTCTTTGCCTTTTTCCGCTAGTTTTTTCTCGACATAAGTTTCAATCGGCAAGCCGTGACAGTCGTAACCGGGAATGTACGGCGCGTTGAAACCCATCATCGTGCGCGTTTTGACGACGAAATCTTTTAAAATTTTATTTAACGCCGTGCCGATGTGAATGTCGGCGTTCGCATACGGCGGACCGTCGTGCAGAATAAATTTTTCCGCGTCTTTTCTCGCGTCGAGAATCGTTTCGTAAAGTTTCGCATCCTGCCATTTTTGCAGACGCGCCGGTTCTGCTTGTCCTAGATTTGCTTTTTGCGAGAAGTTTGTCTTTGGTAAATTAACGGTTTTTTTCAGTTCTAAAGGTTCAGTCATATTTGGTTGTAAGTTGTCGGTTATTAGTATTTTACTTTTGCCGACTGTTTCAAAAGTTCAGATTTTATCATTTATCGTCTGTAAATTCGCAATTCAAAATGAAAAAGTCCCAAGCCGTTTGTTGACTTGGGACTCGTTTAAGCAAAGATTTACCTTTGGCTTAACGCTTTCGCGCAACGTCCCTGTCGGTAATAATGCGGATTATATTTCCGTTGAATCTCATAATTTCTAATTCATTTATGCCAAATTTTTGACTGGAGCGCAAGCGGCTCGCTTGCCCCGTTCCAGCGAAGCGAAGAACGGGTAACGCCGCTCATTTAAAATGTAACTTTAATGCAAATGCGGCGCACGTCCGTTCAACGCTGCGCTTGAACGGACGGCAAGCGAGCCGCTTGCGCTCCAGTCTTTTAGCAATTACCAAATTTTACAAAAATCGGTTCTGACCATTTTGTCGCCCTGCTTGCAGGAAAACGCTTCGGCAAACTGCGGTAAATTCGATAAAGGTCCGTTGACGCGGTAACGTGCGTTTGAATGCGAATCGGTCAAAACCTGCTGGCGTTCAAATTCCTGTGTTGATTTTGTCGCCCAAACCTGCGCGTAACCTAAGAAAAATCTTTGCTCCGGCGTAAATCCGTCAATGTTTTTCGGTTTTGGTTTGCCTTCCAGAGATTTTTGATACGCATTAAAAGCCATCGTCAAACCGCCGAGATCAGCGATGTTTTCGCCCAAAGTCAACCTGCCGTTGATGTTCAAACCGTCTTGGATTTGATAACCGCTGAACTGATCCGCCACGCAGTCGGCTCTTTCATTAAATTTTTTGCGGTCTTCCGGTGTCCACCACGATTTCAAATTTCCTTCCGCGTCATATTGGCTTCCGCTGTCGTCAAAACCGTGCGTGATTTCGTGACCGATAACCGCGCCGATTGCGCCGTAATTGATCGGATCGTCGGCATCGGCATTGAAAAACGGCGGCTGCAAGATTCCGGCGGGAAAAACGATTTCGTTATAGCTCGGATTATAATAAGCATTAACTGTTGGCGGTGTCATTCCCCAGCGCGTTTTGTCAACTTTTTGCCCGACATCTTTGATATTGCGGTTAATTTCAAACTGCGCGACGCTTCTGGTGTTTTGGAAATAAGATTTGCGGTCTAGTTTCAAACCGGCATAACCGCGCGGATTTGTATTGAAACCGATTTTGCGCTGATAAGTATTCAGCTTCGCTAACGCTTTTTCGCGCGTTTCGGGACTCATCCATTCGAGGTTGGCAAGTCGTTCGCGGTAGGCGGCAAACAGATTGTCAATCAATTCGCCGACGCGCTTTTGGGCGGCAGGCGTAAAATTCTTTTTAACAAATTCCGCGCCGAGTGCTTCGCCGACGGCTCGGTCGGTGGCGGCGACACAGCGTTTCCAACGCGGCTGCTGTTCCTTCGTGCCGGTCAAATATTTGCTGTAAAAATTAAAATTTTCGTCAACAAACGCTTTTGAAAGAGAAGGCGCGGCGGAATTTATCGTCATCCAGCGCAGATAAGTTTTCCAATCGGAAATCGAAACATCAACGAGCATTTTATTGACTTCCGCAAAAAAATCAGGCTGACCGACATTGATTTCCGTAACGCTTGGCACATTGCGAGCCATCATATAATCCGTCCAAGAGAAATTCGGAGTCATTTCTTTCAACTGCGCCAAAGTGCGTTTGTTATAGCGTTTTTGCGGGTCGCGCAATTCAACCGGAGCTTTTGAAGCCTCAGCCAGACGGGTTTGAATCGCCATCACGGTTTTTGCGTTTTTCGCCGCCGTGTCGGCATCGTCGCCGAGCAGTTTGAACATATTCGTCATATATTCGACAAATTTCGCGCGGGTTTCCGCCGATTTCGCGTCGTCTTTCGTATAAAAATCGCGGTTCGGCAAACTCAATCCGCCTTGACTCGAATTAGCGATATTTATCGAACTGTTTTTCGCATCCGCGCCCGCGCCGAAGCCGAATAAAACCGGCATTCCGGCATTGTGCATCATCGCAATCTGACGCTGTAAATCTTTTGTATCCTTAATTTTGTCTATATCTTTGAAATAAGAATCAAGTGGCGTTGCGCCCGCTTTTTCAATCGCCGCTTCGTCCATACACGAAGCGTAAAAATCACCGATTAACTGCTGATCGCTGCCGGCGGAGGCTTTCGCCTTCATATCGGCATCCAAAATCGCCTTCAGAGCGTTATTGTTGTTATCCGACAGAATATTAAAAGTTCCCCAGCGCGAATAAGCGGCAGGAATTTGCGTGTTTTTTACCCAATTGCCGTTGGCGTATTGGAAAAAATCGGTACAGGCATCAGCCGAATTGTCTATTCTGGTGATGTCAAAAGCCGGTGTTTGCGCCATTACTAATGAGCAAACCGACAGAATAACGGTCAAAGCGATTGTGAATCGCAAGCTAAATTTAGACATTTATCTACTCCTGATTTAAGAATTTGAAAGTTTTGATGCATTTTTTTACGGGCGCGTCGCAAAAATGTTTCACGATGAATTTTTTTTCGCCGGAGCGCGGACATCCTGTCCGCCAGCTAGCGAAGAGCGTGTTGCAAATCTTTGCATTAGAGGATAATTTAAGTTCGACGACTTCTTGATGATACGAATAACCTTTATTCTCATCTTGCTCATTTTTGTATTGAGTTGTTACGCGCCTAATTTAGATGTTAGCCGCGATGAGGTTGCGCGTGTTGCTCCGCAGCGATGTGAAAGGCACGAACTCTCGGGCTGGCGGAATGCTCTATAATTTGGAGCAGCCTGAAGGAAATTAACTGCTCCTCTACTTTACGTTTTTATGATTCAGCCGTCGTGTTGCAAATGGGCAAACCGAAATTTCAAATCTTCAATCGCCTGTGTCGTCCGCCAACGCAGATTGCTCTGACCTGTTTTGCAGAGAATCTCGACAAACAAAAATTCTTTTTGCTTCGACAAAATGAAGCCGCCTGTTTTCAATAAGGCAAAACATTTCGCGCTCGCTTAGACCGGCAAGCGCGGCGGCTAGTTGCGGCGTAATCATTTCGACTGATGCCTGACACTGCGGGCAAAACGCTTCTAATCGGCTTTCGTCTCGCCGCAGGATAATTGTTTCTTCAATTTCTAATGTGATTTCAGTTTTTTGTTTCATTTCAAAAATGGTTGGTTTGGTTTCTGCTTCTAAGCAGAAACCAAACCCCGCCTCGATAGACGGCTTTAACCGTCATTCTGAGATGCTTTATTAATGCCGACCTCAAATCTTCGGGTTCTTCAGCCGCTTAGAAATCACCCGCTATCCCCCAATAAATGGTTCGTTGCTGAGTTGTGTTGTAATTGTTGGAACTCAGCAAAATAAACCAAATCATTTGTCCGTCAATGACGCGCCGCGCGGCGAAATCGGTCTTGCCGTCGCCGTCGTAATCGCCGAAGGCGCGTCCGTCTGTATCCAATCCCCACGGCAAGGCAAGCATCGAGCGGTCGGAACTGCGCTGAATGAAATAAGTCAATTGATCGCCGGTTGCCGATCCGTTCGGATCGCGCAGAACCATTCGGTCGCGGATTCCGTCGCCGTCAACGTCGGGAGCAATCCCGAAGAAAAGATTGTCTGACGCGCCCGAGACTCCGCCGCCCCAATAATCCACAACCATCGCGCCGTCGCTGCTGCGGCGAGTGAACCAAGTCGCCGCGCCGCCGCTGTTGCTGGGGCGAACGACGGTCAAATCGCTAATGCCGTCGCCGTCGAAATCGCCGACAACTGCGATGTCATTTGGAGCTAATCCCCAATATTCGGCGCGCATTTGATTGGTTGTGCTGAGAAGGATATACCAAATTCCCTCCGAAGCGCGATAAACCGCAACGTCGGTTTTGCCGTCGCCGTCGTAGTCGGCTAACACAGGTTGGTCGCTTGAAAAGCCCCATTGAACTTCACGAATCGTATTCGTGCTGCTCTGTAAAATACGGGTTGTTCGCGCGCCTCCTGCCGGAACGATATTGACGACCAAATCGCTTTTGCCGTCGCCGTCGAAATCATCGTTCACGCCGGGAATAAATGTTCCCTGCCCCGTGCCGCCGAACAAATAAGTTGAAAAACTGTTGTTGCTGCTGTTCAAGATGTAAAATGCGCCCGCGCTTTGCCGATACGCCCGGATGTCGCTGCGCCCGTCGCCGTCAATGTCATATTGCGTGGAGAAATTGCGTCGGGCGAGGTAAATATCGTTCGCGCCCGCGCCGCCCGGACGGTTTGAATGAAAGAAAAGCTCGCGCCCGTCAAACGAGAGCGACGGACGACTTTCGGCTGACGAGCTGTTGACCAAGCCGAGATTGGTCGGCATCCGCCACGGGCTTGAAGCGCCGGCGCGAGTCGTCACGTATAAATCGGACGAGCCGAGCGTGCCGGTTCTGTCCGATTCAAAAAACAATTCCAATCCGTCACGGACGCGGATGTTCGGGCGTTGGTCGTTGAACGCAGTGTTCACGCCTTCGACCAAAGAAGGAGTGCCGAATTGTCCGTTCATCAGAAGCGTGCTGAGGTAAATATCCGTCATTCCGGGTCCGCCCGGTCGGTTGCTGCTGAAATAGAGAACAGTCGCGCCGCCCGCGTCCGTGAATAGCGAAGGCGACATCTCGCCCTGCGGACTGTTAAGCTGACAGCCGAGATTAACCGCCGCTCCCCACGCGCTGTTCACGTTCGGGCGTTGCGAAACGTAGATGTCGTTTCCGCCGCAGCCGCCCGGCTTGTCGCTGATGAAATACATCGCCAGCCCGCCGGGAACGACCGTCGGGCAAAGCTCGCCGCCCGTCGAATTGACGTTTGCGCCGAGATTGATGGGCGCGCCCCACGGCGCGTTGACGTTCGGGCGGGTTGAAACATATAAATCAAAACCGCCCGTTCCTCCGGCTCGGTCGGAAGCGAAGTAGAGACTCAAATTGTCCGGCGCGATAAACGGACAAACTTCCGATGCCGTCGTGTTGAAATTCGCTCCGACGTTCTGCGCCGCCGAGAAAGCCGAGTACCGTTGCGCGTGCGCGAGCGATGCTGATAGCAGCAAAGCCGCCGACACCGCAAATATTGCAATGATGTTTTTTTGATTCGTTAATCCTTCCATTTTTTTAACTCCTATTTTTGTTTCATTTCCGAAAACGACTGGAGCGCAACCGTCTCGGTTGCAATGAGTGCGAAGCGCGAAAAATGCTTTTGCAATTGAGCGGGTTCTCTGATTGACGCAATTCGCGTCTCGCTTCGCTAGCCGCTGGCAAGCGGGACACCCGGCGCTCCAGTCAAAGTAGCAATCAAAAACTTGCCTCATAGATTTATCGGCGTTAAAATCAAGCTGATTGATTCGATTTTTTGAGCCGGATAATTTCTGACGGCATCATCATTATTGAAACCGCCGAAAAAAGTCTTGCGGTTTTTTTGGCTTTTTCTTGACTTTTTCTTGACTTCGATGGAAACAGCTGAGAACAAAAGATTTGTCTATGAGTTCGGGAAGTTCGCGCTTGACCCGCGGGAGAAAACTTTGTTCGCCGACGGCGTGCCGATTCATCTTCCGGCGAAGGAATTTGAGACGCTTCTGCTGCTCGTTGAAAACAACGGTCGTGCTTTGTCCAAAGAAGAAATGATGGAGGCGATCTGGCAGGACGCCTTCGTCGAGGAAACAAATCTGGCGAAACAGATTTCGCGGTTGCGGAAAATCCTTAACGCGAACGGCGAAAAGCTCATCGAGACTTTGCCCAAACACGGCTATCGTTTTTCGGCGGATGTCAGACAAATTTTTCAGCCTGTCGGAGAAACAATTCTCGAAAAACGCACGGTCAAGCGCCTGACCGTGCGCGTCGAAAATGAAATCGAAGACGCGCCGCCGCTCGCTCCGCCGCCGCCGAAGCGCAAAAAGTTTCCGCTCGTCGCCGCCGTTGCGGTTTTCGCGTTGGCTATGGCGAGTGCGACGTTTCTTGTTTGGTTCTGGCAATCAGAGAACAGAGTAGTCAAACCGGATGACGGCGGAATCGTTTTTTTGACCGACGGCTCGCACGACGATTCGGGAGCATATTGGGTGGGCGAAAATCAAATTTATTTTTTTAGAATCATCTCGAACACGCGATGGGAATCGTGGGTGATGAACGCGGACGGGACGAATCAGCGACGCGCCAACACCGAAATCAAAAATTTGCTTTTGGGCAGATGGTCGCCCGACGGCGGCAAAGTCGTCTTTCGGAAAGAAGGCGACGACAAAAATGTTTATCTAGCCGACGCAAACGGCGCGAATGAAATCGCTTTGCCTTTCGTCGTGGGCAATATGGATTGGTCGCCCGACGGCTCGCAGTTTGTTTATCAATCGGTAAAAGATGAAAAAGGCAATCACCAGATTTATCTTTACACGCTCGCCACGGGCGAAAACGCCCTTCTGACAAAAAGCGAATTCGGCAACGCCGACCCGTCGTTTTCCTACGACGGCAAGCAAATCGCTTTTGTTTCGTGGCGCGACGGAAATGCGGAAATTTATGTGATGAACGCGGACGGCTCAAACCCGCGCCGCATCACGAATCATCCGGCGTTTGACCAATTTCCGGTTTTCTCGCCCGACGGGACGGCAATCGCTTTTCAATCAAATAGGGAAAACGAGCTGACGGAAGTTTATCTGCAAAACTTGAACGCCGACACGCCGCCCGTGAGAATCACAAACTCCGAGAGCGGCACGGGAATCCGTTCGAAATGCTGGTCGGCGGACGGAACCGAAATTCTTTTCCTAACGCCGCGAAACGGCAAACACCGAATCTGGCGCGGGCGAGTCGAGCCTGACCCGCCGCGCGTTGTTTTGAGCGACGCGGAAGCCGATCTGACTTTTCCGCGCCTCGCGCCCGATGGCAGACAAATGCTTTATCAGGCGCGTCTGG
>CBDUBY010000159.1:0-7949 GCA_965365505.1 uncultured Pyrinomonadaceae bacterium | reverse complement strand
TATAAAAAAGCAGTCGAAAAACGACTGCTTTTTTATTTGATTTGATAAATTTACGGCAGATATTTCCTTAAATCAACTAACATTTTGCGTTTGGCGGAAGGTTAGTTGATAATTCAAAACTTAGATTAAATTTTGAATCGAACGAGTTATGAACTTTTTAGAGAACAGCGATATTCTCGGTGACATCGGCGAATTTTTGCGTGAGGACATCGGGCGCGGCGACATTACGACGCAATCAACCGTTTCAGAAGACGTGCGCGGCATTGGCAGATTTTTAGCCAAAGAAGACTTGGTGATTTGCGGTTTGGAGGTTGCCGAAGCCGTGTTCGTCCATCTTGACCCGGAAACGCCGGAACTCGAAACGAATTTTAGCGAAGGCGACGAGGTTAAGTCGGGAACTGTTTTTGCCTCGATAAAAGGTTATGCTGACGTGCTTTTGACGGGCGAGCGGGTCGCGCTGAATTTGATGCAGCGAATGTCGGGCGTAGCGACTTTAACGCGGGCTTATGTCAAAGCCGTTGAGGGAACGAATGCGACGATTGTTGACACCCGCAAAACCACGCCGGGTTTGCGAATGCTCGAAAAATACGCCGTCACGGTCGGCGGCGGAAAAAATCATCGCTACGGTTTGGACGACGGCGTTCTGATAAAAGACAATCATATCACGCTCGCGGGCGGCATCACCGAAGCGATTCGAGCGGCGAAGCAGCGCGTCGGACATCTGCACAAAGTCGAAGTCGAAATATCGAACTGGGCGCAGCTTCGTGAAGCAATTGACGCGGGGGCGGATATTGTTCTGCTCGATAATCAAACGCCCGACGAAGCGCAAAAGCTGGTCGAAATGGCGCGCGGGCTGAACCCGAATGTTTTGCTCGAAGCCTCGGGCGGAATGGATTTAGAGCGGGTGCGCTTTTTTGCCGAAGCCGGAGTTGATTTAATCAGCGTCGGGCGGCTTACGCATTCGGCGAGAGCCGTGGATATTTCATTTAAGATTCAGGCGATTTAAACGATGAAAACTTATAAAATGATTGGCATCGCGGTTGGAACAATGATAGCCGGAGTAACCATCACTCTTGCCGTTCTGAACCCGAATAATTCGTTTGAAACTAGCGAGAACGCGGCGGATTATTTACAGACACGCCATTATGAAATGCCAAATATGACAATATCTCGCCCGAACGAACCGATAAAAAAACTATACGCGATACAAACGATTGAGGAGATTTTGTCACAGCAAAAAACTTACGGTCGAAGCTGGCGAGTGGTGCAAACCGTAACGGAAAATGATTCGACAATTATTCGCGCGGAAGTTCCGGTTTTGATTTTTACTGATGATTTGGAAGTTAAAATTCAATTCGCGCCTGCTGAAAATGTTAATTCGCCGCATAGAAAAGCGACTGTTAATATCCGTTCCGCGTCGCGCATCGGAAGCAGCGATTTGGGAGAAAATCGTCGGCACGTCAAACAGCTTTTGGATGAATTTGATTTCGCTTTCGGTGATGACAGAATCAGATTCTAACAGCTTCGTCCTTTGGAGCTTCTGTATCCGTTAACGCCAGCATTTCCTCGGTCGGCTTGAGAATCGGCAAAAACCAAATCAACGCGGTCGAAATTATCAGAGCAAACGTGCAGGCGATTCCGCCTTCGATACCGTAACTTTCGCCGGTTAGCCAGATTGGACCGGAATCAATTTCCCGCAAAAGCGGCGCGGTCGTTAGCCCTGTAATGCCGCTGACTTCGATGCCGAAAATCGCGCCTTGGAACCAATTCCACATCAAATGCAAGCCGAATGGAAACCACAAAGTTCTGGTTTTCAGATAAGCAACGCTGAACCACACGCCAGCCAGAGCCGTGTTCACTGTTGAAAGATAATTGGCGTTATCATTTGTCAGATGTCCGGCGGCAAAGAAAACCGAAGTCAAGAGAATCGCCACCGAAGCTAGTCGAGCGCGAGCAAATGTCTGAAGCAGATAGCCGCGAAAAAACGCTTCTTCAAATGCCGCCGCGACGATAAAAACGGCGAGCGAAACAAGCAGCGTCTGTGAAATCATTGCGCTGTCCTGCGCTTGATTAAAATTAAATCGCAGACCGCTGAAACCAACCGCAATCGAAACGGCAAGTATCAGTGTCAATGCGCCGAGAAAAAATCCGATTAATAAATCCTTCAGCCAGTTCTTCGTGAACCACGCGCCGAGTGCGCGAAACGGTAAATCTTCCAGATATTTTCCGCACAGCCAGCCGAGCAGAAGCGCGACGATTAGCGAGGCGAAACTGTTGACCGTAATAAACAAAAAACCGCCGAAGCTATACTCTATTCCGATTTGTGAAAGAGCGATTTTGATAATCGAGCCGACCAGTCCGCCCAAAAATAGAAAGGCGAGCAGAAATATCAGAAAACGCCAGCCGCTTCGCAAATGTTGGTAACGATTGATAAAAATTTCGCTCAAGTTCATAAACTTCACAATTTTTCATAGTGTAAATGAAAAGCGCAGACAAAACATCTGCGCTTTTGCATTCGACTTGAAACTGAACTTATTCCATCGTCACTTCAGTCGGGCTTGCCGGACTCAGAACGAGAGAATTTTGACCGGCTTGAATCGTGACCGATTGATTCCAGATCACGTAGCCGTTGCCGCTTTTCGTTACTGCAAACAAATAATAATCATCGGGTTTTACATCTTTGAGCGACGCTTTTCCGCTAGAGTCGGTTGTAAAATTGTAAGCGGCACTTTTGCCGATAGCACTCATCGCTTTACTTCTGATGTCGCCGAAACGCGCTGAATCAACCATCGAAATTCCAAGAGCCGTCAACAAACTTTGTCCGGTGTCGTTTTCTATGTCTGCCTCTTCAAGAATTTTTTCCGCATCTTTCTTTAAAAGATAAAATCTGGTTCCGCGTACCGCCTGCGGCGTTGTGCTGCTGCGGCTTAAAACCTTCGCTTCCAAACTGACCGAGCCTTTATCCGGCGGCAAAACGGTTTCGGTTGACGGAACAGTTGTGGTTGTGGCGGGCGGTAAAGTTGTCGTTGTCGTTGTCGTCGTTGACGGCGGCACTACAACCTCATTCGGCTGCGCGGACGACGGCACGACGACCTGGTTTGGCTGCGAATCCGGGCGAACGGTTGTTTCGCGGACTGTATTGCCGTTCGATTTGCCGGCAATCTGGACGTTGATGTTTCTCTGTGCTTCATCATCGCCCTGTCGCAAAAAGGCAAACAAAACGAATAAAAGAACTACGCCAAGCAGCCCGAGCGGAATAAATGCCCATTTCGGAAAACCACTGTCTTCCTCGACAAATTCCTGAACAACGACGCGCGGCGGAACTGTCGGTCTGGCAAACGGATGTCCGCAGTTAGGACAAGCGACGGCTGTAGATGAAACTTCGTGAGCGCATTCAGGACAAGTTATTAAAGACATATTGATTTTTCTCCTTTTTTTCAATCAATTTGATTGAGTTTTTCGACCGAAGAATAATATGCAATTATTAAGCCTGAAAACCGTATTTAGTATTAAAAACCTAATTTAAGTGGCAAAAAGTCAAAGCAAAATAAAAGAGCATCGTCAATATATTGACGATGCTCTTTTATTTCTAATACCGATTACTAAATTGAAGCGGAGAATTTTAGAATCAAGAAAAGAAGTGTTTAGATTGATAGTTTTTACATTTGAAAAATATCAATCTAAACCGATCATTAAAAACTCGTCGCTTTTGTCGAACTTTGAAAAGAGTTTGACTAGAGGTTGGGCTTTCTACGAAAAGTGCGACCATTGCCTTTATTCAAATTGCGGAAATTCACTGTCAATGAATGACAGTTAGGACAAAGTAACTGTAAGTTAGATTCATTGTTATTACTGGAATTTCCATCAATATGATTAACTTCTAATGGTATTTTGTGAGTTATTGTATGGCGTTCTTTCCAACTGCAAAGACAGCATTGCTCGCCAAATTTCTCCAGAAGAAATCGTTTTATGTGATTAGATAATTGAGGAAAAGCCTTTCCTTTATTACCGTTCAATAATCCATTCTTCCAATTGGCAATAAATTCTTTAAATTGGTAATCAGACTGACATTTATTTGAACAGTATCTGTAGGATTTTCTCTTAGTGGGCTTTGAGCAATTTAGACATATCATTTTGAAATATACCTAAAGAAAATGGTGCCGATGTACGGAATCGAACCGCAGACATTTTGATTACAAATCAAACGCTCTACCAACTGAGCTACACCGGCATTTACAAAAAACTTGAAATGACCACAAGCGAAAATACTACAAAATCAAATTCGTTTCTGCAAGTTTTAAGGTGAAATAATTTACGTTCAACGTAAAAATATATGTTGACGATTGTTTAACCGAAAGGTTACGATAGAAATTGCCTGAACGGGCGACATATTAGTTTTTCAACCAAGCCTCTTTCTTTTTTATCAAAGAAATAATCAAAAACCAGCCAGCAAATAAGGAGAATAACGTGAATTTTCAGAAGTTTTATCAAACGAGTTTCGGAACGCTTTTTTTTGTATTAGTGATTTTAACGACGGCGGCGGCGGCGCAAACTCCGCAAACCTCGCCAAGACCCAGAACCACGCCGACACCGACATTGATTGTGACGCAGGACGACCGAAAAATGCCGGTCGCCGGTCGTAATAATTTGTATTGCGCGGGTTATGTCGAAACCGCCGATGTGAACACGGCGAATGAAATCGTCGGCGCTGACGGCGAAGCGGAACAGAACATCTATTCGCAGGGCGACGCGGTTTATATCAGTATGGGAACAAATCGCGGCGTAAAGGTCGGCGATATGTTTTCGGTGATTCGTCCGCGCGGGCGAGTCGAAACGCGCTGGACAAAGAAAAATAATTTGGGTTTTTACGTGCAGGAAGTCGGCGCGGTTGAAGTTATCAACGTCAAAGCGGAAGTTTCAGTGGCGCGGGTTGTATCATCTTGCGACAATTTGCTGCTCGGCGATTTGCTTCAGCCAACGCCGGTTCGCACGAGTCCGCTTTTTGAAAAACGTCCGCGGCTGGATATTTTCGCTGATTCGTCAGGCAAAACTTCGGGCAGAATTTTTATGGCGCGTGACAATCAGGAACTGCTTGGACGCGAGCAGATTGTTTATATTGATTTGGGAACGGAAGACAGCGTAAAAGTCGGCGATTATCTAACGATTTTCCGTCCGCTCGGCAAGGGAAATTTATTCATCAATGACGAAGACGAAGCGGTTAGCGCGCGCGAAGAAAGTTTTCAGAGCGAAACGTATCGCGGCGGGAAATTTTCTAACCAGGCTCCGCGCAAATCCGGCAGTCGCGCCAACGGTCGCATCGTTAAAACCGAGGACGCGAAAGAGAATCGCCCAACGGGTTTGCGAAAAGTGGTCGGTGAACTCGTGATTTTGAACGTCAAGGAAAAAACGGCGACGGCAGTGATTACACGAACGGCGCAGGAAATTCACACGGGCGACAGAGTTGAGTTGCAGTAAAACAAACAAGTTAAGAAAGCGGCTGGCAGTTAAATTTGTCAGCCGTTTCTGTTTCAAATCGAAAATTATATGAAAAGCATCAAGTGTCCCGAATGTAGATTGACAAATTGGGCGACGGCTGCCGGATGTCAGCGTTGCGGATTTTTATTTCAAAACGGTGAGCCGGAAAATCAACCGGCGCAGCATTTCGAGGAGCAACCGGTTCCGGGCTGGAATCAGTATCCTGAAAATCAAAGTTCGTCTTCGCAGAATTACGACCGGCGGGGCGGTTGGTCGCCGAATCAAAATTACGAACAGAAAAATTACCAAAATTATCAACAACCGAATCACGGTTACAATCAATCGGCGGATTTGAAGACGGGTTTGGCAATCGCTTCGATGATTTTGGGGATTTTGGGCTTCGTTACTTCGATTTTTCTGATCGGAATTTTGCTTTCGCCGATTGGTTTGATTTTGGGCATTGTCGCTTTGATTAAGGCGAACAAAAAGCCGCACATTTACGGCGGCAAAGGTTTTGCGATTGCCGGAATTGCGACGAGCGCGTTGATGGTTTTGTTCGTGCCGATTATCGCGGCGATTGCGATTCCGAACTTGATGGCGGCGCGTCGTTCGGCAAACGAAGGTTCGGCGATTTCGACGCTTCGCACGCTCGCCGGTGCGGAACAAACATTTATGGCGGTTAAGGCAACCGACAGATGCGGCGACTTACCGGCATTAGTTTCACAGAATTTGATTAACGCCGATTTAGCGAAAGGAGAGAAAAACGGCTACCGTTTTATGGTTGTTAATGCGCCGACTGTTAACGGTGGTTGCGAGCTTCACGCCGCGCCGCTGAGTTCTTCGACCGGAACACGCTCTTTCTATTTTTCAACCGGCGAAGGTGTTATCCGGGCGGCGAATAAGAATGGAAAGTTAGCCGACCAAAACGACGCGATGTTAAATTCCGATTCGTTTGATTACAGCGAGCGACCGCCGAAAATAGCGACACGATAAAAAGGATTTTAATTGAGGCAGTTATAAAAGCGGGAAGTTGCTTTCCGCTTTTTATTTGCTTGGCGGAACAGTTTCCTGTTTGACAAAAACCGCTTCCTTAAGAGTTTGCCGTTTTTTATTTTCGACCAGGAAATATTTGAAATAGTCGAACATTGACCAGCAAGCCGTCACAACTGCAATCCACAATCCGCCGCGTCCGACTAAATAACCGAACACGCGCCAATCGTCGGTGTTTAGCGAAAAAGTAAGCAGATGATTAAAAGCCGTCTGCACTTCGGCGACTTCCCAAAAACGGAATGTCGGGAACATCAAACCGAAATTGGAAACCGGCACGTTGCCCGTCGCACCGGCAACGAGCAGCGCGACAATCGCCACGCATTGCGCCCACATTTTAATTTTTCCCGACCTTTGCGCCTGAATCACGATGCCTTCGGTGACGGCAATCGAGCGTAAACCGGTAATGATAAATTCTCTGCCCAAAATGATAACGACGACCCAGGCGGGCGCAAGATGTTTTTCAACTAAAACGATTAAAGCGGCAGAAACTAACAATTTATCGGCAATCGGGTCGAGCAATTTTCCGAGATTGGAAACCTGATTGCGGCGGCGGGCAAGATGACCGTCTAAAATGTCAGTCAAAGAGGCGGCGAGAAAAATCCCGATGGCGAGCGCGTAACTGCTGATGCCGAACCATTGTTCGGCAAGCGGAGTCAGCAAAATAACGACCAGCAGCGGGACGAGAACGATACGGGCTAATGTCAGGTAATTCGGTAAGTTCACGCGATTTATTATACGCCCGGAAAGTGAAAAGATGAAAAAGTGGAAAGGTGAAAAAATAAAGTGTTTGTAGAATCTATTTCAAAAATAGTTTCAAGCGTTCTGACAAACAATGCGGCATTTTACGCCTATTTCGGATTTATGCCGCAGTTTTGCCGTATAACAACTCGTTGAGAAGACTCCTCGGCATATGCGGGAACGCTGTTCAATTAGGAAACGGCAGCGATTTTCAAGCAGTCGTGCAAAATCAATTTGGAGTTTTGAGTACAGACTTTAGTTTGCTCTGCCCGCGAAGCGCGGCGGGAAAACACGCTGAAGCGTGAACTCAGAACGCGCTTTTAATTTCTGAGATAGCTTCTAACAAATCGGATTTTATAATCGAAAATTTCCGATAAACGAGAGAGAAATTTTTTACCTTTTCACTTTTCCACTTTTCCAATTTATAATGGCGAGCGTGGATACTTCGATTTTGCCGCCGACCCGCAAGGGCAGAGATTACGAAATACGCGCTATCGGTTTGCGCGAGTTTGCCGGTTTGCGGCGCGATGACGAGCGGCTCGACCCGTTTGAATTGGCACGTTACGCCAAGTTGTTAGTCGCTTCGTTCACGGAAATCGAGCCTTTTTTGAGCGACGAAACCAAAGCGCATCTGCTCGGCGCGGGCAGCGATAAATGGTCGGGCGGCGCGTGTTCGCAGACGCTTT
>CBDUBY010000158.1:0-8004 GCA_965365505.1 uncultured Pyrinomonadaceae bacterium | reverse complement strand
TCATTACGCGCTGGCGCATTCCGCCGGAAAATTCGTGCGGATAACCGTCAATTCGGTTAGCTGCGTCGGGAATGCCGACCATATCCAACATTTTTATCGCGTGCTGGCGAGCTTGCTGTTTGTTGTGTCCGAGATGCAGTTCGGTGACTTCCATCAACTGCGTCGAGATTTTCAAAAACGGATTCAAGGAAGTCATTGGGTCTTGAAAAATCATCGCAATGCGTTTGCCGCGAATCTTCCGCACGTCGTCAATCGGAAGTGCTCGAACGTCAATGCCGTCGAAACGAATCGTGCCGCTCACGATTTTTCCCGGCGGTTCGGGAATAAGGCGCATAATCGAAAGATTCGTTACCGATTTGCCGCTGCCCGATTCGCCGACGATGCCCAAAGTTTCGCCTTTCGCCAGATTGAAAGTAATGCCGTCAACCGCTTTGACCACGCCGTCTTCGGTTTGAAAGTAAGTTTTCAAATCGTTGACCGTTAAGATATGTCCGTTTGTTTCAATCATTTTTATGGAACGCCAGCATCTTGCCGGCAAATTGTAGCCAGCAAGATGCTGGCGTTCCTGTTAAAATTTCCTCGTCTGCGGGTCGAGCGCGTCGCGCAGACCGTCGCCCAAAAAGTTCAGCGAAAACAAAGTCAAAGCCATCGTCACCCCTGGAAAAATAAGTTGCCACGGAAAGACGGAAATGTTTTTAATGCCGTCTGACGCCAGACTTCCCCAAGACGCGAACGGGGCTTGCACGCCGATACCCAGAAACGACAGAAACGCTTCGGACAGCATCACGCTCGGAATCGTCAGCGTCGCGTAAACAATTACGGGACCTAAAGCATTGGGAACGAGATGTCGGAAAATAATCGCGGGCGTGGAAACGCCGGTCGCCCGCGCCGCCAACACGAATTCCTGATTTTTTAATGAAAGAATCTGCCCGCGCACGACCCGCGCCATCGTCAGCCACGAAACCAAGCCGAGCGCAAAGAAAAGCAGAAGAATCTGGCTCAAGCCTTGATTGATGTTTTTTGAATATGCCTCCGATAACCATTGACCGACGCCAGCCAAAAACCAACTGTAGAATAAGCTGTTAATCCACACGCCGACCGCCAATATGAAAACCGCAGCGAGGATGAAAACTATTTTTGCCAACAGACGGGAACCGTGGGCGTAGCTTGCTCGACTTTGAAATATTGAGCGAAACGCGGCAATTGAAACGAAGGTGAGAAATAGAAGCGTTACCAAAGTCGTGACGATGACCGGAATCGCGCCGACTAGAATCGCCGCGTTCTGTCCGCCGAACGCCGACAGCATAACGATGACGAGCAGGATATACGGAATCGCGTAAATAATATCCACGACGCGCATCATAAAATTGTCAATTTTGCCGCCCAAATATCCGGCGGTCGCGCCGTAAGAAACGCCGACCATCAAAGATACAACCGTCGAGATAATTCCGACCGTTAAGGAAATCCTGCCGCCCTGCAAAACGCGGGCGAGAATGTCGCGTCCCTGATCGTCCGTTCCCATCAGATGTTGAAGCGAAGGCGGAAAAGATTTGATTAAATCGCCGTCCGCCGGTATGCCGTCCGCCGTAAAACCTGTTGTCCAGTAAATAATAGACGGTCCGCTTGCGACAAAAAGCACCATCAGCCAGAGAATCACCAAACCCAATACAGCTAATTTATTTTTAAAAAGTCTTTTCCAGGCATCCGTCCACAGAGAATTTGTTTTGGTTGTGCTGACAACCCAGATAACAAGAGCGGTTGTCACGAAATAAAAAATCAAAAAGCCAATAAAACCGGCTTCCGAAATTAGATTCGTCCACTTGTAGCTCACAAACAGAGCGACACCCAAAAGAATTAAAAAAACTAAATATGCTGTGCCGACCCAATTCCTCGGATTAGAAATGTCGCTGGTTAAATCGGCTTGCCCGTTTCCAATTTTCATTCAAATACCTCTTTAATTATTCGTAACGAATGCGCGGATCTAAAAACCCATAAGAAACATCAACAATCAAGTTGAAGACCATAATCAGAATCGAAAGAAAAGCGACGATGCCGAGCGTTAACGGCTCGTCGCGGCTGAAAATTGATTCGATAAAAATCTTGCCCAAGCCTGGAATGGCGAAAACTCTTTCGACGACGACCGTTCCGGCAAGCAGCGCGGCGAGCGCGGGACCTGTAAAAGAAACGACCGGAATTAAACCGCCGCGCACCGCGTGTTTCAGCAAAACTTTCCACTCGCTCAAACCTTTCGCCCGCGCCGTGCGGATGTAATCCGAGCGCATTACTTCGAGCATTCCGGCGCGGGTCAATCGGGCGATATAAGCCGCATAGATTGCCGCCAAAGTTACGACCGGCAAGATAAGATTTGCAACGCCGCCCCAACGCGCCGGCGGAAGAATATACAGCCAGAGCGAAAATATCAAAACTAAAATCGGACCGATGACAAAGTTCGGCACCGATAGTCCGAGCATCGCCAGCGACATCGAGCTGTAATCAAACGCCGAATTTTGCTTTAAAGCGGCGACGATTCCAGCCGAGAGTCCGAGAATCAATGCCAGAATATAAGCGATAATGCCGACGGTCAGCGAATAGGGAAAATGCCGCCAGATAATCTCGTTAACCGATTGACCTTCGTATTTCAGCGAATCGCCGAAATCGCCGCGAATGATGTTGCTCATCAAAATCCCGTATTGCGTCAAAATCGGTTTATCGAGTCCGTATTTCTTTTTGATATTGGCTTCGACGGCGGGCGGCAATTTTTTTTCGGACGAATAAAAACTGCCCGGCGCGAGACGAATTAAAACCCAAGTCACCGTCACCACCAGCAGTGCCATCGGGATAATTATTATCAATCGGCGAATAATATAACTCAGCATATTTTACTTTCGATTATCGTTTATTCTTCTTTTGGGACTGCCGTTTTCCTGGCTGAAAAACTTTTCAGCCATCAAAATCACGATATAGATTTACTGTTTCATCGTTGCCATCAAACGCTTTATTTGTTCGTCAACCTGCGGATCGGATTCTTTTATCAGATTGTCGGCGTTCGTGTCCCATTTGTTCGGGTCGGTTTCAAGATAGACGAATTTCCAGGCGTGGAGCGTTCCCGGATTCGGATATAAACCTTTAACGTAAGGTTTTTTAATCCAATTTGTCGCCTGCGTCACGAGCGGTATGACGAGTTGTTCCTGCAAAACCTGAAACTCGGCGGTCGCCAGCATTTCCAGCCGCTTTTGCTCGTCGAGTTCTTTGTTCGCGGCGTCAAGCTGCGCGTCATATTTCGGGTCCCAAAATCCGGTCGCGCCGTCGTTCACCGGCGAATAGAACAAATTCAGAAACGTGAACGGATCCATATAATCGCCGACCCAGGCGTTACGGGCGATGCCTTCATACTTGACACCGGAGCGTTCGGGCAGAAAGGTCTTCCATTCCTGATTTTTGAGCGAAATCGTGATGCCCAGATTTTGCTTCCACTGTGCTTGATTGAATTCGGCGATGGCTTTGTTCGATTCCGCCGTGTTGTAGCTCAGGGAAACTTTATCAACCGGAAACGTCGGACAGCTCCAGCCGTTCCCTGATTTGACGACCGGAAAACCGGCTTCGGTCATTAATTGTCTGGCTTTTTCAGGATTGAAAAGCCGCTGCTCGAACCACTCGTCCGCCGTGATGTTTTCCGGCTTTAATTTCTCGGTGAAAATTTTTCGGCGGGCTTCATCATATTTCGGGAAAATGCCGACCGGCGTGAAATAGGAGAGCGGCTTCGGCGTTTGGCGAAACTGCGCGAGCGCGCGGCGGTCAATCGCCAAACTCAACGCCTGCCGAACCTTTAAATTATCCATCGGCGGTTTCTTGACGCTCAAACTGTAATATTCGTTTGCCACTTCCGGGTGGTCTTGATATTCGCTTTTGAATCGTTTGATTTCGTCTAACCAGGCGGGCGGCGTGGTGTGATTATAGATCGCGTCAACGCTGCCGCCTTTGTAGAGATTCATCATCGTCGTCGCTTCTTCGAGCGGATAAAATTCGATGCCGTCGAGCTTTACATTTGCCGCGTCCCAATAATTCGGATTACGCACGACGACGAGCTTGTCATACGGGCGATGAACCGACAACATAAACGCGCCGCTGGTGACGATATTGCCGACGCGCTGCCAATTTTTGCCGTGCTTTTCGATTGACGGCTGATGCACGACGCGGAAAAGCTGGTGCGGAATCAATTGAATAAAATACGGCGCGGGCTGATAAAGTTTCAGCCGCAAAGTGTAATCGTCAACCGCTTCCACACCGACGTCTTCCGCCGTCACGGGAACCAGTTCTTTGCCCTCAACGGCGGCTTTCAATTTCGGATTGGCTTCGAGTTGTTTGGCGCGTTCCTTTTCATCGCCTTTGACAATCAGACGCTCCGGCGAATTTATAAAGTTTTGAAACCCGGTCGGCGCGCCGAAATTTGCGGACGCAATTTCCGTCTTGACTTCCGGCGCATCCGACGCTTTTTTTTCGGTTTCCTTGACGAAATCTTTCGCCAGCAAAAATTGTCCGTTTGTGTCCTTCACAAACATATTGCCCGAATTATATGCTTCCGAATATTTAATGTAATAACCGAGATTGGCGTTGCGCGAAGCAAGTTCCGGCGAAAGCGCGCGGCGGAAAGTATAAACAAAATCTTTAGCGGTTATCGGGTCGCCATTTGTGAATTTCGCGTTTTTCCTGAGATGAAAAAGATATTCCGTGCCGTCGGGACTGAGTTCCCAGCGTTCGGCTATCGCCGGAATCGGCTCCATCGTTTTCGGATGATATTCGACCAAGCCTTCATAAAGAGCCATATAGAGGCGCGCTTCCGGCTGTCCCGTTCCAAAGCCCGGATCGAGTGATTCCGGCTCGCTGCCGGAAACGTATCGCAGCACATTGTCGGTCGGTGCGACGGTTTTGCCCCAGTAACGACTGCTTGCCGAACTCGCGCAGCCGGACAAAAATAAAGACACCGCGAGAAGCATAGTGCCTAAAAAAGTTTGATTTAAACTGATTCGCGCCATAATTCGTGACTCCTGAATTTTAAGTTACAAAAACCCTGCTTTGTCGGTTTGGGAGAGCGTCGGCAAATTGCTTGACCGCGACAAATTTAACACATTTTTCGTCATTAGTCCTTTGTTCCTCGCTCGCGTTAGGAAACAGTCGAAATTTCCCAAGCGGCGCAAAGGACAAAGAAATAATGACGACGGACTAATTGAGAGATTCGCCTTTCGCCGTTTTCGGTTGCCAATTATTATCAATCCGCACGTCTTTGAGCGACGGCGCGTCGAGGATGTTGGTGTCGAAATTTTGAATATACGGCTTGACCAAAGAATACGAAGTCGGAAAATAAAGCGGAATTGCGGGCAATTCGCTGATTGCCTGTTCTTCGCTGGTAATCGCTTCGTCCTCGGTCGCCGCCTGAATCAAATTTCCGTCGCTCGTCATTTCGATTTTATTTTCAACATTCGGCGGTTCGGGAGTTGATACGCGAGAATTGGCGTTTAGGTTTTCGTTCGGCAGATTTGTGAATTGAGAATTCGGTGCGGCGATTTCAAGCGGCAGCGGCGGAGCGGCAAAAATCGCCAACAGATTCGCCATTTCGTTGTTGGTCGGCAGCACCGTGCCGCGACGAATCAAGTCGTAATTATTATCAGTTCGCGCTGATTCAACCTCGGCGGCTTCTTTGACGACGATTTCCGTTTCGATGTTCAAATTCCGCTTCCACATTTTCGCTACGCTTCGCGCGATGCGCTGCTGGAGGTTATTACGATTAATAACTAGTTTTACTTTCGGGAAATTTGCGCCGTTCGGAAATCCGCTTTCGGTCAACAGATTTTTTGCCCGCTGTGCGTCTTCGACGAGTTTAGTTTCACCGGCTTTTTCAATCGGCAGAAAGCTAAGCGCGGGCAGACTCGCGCCGTCCATTTCGTCCTCGGTTAGACGCTCGCGCTCGATGGAAATCGCAAATGCCTCGCGCACGCGTCGGTCGTCGAACGGTGGTTTGCCGCGCTTGAATTCGTAAAAATTTATCGCGCTGTAAGTCGTGCGGCGGAAATCTTCATAAGGCGTGAGCAGTTTCAAAGCCAGCGGTTCAAAATCCGCGTTCGTCACCGCGTCAACTTCTCCGTTACGATATGCCGCCAGTGCTTTCTCGGCATTTTCCGTCGGCACGAATCTGACTCGTTCGAGTTCGACCGCTTCCCTGTTCCAATAATTTTCCGCACGGTCAAGCGTAATTCCGTCCTGCCCGACGCTTGAGATGCGAAACGCGCCGTTGGTCACGATGTCGGCGTTTAATTTATTCGACTCGAAGTTTTTCCCGTCGCCGTAAATCGGGCGAAAAATCGGATGCGCGACCAGCACGGGAAAATCTTTGTCGGGTTTGATGAGCGAAACTTTTAAAGTGAAATTGTCCTCGACTTCCGCGCCGAATTTGGATTCGACCGACTTTTCAGCATCAGGCTTTTTCTCGATTCGCGTGTTTGCTTGAGCAAGCGGCACAGCCGGCGACGCGGAAACATTCGAGTTTAACTTTGATCGGTCAATCAAAAGCGGGTCGCTTTGATCAAGAGTTGGTCTGGAAAAAATTAAATCTTCAGTTTCCGACAACACGGGAATTTCCGTCTGCGGCGCATTGATGCCGACGATATTGCTCAGTAATTCCCGATGCGCGACGCGCTCGTCCATTTTTGCCAGCCGTTTCCACGCGCGGACAAAATCGTTTGCCGTCACGCGCTCGCCGTTCGACCAGCGGGCGTTTTTCCTTAAGTTAAAAGTCCATGTTTTAAAATCGTCCGACGCTTTCCAATCAATGGCAATCGCCGGAACAGCCGCCAGAGTTTTCGGATCGGTGTCGGTCAAACCTTCATAAACGGCGCGGACGACATCGGTTTCCGGCGGCGCGGCGGCAGTTGCCGGATCAAAACTTTTTGGCATTTTGCCGTTGCTCCAGCGAAATTCTTTTTTCTGCGGCGGTGCGGTTTGGGCGTAAAACGGTTCGGGTTTCGGATTTTCGAGTTGGCTGCACGCGCTTAAAAGTAAAGCCAAAACAATAATCAACAGATGGACACAGGAAAACACAGATAATCTTTTGATTTTCATTCTGTGTTTTTCTATGTTCATCTGTGAATACATAATTTTTTATAAAACTTTCAATTGCTCAAAAACTTCAATTGTTCGTTGCCGCGCCGCTTCAAAACCATCCGAAGTGTCAACCGTGTAGTCCGCGTAACGCTTTTTTTCTTCCTGCGGCATCTGTGCTTTGATGCGTTTCAAGGCTTCCGCTTCGGTCAAATTATTGCGTCTCATCAGCCTTTGTAATTGTATGTCGGATAAGCACCAGACGACAATTATTTTATCAAACCGGCTGTGACCGCCCGATTCAATCATCAACGCCGCGTCAATAATCGCAATGCCGTTAGCGTTTTCCGCTTCCCTTTCGCGCAGCCAATCGTTCTGGGTTTCGATAACCAATGGATGCACGATTGAATTCAGAAGTTGTCGTTTCTCCTCATCGGCAAAAACGATTGCGCCGAGCTTCGCGCGGTTTATTTCATTGTTTGGAAGCAAGATGTTACTACCGAACCGCTCGACGATCAACCGCCAGCCATCTGTGCCTGCCGCGACGACTTCACGCGCTGTCAGGTCAGCGTCGAGAACCGCCGCGCCGAGTTCTCGAAAAACCTCGCAAACGAAACTTTTGCCGACAGCTATTGAGCCGGTTAATCCAACCTTTAACATTTTAGATTGGCGATTGGCGATTGTGTCTTGCCGAAAGTTTTTCGACGTTATATTCGGCGATTTCTTCAAGCGTCAAACCGAGTTCGTCGGCGCAGGCGGAAATATACCACAGCACGTCGCCGAGTTCGTCTTTCAGTTTATGGCGAATCTCGCTCGTTATTTCGCCGCCGAAATCGCGTTGGATTTTTTTGACGATGTTGGCGACTTCGCCCGCTTCGCCCGTCAGTCCGAGCGTCGGATATTCGAGATTTT
>CBDUBY010000157.1:0-8096 GCA_965365505.1 uncultured Pyrinomonadaceae bacterium | reverse complement strand
AATTTTGCGAATATCACGAAAAATTTGCGAATATCACAATCATTTTGCGAATGTCACAAAAATTTCACCAATCTCGCAGGATTTTTACCAATCTCGCAATAAATTTATGAATCTCGCAAGGTTTTTATCAATCTCGCAATAAATTTACGAGTTTCACAAGATTTTTATGAATATGCCGGGATTTTTACGAATATGCCAAGATTTTTACGAGTGTGCCGAAATCTATGCTGATGAACGAATCTTTTACTTTTCAATCTATAAATGTTTCAATTAAAGATGTTGACAGTCTGAATTCCAGCAATGCGTTTTCCCGCGAAACACATTCGGGCGGCTAATCTCAAAAGCGTGTGCCGTCTTAACAAAAATTGACACGCCCGACGCGCAATGCCACGCAAAAAATTTCGGTATAACCAACGGTTTGAGTCCGCTACGGAGCGTTCTTTTCAAGAATACATTCAAAATCAGCCCGCGCCGCAAACCACGCGGACAGAGCTGCTTCGCTTGATTCGCGGCGGCGAAGACACCTATCTCGAACTCAAAATCACGCTTTCCAATTCGGAGAAAATCGCTAAAGGCATCGTCGCTCTTGCAAATACCGACGGCGGTATGATGGTTTTCGGCGTGACCGACAATCTGCGCGTCGAAGGCGTGCGAAACCCGGAAGAAGTTCAAGCGGAACTCGTCAGAATTTGCCGCGAGGAGATTTATCCGCCGCTGCTGCCTTTAATTGACTGCA
This sequence comes from uncultured Pyrinomonadaceae bacterium, assembly GCA_965365505.1. Taxonomy (GTDB): domain Bacteria; phylum Acidobacteriota; class Blastocatellia; order Pyrinomonadales; family Pyrinomonadaceae. The sequence continues at coordinate 7,360 of CBDUBY010000157.1, read as the reverse complement.
TTTCCTACGACAACGGCAGGCAAATCGTCGTTCTCGATGTCGAAGGCAAACGCCGCCCGTATCGAACGCGCGACGGCAGATTTTTCCTGCGCGTCGGCGCGGAAAAAAGGGAAGTTTCACGCGCCGATTTGTCCGACTGGCTAGACGAAATCCGTCCGCTGTCGTATGAAAACATTCCCGTCCAGAGTGCTGACGAAACGGATTTTGACGACGGATTGCTGTGGACTTTTGCGAACCAGTTCGACGATGAAATGCTGGGGAAAAATCTTTACCAGACCGGCGAGTTTTTGAAAAAGGATTTGCTTTTGGCAATCGGCGGCGCAGAAGACTTTATGCCGACCGTCGCCGGAGTTTTATTGTTCGGCAAGTCCGAGCGCGTCACCGAACTGCTGCCGCATTTCAAAATCACCGTTGCCCGTTACGCGGGCGAAAACGGCAACGCGCAGCTTGTTGAAAAAAACGAATTGAACGGAAATCTTCTGTATCTTTATGAATCGGTCTTGCGCTTTGTCGAGCGTTACTGCGATTTGTCAAAGGACAAACCGCGCAAAAAATCCGAGGCGCAGCAGGGAAATGAAATCGTTCAGGCGCGCGGCAATTATCATCTGTTTTCGATTCGTGAAGCTGTCGCTAACGCCATCGTTCACCGCGATTTAGCGATTCGTGATATTCCGACGCGCATCTTGATTTACGACAACGCGATTGAAATCGTCAATCCGCGCCGCACAAACGGTTTCACGCCGCCTGCGTCACGGGCGATTCGCTACGGCATCACGCAAAAACTCAACCCGCAAATTTCTGCGATATTTTCCAAACGCGAATACGGCACGAACGTCCCGAAAGGCGGCTTGCCGATGATTATCCGCTCGGCAAAATATTTCTCCGGCAGGCGCGTTGAGGTTCAGACGTTGAACGATGAATTTAAATTGAAGATTTTCGCGGTGTGATGTTTAGTTCAATCAAAAGAAAAAGGCAGCCAACGCCGCCCTTTTCCTTCAATTTATAGTTCAATTATTTACCTGATTTCGGCTTTTCTGCCTTCTCGGTCATATAAAACGGGCGATGTTGAATGACGTAGCCTTTTTCTTCATAAACGCCGTCGCCGTTAATATCAACTTTGACTTCAAGTTTGTATTTTTTGCCCGCTTCGCGGTTTTCGGCAGCATCGTAAGCGATGCTGTATTGGCTGCGCATCAAGTTGTTGATTGTCTGCATAGTTGACGGCAGCTCGCCGGGAAAAGTGACCGGGAAAAATGCGCCGCCCGATTCGCTGGCGAAAGTTTTCATCGTGTTGGTGGCTTGCAAAAACGTCATTCTGCCGGGCGAGCCGTCAATGCCGTCGGTGGCGGGCAATCTATGTTCATACATTTTCAGAAATAAATTTGCGGTGCCGATAACATAAATCGGAATTCCCGCATCCTGAACGATTTTTCGCGCCGCGCCGTAATTGATTTTGCTGAACGTATCAATGCCGGAAGCAACCAGAATAATCGCCCGCCGCTGCGCTTTGACACTGACCATTCCGCCGTATTCGGTTGTCCGCTCTTTTGTATCGTCTAAAACAACCGAGTCGCCTCTGCCGCCGACCAGCGAGAATTTTATCGCGTCGAATAAATTAGTTTCTCGAAACGCCGGATTATTCCGCAGCAGCAAGCTCACGCTTTGCTGAAGCCGCGTCGGGTCGTTTGTAAAATCGGTAATCGGTGTCGGGCGCATATCGAAAGCAATTATCGAAGCGTAGTCGTTCGGCGGTTTGATGAATCTGGAAGTGAAATAAGCGACCGGACGAATCACTTCCATCGTTCCCTGTTCCTGCCCGCGCGAACCGTAAAGTCCGAAAGTTTCCGTCCACTTGCTGTATTCGATAACCATTGTCACCGTAATCGGCGCGTCGGGCGTGGCGAAATTAGTGATTTCCTGCTTCACGCCGTTTTCAAAGACGGCAAAGTTTTCCTTTTTCAAGCCGGTGATGATTTGCCCGGTTTTTTTGTTGTAAACCACCGCGTCAACATTAACGATGTTGGTTTTGATTTGAACGACTTCTTCATCAATAATCGCGTTGCGCTCTTCTTCTTCCTGTCTGCGGCGTTCTTCTTCGGCTTTAATTTCAGCATCGGTTTTCGGTGTCGGACGCTGATTTTTCTTGCCACCGGTTTTCGGCGGGTCGCCTCGCTGCGGGCGTGACTGGGCGAACGTGATAGTGTTAATTGACAGAAGCAGTGTCATCAACAGGACAAGCGATTTTGAAAACGGACGCGCGGTGACAAATTGCATAAGATTTTTCCTAAACTTTCGATTTAAGTCTTTGATACAAATTGTGGGCTTTTGGTTGGCAGAAATCAAGGTGAAAGTAAAAAGGCAAAAGGCTAAAGTTAAGAAGTAATTTTGAACTTTAGCCTTTTGCCTTTTGCCTTCTCTGCCTTTTAGTTTCTAGCTTTCCGGGCTGATTTCGATTTTCACATCAAATACACCGGAGTTGTCGTCCAGATTTCCTTCGTTTATGCCGAGAAACAATGCGCCGTCGCGCGTGGCAACGAATTCTTTGTTGTCGCCGATAAAAATAAATTCGTTGTTATTGTCGCCGATAACGGCAATCAGTCCGCCGGTCGGTTCGTCCTTTTTCAATTTCTCAGCGTCGGGCAAAGACGCGATGCCGTCCGGCGTGGTGTAGCGTCCGCCGCCAAGCGAAACGCGACCCGCGCCGCTGATTCTGATGCGCTGTCCTTTTTTCACGACCCAACCGGAATTCGTCCAGCCGTTCGCCGTGTTGTCCGCCAGAACTTTGACGCTCAACTCAATCGGCTTAACCGGCGGAGTCGTCGTCTGATTGCTGTCAGATTTTGGCGAAGTTGTCGGCGGGCGATTGGTATTTCCGACCGTGATAACGGTCGAACTGCCATTCGTTTTGACCGGCGTATCGGTCGAAGTTTTAACCGTCATGGGCATTGAATCAGAGTCAAACTGAATTGATTCGACCTCGCTCGCCAAATAAGTCATTTGCCGCTGACCGATTGCGACAACAAATTTGCCGCCGCCGAAGCTGACGATTTTGCCTTTGATAATGCTGCCGTCCTTCAGGCGAATCGTATCGGCGAAAGCCGCGACGCTCAACGTGAAAGTCAGGCACAAAACACAGATGACGCGAGTAACGTTAGATTTTAACAACATATCTCCTCCGAAAATTTTTAGTTTTTATGATTTTTAGCAAAGCACAAGTTCTCGTAAAATCAGTTTTATTTAACGGAGAACTGCCGGGGCAAAGCATCGGTAATCGAAATACAGATGCCGGGTCGAATTAAAAAGATTGCAAGAAATTTGCAAGCAATGAAGCGCATTGGCGATTATACAAAAGTTTTCTGTGATTGTGAACAAGTTTTTTATTTCCAATTGTGTTCGACCGGTTTTAATCAGCTTATTCTCAATTGCTCTTAGTTTTTACAATTGAAATATAAAAATGAATCATTGATAATTTTCGATTGGTAGTTATGAACGAGAATAATCTGAAAATCCGGCGCGGAACCGTCGGCGATGCTGAAACGCTCGCGCCGCTGGCAGTTGTAATTTTCAATGACGCTTTTGCCGATAATCCTTTGAATAAAGCCGAAGATATGCGCGAATATATCGCTTCAGCTTTCAGTTTGGAACAAACCAGACGCGAACTCGCCGACGAAAAATTCATATTTTTCATTGCGGAAAGCGACGGTGAAATGATTGGCTACGCGAAACTTCACGAGCATTCAACCGAAGACTGCGTAGCGGATAAAGACCCGATTGAACTCGGCAGACTTTACGTTTTGAAAGATTTTCACGGGCGCGGCATCGCCGAAAAATTAATGAACGAATGTTTCGAGATTGCCCGTCATAAAAATTATCGAACGATGTGGCTCGGCGTTTGGGAGCATAATTTCCGGGCGCAGAGATTCTATGAAAAACTCGGTTTCGCCCGCGTTGGCGAACATATCTTTCAGCTCGGCAGTGACGCGCAGACCGATTGGGTAATGGAAAGAAAACTGGATTAGGGATGAAGTTAGATAGAATTAAAAGAAAAAGGTTTTGTTCAATTTGAACAAAACCTTTTTCTTTTAAGAATCGAACCGAGTTTCGACTACTTATCGAACGTATGCATTCGGGGTCGGCAAATCGGTTGACGCGCCAAACCCTACGCCGGTGAAACCAGCCGTGCTTTGCTGGATATACCAGGTTCCGCTGCGGAATATGGCGACATCAGCTTTGTTGTCGCCGTCGTAGTCGGCGGCGACAGGCAAATCGCCCGCTTGTCCGAAAGCGATGCCGGTAAATCCGAGTTGGCTGCGCTGAATATACCAGGTGCCGTCGCGGAAAACTGCTATGTCCGCTTTGTCGTCACCGTCATAATCCGCCGGAACCGCTTTGTCCGTTGCCGCACCGAACGTAATGCCGGTGAATCCGAGCTGCGAACGTTGAATAAACCACGTTCCCGAACGGAACACGGCGACATCGGCTTTACCGTCGCCGTCGTAATCAGCCGCGACGGGTTTGTCGCCCGCTTGACCGAACGAGACGCCGGTGAAACCGGCTTGCGATTGCTGAATATACCAAACGCCGTTTGATTCGCGGAATACTGCTAAATCAGTTTTGCCGTCGCCGTCATAGTCAGCCGGAACCGGAATATCGGTTGCCGCGCCGAACGCCGCGCCGGTGAATCCGAGTTGTGAGCGTTGAATATACCAGGTGCCTTCACGGAAGACCGCCACGTCGGTTTTGCCGTCGCCGTCATAATCTGCCGGAACGATTTTGTCGGTGCTTGAGCCAAACGTCACGCCGGTAAATCCGCTCGCGCTTTGCTGTAAATACCAAATGCCGCCGGTTGGACGGAAAACGGAAACATCAGCTTTGCCGTCGCCATCGTAATCGAATAATTTGCGCGTCGGAATCGAGGAAGGCGTAATGACGAAATCGCCGGTTGAAACGTCGAAGAAAACGTTGCCGACCGCTTCAATCTTGATGCGAGCCTGATTGGTGTTGATGTTATTTGGAATGGTGACTAATTGCGAGCCGTCATTCGGCGTTGATTCCAAAAGGACAGTCGGGAACGACGCTCCGCCGTTTGTCGAAAGTAAAATTTTGACGTTTTGGGCATTGACAATAGCATTGTTCGTGTTCGCCACGTCCCAAGTCACAGTTTGCGAAGAATTACCCGCCCAAGATGCGCCCGTGGTCGGCGCGGTCACGGTGAACGGTCCGCTGGTGGAATCAATGTTGACGACTGCCGTGCGAGTTCTGATGCCGCCGCCGCCCGCGCGATTATCACGGACAACCACCTGGAAAATCATCGTGCGATCAATGCTTGGCAGAATTTCGCCGGTCAGCCGCCCGCTCGTCGTGTTCGGCGGACGATTGTTCGTTGTATTCAAAATATGCGTTAATTGCGGAAACGTGCGGGTCGAAGAGGAATTCGGCAAGAACGGGCGGAAAATCGGACGTTCCTGACCGTCTTCGTCCGAATTCGGAATCGTCGTCGCCGACACGCCCAGGTCGTATTCCTGCCAATCATACGTCAGCGTATCGCCGTTCGCGTCGCTCGCCGTCGCCGACAAGCTAAAAGGAGTTTGTTTCGGAATAAAATTGCCGGATTGGTTCGAGGTAACATCGGGAATCGTGTTGCCGGTCGCAGTGGAAACCGAGCAGGCATTGCCCGTGCCGGTGCTGAATCCTACGATTTCTTCGAGGCTTCTAACGTGAAAAGTGTCAATGCTGTGCAGTGCCAGATTTTGCGCAGCGCAAATTCCGGCGTAGCCCATAATCGTAATGCCGCTGCCGGGTTCGTAAGCCGCGCCATTGTTTGTGTTATTTCCGCAGTTGCCGCCGATGCCGTTAAACGTATGATTGCCGCCGAATTGATGTCCTATTTCGTGAGCGACGAAATCAATGGCAAACGGGTCGCCCGAAGGAAAGGGAAGTCCGGTTACGCCCTGCGCTTTGCGGGCGGCGTTACACGGGCTGCGAAGACTGGCGATGCCGCCGCCGCCGGTCGAGAAAACGTGACCGATGTCGTAATTCGCCGAGCCGATTACTGAATCGAGATTTGCCTGATTTTGACCGAGCATCACCTGACCGTTGTCGTTTTCATACGGGTCGGTCGCCGCGTCCGTGTAAATAATCGAATCTTCACGCGCAATCAACACCATTCTAATCGCCACTTCGCGCTCATAAACGCCGTTCACGCGGTTCATCGTGATGACCATATCGTCGAGCGCGCGCATTCTGGCTTGCGCGTCGGTGTCGCCGCCGAGCCGAAAAACAGCCGTATATTCAGCGGTTGCCGCGAGTGCCATCCGGTAAGTTCGTAAGTTAGTGCCGGAAACAACCGTCGGCGCGTTCGGGAAAAAATCGGGCATTTCAGTCAACTGTTCGACATCGTTTCTGAAATCGCAGACGAACGCGCCTTTTTTTTCCGCATCGGTCTTGTTATAGGCAATGTAGTTGGTCGTGTCGCCCGTCGCATACGGATCAATCAACACGGTGCCTCTGGCGGAAAGAATTTGAGCGTGAAAGCCGTTGCTTAAAAAATCAAATTTCGCCGTCGCCGTTGGATCGTCAATGCCCTGAGCGTTGTAAGTTTTAATCGAAGGATATTTTCCAATTGCCGCTGCCTCGAATATCGGAGATTCTACGACGCTGAAACGGGCAAAGCTGCCGTCGGGCATCGGCACGGTGATCGTTAACGAATTGCTGCGGGCGGCTTCGGTGAATTCCATCGGAGCTTGTCGCAGTAAATTTCGCAGTGCGGCTTTATCAAGCGTAAAAGTGCGGTAAGCGTTCGGTATAATCTGACGCTGCGGCAGTTGTCGCTGCAAAGCCGAGTCGTCAATCTCACGCCATAATTTATCGGTTGATGCCGTTTTGTCTTGTCCGAAGACAAACATCGAGCCGAAAGTCAAAATGAAAAGAAATAAAAATCCTGTCCGTCTCATACAAATCTCCTAAGTTTTTATTGAAATAATTTAGATTAACAGCCGCTTTGCTGACGATGAGCAAAGTTGCTTTACGAAAGCGAATTAAAAAAGCTGAATTAACAAATGATTGGGAATTCTCTAACAGATGAAATCCAAGCGACGTTTAGTTGCTTGCAAATTTCAGAAATAAAATTTATTTGCTTTTTAACCCGAACCTGTTTTGAAATTGTTTGGAAAAAGTAAGGTTTATCTTAACCAAAATTTCAATGCGAACGCAAACAAATTTCGGCGGAAACAGGAAAACGCGGCAATAGGTTGATAAAATCCTTGCTTATTCGACTTTGACAGTGATTTCCGACTCGCAAAATCGTCTGATAGCCAAATTTCTTCAGCGGCGGCACTCGCGGCTCGTCATTTGACCCCCC
>CBDUBY010000156.1:0-8115 GCA_965365505.1 uncultured Pyrinomonadaceae bacterium | reverse complement strand
AACTTTGTATTGAACCGACTTTCGGTTTTGTTATACCGAATTATTTATAAGCCTTTTAGGAATAGGAGTCAATGTTTGTTTGACTTGCAGGAATAATTGGGCTAAAAATTCCATTAAAGAAAAATTCCGTTAAAGTAATTAAACACGAATTATTTATACAGCTATGTCAAAATTGCTTGATGACGTTCGAAATGTATTGCGTGTGCGGCATTACAGTTTTGAAACAGAGAAAATTTATGTCTATTGGATTCGGAAGTATATTTATTTTCATAACATCAGACATCCGAAAGAAATGGGCGCGGCTGAGGTCGAAGCGTTTTTGACGTATTTGGCGGTTGAAAAAACCGTTGCGGCTTCAACGCAGAATCAGGCTCTATTCGCTTTGCTGTTTTTATACCGCGAGGTTTTGAAAATCAATCTGCCGTGGCTCGAAGAATTTACGCCTGCCAAAAAGTCAGACCGCGTTCCGGTAGTTTTTACCAAAGAAGAAGTCAAACAGGTTCTCGAACAGTTGAAGGGAACAAACTGGCTGATTGGCAATTTGCTTTACGGTTCTGGGCTGCGGCTAATCGAGGCTTTGCGGCTGCGCGTTAAGGATTTGGATTTCGGCTACCGGCAAATCGTCGTGCGCGGCGGCAAAGGCGGCAAAGATAGATTTACCGTTATGCCGACCAAGCTGATTGAGCCGCTGCAACGACAGATTGAAACGGCGCGGCAATTTCACGAACAAGATTTGCGGCGCGGATTCGGACGAGTCGAGATGCCGTTTGCTTTAGCGAAAAAGTATCCGAACGCGGAAACGGAATTCAGTTGGCAATTCGTCTTTCCGTCGAAAAGTTTGAGCCAAAATCCGCGCACGAATTCGAAAGCGCGGCATCATGTTTCGCCCGCGAGCCTGCAAAAGCCGTTTAAAGAAATTATGCGTAAAAGCCGTATTCCGAAAAACGCCAGCCCGCACACCTTGCGACATTCGTTTGCGACGCATCTGCTTCAGGACGGCTACGATATTAGAACCATACAGGAACTCCTCGGACACAAAGAACTGACCACGACGATGATTTACACGCACGTTTTGAATAGGACGCGTCTCGGCGTAAGAAGTCCGGCTGATTTGTGAAACTTTATCAAACGGTTTTGGCTCCGGCTTTGTCGGGCTGATGCGAGCGGTCAACGGCTTCGTCCTCGACTTCGCCGCCGCGACTGATCGGAATTTCTGCCGGATTCGCGTAACGCTGTAAGCCGCGTTCTTCCGAGTCTTCTTCGGCGGATTGAATCAATGTGCGGATGGAATTCGGCGGCGTGTAGCCCGGATAATCTACGCGCGAGTGATAAATAGCGACGAGCGATTTAATCATCACTTCGCGGATTTGCGTCAGCTCGCGCAAGGTTAAATCGCATTCGTCGAGCTGGTCGTCCGACAAAATCGCATCAATGATTTTTGTTACGATGAAGCGGATGTTTTCCGGTGTCGGCTCGCTCAAAGACCGCGCCGCCGCTTCGCAACTATCGGCAATCATCATAATAGCCGCTTCTTTAAATTGCGGTTTCGGTCCCGGATAACGAAAATCATTCTCGACGATTTCCTCGCCTTCGCGGGCTTCGGCTTGCGCTTTCCTAAGAAAATAATGCAGCGTCCGAGTGCCGTGATGCTGCGGAATAAAATCTATTATTCGTTGCGGCAAGCCCATTTCTTTGCCAAGTTTTACTCCGTAAGTAACGTGGCTGATAATTATTTTCGCGCTCTGCGCCGGTTTCAGACGGTCGTGCGGATTTTTGCCCAGTTGGTTTTCAACGAAATGTTCGGGCGCGGCGGCTTTGCCGATGTCGTGGTAAAGCGCGCCGAGCCGCGCGAGCAGCGCGTTCGCGCCGACGGCGCGGCAGGCATCTTCGGCGAGTTGTCCGACGGCGTGCGAATGCTGATTAGTTCCCGGCGCGCGCATCGCCAATTGTCCGAGCGCGGGCAAATCGGCGTTCGATAATTCCAGCAGCTTTACATCGGTCAAAATGCCGAACGAATTTTCGCACAGCGGCAGAAAAACCGCCGTCACCGCCGCCGTAATCAAACCGCTTGCCAAACCGCACGAAATCGAAAGCGCGAGTGTGTTCAGTATAAAAGGCTGCTGCGTGTAACCGATAAGCGCAACCGATGCGGCTGCGCTCGCTAAACCAACCAGAACGCCCGCTGTGGTTACGGATTGTCGAGAGCGATAACGCCCGATGCCGTAAACCGCAACCGCTGAGGTTATTGCCGCGTAAAGCGCGTATTCCAGACTTTTCGGCGCGAGCAGACCGGCAATCAGAGACAGGAAAATCCCTGTGAACAGCGCGGTTCTGCGGTCAGCCAGCAAAGTCATCAGCAAACTTCCAAAGGCGAACGGAATTGCCAACGCCCAGAGCGTCGGGTCGTTCAATGGGGCTTTTTCATTCTGGGCGGCAGTAAAATCGGCGAGACGGAAAAACGCCGTCATCAACGCCGTTTGCGCTAAAACTATAAAACCGAACAGCCAGAAGGTTTTGCGCTCCGATAAAACCAGACGCGGCACAACTCCGCGATGCTCAATAAATTTCCACGCTATCCAGAACAAAGCGGAGATAATCGCCAGCAGCCCGAAGAAACGGTTTAATTGGCGCGTTGAATTGCTGTAACTTCGTTTCGCTGCAATCTGCGCGAGTTTATCGGGCGTAATAATGTCGCCTTCACGTGCGATAGTTTGCCCGCGTTTCAGGGAAATCGTCACGGGCATCACGGTTTTCTCAATCGCCGCGCGAGCGTTTTCGGTCGCCGCCGAATCGAAAATGACGCTCGGCTGAATCAGCGGCGCGAGCGCGGCGTTGAACGCTTCGACTTCCTTTTCCGACAAACTTCTGATTTGTTTCAGCCCGTCGTTTAATTTATTTCTGGCTTCGGAAAGTGCCGTCATACTGCTTTCCGGCATTTTCACAACCGATTGCTGATTCGGCTTTAAGCGGTCGGTCAAGGTAATTTCTTCCTGAAAATACTGTCTGTCCTGATCGCCGTAAATCGAACCGTCGGCGTTTTCGCGCAAAACTCGCGTAACCGATTCGAGTTCGTTGGCGCTGAATTTTCGGGCGGCGAAAACCTTGCCGACTTCCGCGCCGCCCGCGCCGGTCCAAACCGTCTGCGCTTCGGTTTTTTCGTTGACATTTGTTTTTGAGTTAGAATTCGTGCCTTCGTTTTTTCTGGCAAGATTTTCCCAAGCCGAACGGAAACTTTGCACGGCTTCGTCGTCGCGCTTCGATTCAAATATAAAAATCGGTTGGACGCTTTCACGAGCTGCCTGTCTGATTCGTTCGGTTTCTTCGGTGTCGGTGACGGAAATGTCAGCGGGCGAAATAATGCTTTCGCGGGCGATGTCGCCTTCTGCGTATTGCTCGGCGGCGACGCGCCAGAACGGATTGTTAATCAGAAACGTCGTCAGCAAACAAAGAAACGCAAAGCCAACCCAAAATTTATGATTTTCCGATACATCGGCAAACGGGCGCGAAACAATTTGCCACGCGCTTTTGCGAATTTTGGAAAATGGCGTTGCTAAATCTTGAAGACGCTTGCTCATCTGGATTCGGAATTTTGGATTTCGGATTTCGGATTGATATTTTTATACAATCGTCGTTTGCAAATCCGGTATCACAACTTCTCTGATAACTTCTCCGATCTTCTCAACTAAAGGTTTTAATGTTTGGGATTTAACGGCTGAGATTGCCACGCTTTCCATACCTTTGTCAAGGCTGATTTGCCGCCTCAGAGCATCGAGCGAAGTTTCGTCGAGTAAATCCGCCTTGTTTAATACGACGATGCGCGGAATTCGGTTTAGTTCGAGGTCCTGCAAAATTTTATCAACCGATTCGATGTGCGCGACGGCTTGCGGATTTGCCGCGTCAACGACGTGAACGAGCAAATCGCTGTCACTGATTTCTTCGAGCGTGGCGCGAAAAGCCGCGACTAAAGTTTCGGGCAAATCTCGGATAAATCCGACCGTATCGTTGATGATGATTTCCTGCTCAATCGGCAGCCGCAAGCGGCGCGATGTCGGGTCTAAGGTCGCAAACATTTTCTTTTCCGCATAAACCTTACTCTGCGTCAAAGTGTTCAGCAAAGTTGATTTTCCGGCGTTCGTGTAACCGACCAGCGAAATAATCGGCAAATCGCGGCGCATACGTTCCTTGCGTCTTTGTTGTCTTTGTTTCCGCAGACTCTCGACCTGTTTTTCGAGATGCGAGATTTTATCGCGCACGCGGCGGCGGTCAGTTTCGAGCTTCGTTTCGCCGGGTCCGCGCCCGCCGATGCCGCCCGCTAGCCGCGAGAACGCCGAGTTTTGTCCCTGCATCAAACGCGGCAGAAGATATTTTAATTGCGCGAGCTCGACCTGCAGCTTCCCTTCGCTCGATTGAGCGCGCTGCGCGAAAATATCAAGAATTAACTGCGGTCGGTCAATCACTTTCAGCTCGGTCGCCTCGGAAAGCGAGCGCACCTGCGTCGGTGAAAGTTCCGAATCAAAGACGATTAAGTCCGCGCCGAGCCGCATCGCCCGAATCAATAATTCTTCGAGTTTGCCTTTTCCCAAAACCGTCTTCGGGTCAATTTTCGGGCGGCGTTGAATGATTTTATCCAGCACGATGACATCAGCCGACAGCGCGAGTTCTTCGAGTTCAATCATTGATTCTTCGGCTTCCGACAAATAGCCGTCGGTCACGCCAACCAAAATCACGCGGTCGTTGTTCGATTGGCGATTGCGCGCCGTCTGCCGAATTCTGGTCATTTCGGCTTCGAGCGAATTTATCAGACTGATAAAATTCGTGTCGAGATGCGCCGGAATGTTCGGTTCAAGAAATTCATACGGCAGCGATTGGCTTTCGATTTCCAGGTTCTCAGCGGTCGTCGGAAGCAGATGCGCCGAATAGACGTTGTTCGGCAAGCCGGTTTCGCGGTCAACCTGAATCGTCGCCATTAAATCAAGGCGCAGCAGCGCAAGGTCGGTCAAATCGTCCTGCGTTAATTTTTCGCCCGAAAGCTGCGTGTGAACGCAGCGCAAACCGCGAAAGCGTTCGGTGGAAACGCGAGCGCGTCCGAAATCCGGCATCTCGATTCGTTTCGCCGTACCGACCATTACGTATTCGACTTGTCCTTTGCGGTTGATGAGAACGCCGATTTGTCTGCCCGTTTCAAATGATAGTTCGGTTAGTTGGCGGGCGAGCTCCGGCGACACGATTTGTTCAGGAGCGACGCGCCGCGATCCTAATCTTTCGATGCGTCGTAATTGATTATGTTTTAAGCCCTGCGTAAAGCCGTGAATGTTGCTGATAAAATTAAAGTCCTCCAAAATCAGTAGTTAAATTATAACAGATAGCCGGTTCTGGAAAAAGCAACATCAGGTCTGGATTTCATTTTCAGTTTTCAATTACAATCAGGCAATGCAGGCGCGCACCAAACGACAAAAGGAAGTTTTCGATTACATCAAACAATACGTTGAAAAACACGGTTATGAGCCGTCTTATCAATTGATTGCGCGGCATCTGAAGGTTAAATCAAAAGCCGGAGTCGCCAAACACATCGAAGCTCTCGAAGCGCAAGGCTTATTGACCAGACGGCGCGAGAACGGCAGTTTCTGGCTCGATTTGCAGCCGCCGGAAACCGTCGCCGACGCGGTTTGCGAAATCGAATGGCTGGAGATTCCGAAAGGGTCGGGTTTTGTTGAAGAATGGGAAAGTCTGCCGCTGTATGTGCCGAAGTCGCTGCTTGGCTATCAGGAACCGGAACGCCTGCGGGCGTTTCGCGTCGTCAACGATTCGATGTTTGACCAACACATCTGCGAAGGCGATGTTGCCCTGCTGGAAAAACGCGCTTATGCCCGCGACGGCGATATTGTCGCCGCTCTGACGAATAGAAAAATCGTTCTCAAACAGTTTTACCGCGATGGCGCAAACATCGAACTGCGTCCGGCAAACGATAAGTATCTGACAATCAAACTTCCGGCAAACAAGGTAGAAATTTTAGGCGTGTATCGCGGACTCATCAGACCGCTGATGTAAAAAGCGGCAGACTCTAAAATTTCCATTAACTCAACAATATGAACATCTGCTTAAATTGCGAAAACCAATTCGACGGAAAATTTTGTAACGAATGCGGGCAGAAATCTTCGACGCACCGCTTTACGATTCACGAATGGCTGCACGAAATTCCGCACAGCATTCTGCACATTGACGGCGGATTTTTCCACACTTTCAAAAATTTGTGTTTGCGTCCCGGCAGAATGATTCGGGAATATCTGGAAGGCAGGCGCAAAAGTTATTTCAGCCCGTTTTTGTATATCCTGATTTGGTGCGGCGTGTTCGTCGTCATCAGCAGCATTTTCGCTCAGAAAACAGCGGGCGATAAACCGGCAATCACGGATTTGATGTCCGCTTATATTTATATGCAGGCGAGTTACTACAAACCGCTTGTCGTGGCGATGATTTTGCCGGTCTCACTCGGTTCTTTACTGGTTTTCCGGCGTTCGGGCTACTATTTCGCCGAGCATCTCGTCTTGAACACTTTCGTCATCGCGCAGATGATTATCGGCGACATTATTTTGTTTCTCATCGGCGTTTCACCGCTCGCCGACAAATTAAAAGGAACGGCGGCAATCCTAAATTTCCTGCTGAAATTCCCTTTCTGGATTTGGGCTTATTGGCAGTTTTTCCAACCGAAAAACAAAATTCTCGGCGCGCTCCAAATTCTTCTGGCAATCTTCATCAGCACGATTTTCACCGAATTGCTGACCTGGGGAATTGCCTTTTTATACTTTCTCATAAAAGGCAGCGGTTAATGACGCTTGCCCAAGTTGTTTCATAAAGCTAATCTTTTAATATGTCGAATAAACCAACTCCAAACGCCAGCTACAGCCTGACGCTGCGCGTTAAAATCCAGAACTCGCCCGGCAAACTGGGTGAAATCACGACTGCTATCGGACGCGTCGGCGGCGACATCGAAGGCATTGATATTGTCAGCGTCGGCAAAGATTTTCTCATCCGCGACATTACCGTCAACGCTGCTTCCGAAGCGCACGACCAGGAAATCGTCGCTTCCATCCAGAACGTAGACGGCGTGGAAGTCGTCCACACATCCGACCGAACTTTTTTGATGCACCTCGGCGGCAAAATCGAAACCGTTTCTAAAATGCCTCTTAAAACCCGCTCGGATTTATCAATGGCATACACGCCGGGCGTGGCTCGCGTCTGCCAGGCGATTGCAAAAGACCGGGAAAAAGCGTTCACGCTGACCATTAAGAAAAACACCGTCGCGGTCATTTCCGACGGCACGGCTGTTTTAGGTTTGGGCGATATTGGACCCGCCGCCGCAATGCCCGTAATGGAAGGCAAATGTCAATTATTTAAAGAATTCGGCGGCGTTGACGCTTTCCCGATTTGCCTTGATACGAAAGACCCGCACGAAATTATCGAAACGATTAAACACATTGCGACAGGTTTCGGCGGCATAAATTTAGAAGATATTTCCGCGCCGCGCTGCTTTGAAATCGAAGATAGATTAAAAGAGGAACTCGACATTCCCATCTTTCACGACGACCAGCACGGCACGGCGGTCGTCGTTCTGGCGGCGTTAATCAACGCGCTGAAGATCACCGGCAAACGAATCGAAGACATCAAGCTCGTCGTCAACGGAGTCGGCGCGGCGGGCGTGGCGTGTTCAAAAATTGTGATGGCGGCGGGCGTAAAAAACATTATCGGCTGCGACCAATCGGGCGCGCTTTATGCCGGACGCACGGAACATATGAACTGGGTCAAGGATTGGTATGCCAGAAACACCAACCCCGATTTGGAGAAAGGTTCGATTCACGACATTATTAAAGGCGCGGACGTTTTCTTCGGCTTATCCGCGCCCGGCGTGATTGACGAATCAGACTTAAAGAATATGGCGAAAGACCCGATTATCTTCGCAATGGCAAACCCTATTCCCGAAATTATGCCTGAAGATGCCGCAGGTCTGGTTGCTGTAATGGCGACCGGACGCTCGGATTACCCGAACCAAATCAACAACGTCCTCTGTTTTCCCGGCATTTTTCGCGGCGCGCTGAACTGCCGCGCCTCGCGCATCAACGA
>CBDUBY010000155.1:0-8123 GCA_965365505.1 uncultured Pyrinomonadaceae bacterium | reverse complement strand
CCGTCGGCGACATAAACAGCGGGAAAAGTCCCATTAAATTGGAAATTAAAACCAGCACGGCGAACGTGCCGACGACCGGAAAATACTTAAATCCGTGTTCGCCGATTACGCTGACGACCAAATCCCGAATCGCCAGAACGCCGGCTTCGAGCGTTAATTGCCCGTTTGAAGGGTCTTCAGCAGATAATTTTCCTTTGAGAATCCAAACAACGACCATCGTCAAAATACAGGCAATGACGAACATAATCGTATACCACGGAATTGCGGTTTCCGGCGTATACGCTCCGAAAACCGCGTCGGGCGTGGTTTTCAAACCCAACGTATCGAACAGCGATTGCCACCATTTATGGGTGGTCTGCATTTGAAAAGCGTGAACTGGCTTGCCAAACTCATGATTAATAAACTCGACGATAAGCGGCTCGTGATGACCGCTTCCTGCTGCAAATAAAAACATTATTTATAATTCCCTGCTCTTAAAAAAGTCGAAAATAACCGGATAAATCCTTCGATAACAATTGCCAAAGCAAAACTCGACAGCCCCAAAATCACGGCGACGACCGGAATTGTGTGCGTTAAGAAAACAAATGTCAGAATCGCGCCGAGCGTTAAATAACGCCCGAAATATCGAACCGCCAAAAATCTGGGCTTTTCGCCGTGGGCGATAGCATTATCAAAAAGTCGTTTGAGCGAAACCTTCAGCCAGTAATAATTAATTAAAGATAAAATTCCGCCGAAAATCACGCCCAACCCGAATTGCCACGAAATATAAATAAAACCCGCTAAACCTGCAATAACGGCGACCAAGCCCATCATCCATAAAATTCGCCGATGCGAAATCGGAGGCGGCTGTTCGGTTGTGACACTATCGGAATCATCGCTCATTGCGAAACATAAATTTTACAAAGGAATGCGGGAAAAGGCAAAAGCGGGAAAAGGTTAAAAGTGAAATGGTGAGAAGCGGGAAAATAGTTCAGGCATTGTTAACAGACTTTTTTCTTATTAATTTTTCCCACTTTCGCCTTTTCAATTTCTGTCTTTGAAGATTTGCGCGGTTAAGCGGAAAAATTGAAAAAAACCGATTGTCGCGCCTAAAATAATGCCGCCGACGATGCCCCACGGCGAACTGCCGAATAGCAAATCGGCAAACCAACCAATGATTAGCATAAAAACGATTGCGCCGAAAAGTGTGATTGCCGCCGCATAAGCCAAGCCGCTTCTGCGAGCGGTTTCGGCAAACGATTCAGGTTCGGCGAGCGTTTGAAAAACCACACCGGAGTTTTCAAATCTCGGTGTTTCCGGTTCAACGGGCGATTCGTAAATTGCCGATTCGTTGATTGTTTCGGCACGCGGTTCGGGATTCGTCGTTTCGTTTGAAGTTGCGGCGGGCAATTCAAAATCGGGATTTTCAATCTTTGCTTCACCGTGCCAATCGAAATTTATTTCATCAATCGGAAATCCGGCAAGCGATTCATCGTCTATCGGTTCATTTACATTATCGGCAGACTGCTCTTGATTTATCGTTTCGGCGAATAATTTTTCCGGCTGATTATAATGCGGTTCGGAAAAATTAAATTCTTCGTCTATCTTTTCGGCGGGCATCGTTTCGGGCGGCTTTTCTGAAACGATAAGCTCGTCGTCCGCCGGTTCAGAAATTTCCGATAGATTTTCCAAACTGGACGGCGGCAGTTCTATTCCTGCAAACAAAGTTTCAAAACTTTCCTCAAGTTCCAAATCGTCCGCCGATTTTTCTTCCCGCTCAGTTTTGATTTCTTCAGGCTGCTTCTCGTCCGGTTCGAGTAAACTTTTGATCATCGCCAATTCTCCCGCGTCAAATAATTTCCCGCATTTTCGTCAAAAACTTATTTTACGTCAATGTCGCAGAGAATCGTTAAAAAAGCAATTCACGCACGAGTCAAAAGTCAGGCGCACAGTCCGGCTTTGAATTAATTTTTACTGACTAAATCAACGAACAATTTGTTCTGCACTTCCTGATTGCTCAAAAGTTGATTGTGAATTTCGCAGGTAAAGGAAACATCGCGCACAGGCAAAGCCGTGCGGTAATTGCCCGCGCGAACTCGTGCGCCCGGCAAGCTCGAAGTCAGAAACGAGCGGCGCGTAACAACGCCGTCGCCGTCAGTGTAGAGCAGTTTTTCCAATTCCTTTTCTTTGACTTTCGTGCCGTCGCTGCGCTTGAAACCATTGGCACGGAATATGGTCTGCCATTTCTCTTTTTTCTCGTTGCGGTAAATCAGCATAGCGTCGAACGTCGGCTTGCACTCGGAACCGAGCATATAAATTTCCAGCCGATTTTTAGCGTTGGCGGTCGCATCCAACGCCTGATGAAAACGCCGGGCGCGATTCAGCACGGCGCGAAAATACGCTCGCGCCTCGCTCTGCTCTTGATCTGTAAATTGCTTTGCGAAATCCGGGTCGGTGTAAGCCGCCCAGCCGTATTCTTCCCACGTCGCCACGTCATAGATATTAATTTTCAGCGGTTTCAGGTCTTCGTCAAAAGCGCGAATCGTTCCGCCGTGCGGCAAAAGCTGAAAAAGCGAGGGAATCGTGAACATATCGAAGCGGGTCAAATCCTGAACGAACGGGATATTTATTCCCCTCGGACCGATTGCGTAACCGTTGATCAGCGCGTCGAGCGACGTAATCGAACCTTCGTTCGGCGTGCCGACCAGAAAGATTTTATTGATGCGCGTCGCTCCAGCCCAAGTCGGCGTGATGCGCCGCGTTCCCGCAGGCAAATCTTTGTCGCCATACATTGCGGCGTAACGCGCAATCAAACCGCCCATCGAATGCGCGATAAGGTTAAACTTCAAATTCGGGCGTTTCAATTTGCCTTTTAAATCGTCTATCTGCCGAATCAGAAGGCGCGCGTTCTCAACATTATCGAGCCGCCAGTCGTATGGAAAAACGTAATACGTATCCTGATAACCATTCTCGCCCGGCGCGTTCCAATCGCCTTCTTTATAATCGCCCGGAACTTCGAGCGATGAAGCGGCTTTTTGATAAATTTCGGTTTCGGGCAGGAATTTCAAGTATTTGATGTTTCGCAAAATATCGCGCGCAACGAGTTTGTCTCGGTTGGCGGCAAGATTGACAGAAATCGGCAGCCGCAAATCGTCGTCCTTTGACCGACCCAAATCGAACCAGACCGTTTCGCCCGTTTCCTTATTAACGAGTTCCGAACCGAGCAAGCCGGGAATAACGATGACCGGCATTTTACCTTTCTGCGTCGGTTTCGGATTCGGCTCGGTCAAAGGACTCGGTGTCTGAGTTTGCGCGAAATTCGCCTGGCAAAAAACCAGTAATGAAAAAACAACGAACGAGCGAAAAAAATTTCGGCTAACGGAAACAAACATTTCAACTTTCATTTTTATCAATGCAAACTTGCAGTCTTGAAACTAAAGATTACCAGCAAAACCTTCTAAACAATAAACTTTTCTGTTTTTTATCATTAAATTTTACGACTTGTTAGTTGATAAAACTTCGGTTTCGGTTGCCGATTTCAATTTGTATTCGATGCCGCGCCAAACTATTTTATTCGAGAGCAGGGCGCAAATTGAGTTGTAAAAATAAAGCGGCGGCGTTATTGCCCAGAGCGTCAGATGCGGCAGAAACTGGCGGTTTAATTCTGCGTCGTAGCGTTTCAAAACCAACTTAACCGCCTTCAAACGCAAGTAAGATTTGCCGCAGCCGAAAACGTAAATCGTCAGCGTGAAAGCGAGCGTCAACCAAAAATGAATGCCTGAAAGAACGAATAAAAGCGCAACGCCCGTCCAAAAAGTCGCTGTAAAAAGCATCGAACCGATTAAAGACGCTTGCCACAAATGCGCGGCGTAAGTGCGCGTAATTTTCATCTGGCGCGTGGAAAATTCCAGCAATTCGCCGAATGTGCAGTCTTCAACGGTCGCCGTCAAACATTGCGGCACAAAATAAACGGGCAGATTCGCCTCTTTCATCCGGCGCGTGACGGCGAAATCGTCCGACAAAGTTCCGCGCCAGCTTTCACGCATATTTAATCGTTCAAAAGTGTCGCGCCGAATTGCCATCGAGCCGCCCCAGCAGAAATTGCTTTTTAAATTCGCGCCCAGCGCCGACGCAACCGAGGCGTTCCACACGACGCGCAGGTGAGTGGCGAATCCGCCGCGCTTTTGCACGAACCAGCGATAGCCGGTCGCGCAGCCGATTGCTCGGTCGGCAAGCGGCGCGATTAAATTTCGCAGCCAATCCGCGTTCGGTCTGGCATCAGAATCTACGAAAACAAACGCTTCGCTTTCGGCGGAAACTCCCGTAACGGCTTGTCGCAAATTGTGAACCTTTTGACTTTCGTTTTCGGCTTTTCCGGCGATGATAAATTTTGCAGAACTGAATTCCGCGATTAGATTTTTGATAACCGAAACGGATTCATCGCGCTCGTCGTCAACCGCAAAAATGATTTCGTAGCGCGGATAATTCTGGCGAAAAAGCGCGGCGAGATTTTCGCGCAAATCTTCGTCAAGCCCGCGACAAGGCGCAATAACCGAACAAAACGGCGTGTAATCGGATGGCGGTCGGGCGAGTTCGCGGCGAAAGAAGTTGAGATAATTGAATCCGCCGCGCAAGGATTTATAGCCGAGAAAGACCAGCACGGCGGCGAAAAAGTAGAAAACGTAAATCATCATTGCCCTTCAATCGGCGAGTAAAAACGATTTGATATATTCGATGGTTTTTAACGTCGCGCCGCGATTTCTTTTCATCACGTCAAAGGCGTTTTTCGCCAGTTTGCCGCGCCGCGCCGCATCTTGCAGTAATTGCGAAAAATGTTCGGCGAGAGCATCGGGAATTTCCCGTTCGGTGAGTTTCGGCAGTTGAATTAAAGCGTCCTGCGCGAGAAATTCTCTGACGATTTCCGCGAAGTTCATCGTGTAAAATCCGGTGACGATTGCCCGTTCATTGATTGCCGCCTCCAAAACATTCTGCCCGCCGTGCGGAATCAAACTGCCGCCAACAAAGACGATTTCCGAGAGCGGATACGCAGCGCGAAGTTCGCCGATTGAATCGAGCAGAATCACTTCGGCAGATTCGTCGCCGCTTGACGGCTGCGCCGACTGCTTCGCCCATTCAAAGCCGCTTGACTTTATCAATTCTTCGACTTCCGCAAAGCGTTCGGGGTGGCGCGGCGCAATCAAAAGGCGCGGCAGATTTGTTTTGGAATTTTTCCAGGTTTTCTTAAACGCCTCTAAAATTAAACGCTCTTCCGGCGCGTGCGTGCTGGCGGCGACAATCAGCGGCGCGTCTGCCGAAATCGCAAAACGATTCCGCAAATGTTTGGTCAACTCGCTTTCGGTTTCATCAAACGGCTGGTCGAATTTGATGTTGCCCGTAACTTTAACTTTAGTGTTGCGCGACCCTAAACCAAGCAGCCGTTTCGCGTCTAAACTGCTCTGCATCAACGCCAAATCAATGTGATGCAGTACGCGGCGCATCGTGTTCGGAATCCAGCCGTAACGCTGCACTGATTTTTCCGACAAACGACCGTTGACAACGAAAACCTTCACGCCGCGTTTGTGACTTTCGCGGACAAAATTAAACCAGATTTCCGTTTCCATTATCAAAATCACCCGCGGCTTAATTCGTTTCAAAACGCGATTCACCGTAAATTTCCAATCAAAGGGAAAATAAAAAATTAAATCCGCGTCCTTGGCGAAAACTTCTCTGGCAAGCGTTTGTCCGGTTCTTGTAGTCGTCGAGACGACCAGGCGATATTCGGGAAATTTTTTTTTGAGTTCCTTAACGAGCGGACGAGCGGCGTTCGTTTCGCCGACCGAAACGCAGTGCAGCCACATCACGGGTCGTTCGTCTTGAACGAATTCGGGCAGTCTTCCGAATCGCTGCCGCAAACCCGCCGCGTATTTTTTTTGAAACAGAAAACGCGGCAGCAGCAGGATGAAGCCGACGGTTAGGAGAAAACTGTAAAGGAAAAACATCGGAAGCGGTCGGTAGTCGGTGGGCAGTGGGCAGAGTAAAACCACCGACCACTGCCCACCGACTACTCTTATTTCACTCGTTCCATATATTTTGATTCGGTCGGGTTAACGCGAATCTTTTCGCCGACAGTCATAAACGGCGGAACGTAAAGCGTTACGCCGTTTTCCAGCGTTGCCGGTTTGTTTGAATTTGAAGCGGTCGCGCCTTTCATTACGGGTTCGGTGTCGGTGATGGTCAATTCCATCGAAGCCGGAAGCTGCACGCCGATTGGCGTTGCGTCGTAGAATTCGACCTGAATTTTCAAGCCCGGCATCAGCCACTGTGCCGCGTCGCCGAGTTCGTCTTCGGTCAAGGAAACCTGCTCGTAATTTTCCGTGTTCATAAAATGATGATGCGAGCCGTCAGAATATAAATATTCCATATCGTGCTGTTCCAGAACGATGCGGTCGAGCGTGTCGTTCGAGCGAAAACGATGCTCGAACGAGTTGCCCGTCAGCAGATTTCTCAATCTGGTCTGCACCATCGCGCGAAGATTCCCCGGCGTGTGATGACGAAATTCCATTACTCTGACGGGCGTTCCTTCAAACAAAATAACCATTCCTTTTCTGATGTCGTTGGCTGAAAGTGCCATATAATTTTCTTTATCTCCGTTGTTAAAAATGATAAGGACGCGAAAATAAAATTTCCCGCCCGACTCGCAAACCTCTAGTTTATTGCCACGCCGCGCAAAATGTCTAGGCGGCTTTTTTTCAAGTGAACCGCTTATTTATTAGCCGGCATCGGCGGCGGTTCTTCGCCTTCCTTCGGCGGCTCGCGTCCGATTGATTTGAAGATGCTTAATATTTGGTCGTGCATCTCTTTTGCTTCTTTATCGTTCGGATTGAGTTTCAAGCCCTTTCGATAATCGCCGAGCGCGGCACGGTATTGCGCCGCGCCGGTCAAAGCCGTGGCACGAACGAAATACGCATTCGCCAAATCACCTTTAGCTTTCGGATTTTCCTTAAATTGCTTTTCCGCTTTCTCGATGTTGGCGGTCATTTCCGAAACGTCGAGCGGTTTCGCCATTGGCGATTCGGTTGAGCCGCCTTTATTCGCCGCGCTGTTTGTTGGCGCGACGGTTGAATGACTCGAAACAATCGCTGAATTATCGGATTTGACCGTCGCCGTATTGGTGTTCGCCGCCGTCGGCGTTTGCTGCGTCGTGCTTTGACAGCCGACTAAGAACAAAGCCGCAAAAATTAAACTTAAACTTTTTTTCATTTTTATTATCACCGTTTACAAAAACTCTTTCGATTATAAGCCATAAAGCCTCGATTTGAGAATCGGCGCGCTGCCGTTTGCCGTTTTTCAAGCCGCGTAAAAGCGTGTAAGATAAGCCGTAAAACGATGCGAACAATTGCAAACTACATCGGCGGCGAATTAATCAAACCAATTTCGGGCGAATATCTGGACAATTACAACCCGGCTCTCGGCGAAGTTTATTCGCTGATTCCCGATTCGGACGCGCGCGATGTCGAATCAGCTATTGAAGCGGCAAAACAAGCGTTTCCCGTTTGGTCGAAACAATCGGCGGAACAGCGACACGACGTTTTAATGCGGCTCGTTGCGTTAATTGAGCGTGACTTGGATTTGTTGGCGGAAGCTGAAAGTATTGACAACGGCAAACCGCTTTCTTTGGCAAAACAGATTGATATTCCGCGAGCCGTTTCCAATTTCAAATTCTACGCGACCGCCGCGATGCACACCGCGACCGAAGCGCACGAAACAGTCGGACAGGCAATAAATTACACGCTGCGCCAGCCGCTCGGCGTGGTTGGGTGCATCTCGCCCTGGAATTTACCGCTTTATCTTTTCAGTTGGAAAATCGCGCCCGCGCTCGCCGCCGGCTGCTGTGTCGTCGCCAAGCCTTCAGAGATTACGCCGATGACCGCTTATCTGTTATCGAAGCTCTGTATCGAAGCCGGATTGCCCGCCGGAGTTTTGAACATCGTTCACGGCTTGGGAGCAAAAGCCGGAAGCGCGATTGTTTCGCATAAAGACGTAAAGGCAATCTCGTTCACCGGCGGCACGAAAACCGGCGAATGGATTGCCGGAACCGCCGCACCGATGTTCAAGAAATTATCTTTGGAACTCGGCGGCAAAAA
>CBDUBY010000154.1:0-8146 GCA_965365505.1 uncultured Pyrinomonadaceae bacterium | reverse complement strand
ATTTCGGAATGGATTTTGATGAACAGGGCAATCCGATTCCCGGTTCGGGCGGACGAGATTTAGACTAACGGTGAATGCAGAACGATGAATTGATATAAAGATTCATCATTCTGCATTTATCGTTTATAAAATTATGCGACACTTAAAAGCACATCGTAAATTGGGTAGAACGACCGAGCATCGGATTTCAATGCTGCGGAATATGGCGACATCTTTGATTACTTCGGAAAAAGGTTATATCGTAACAACTGTTCCGAAAGCGAAAGAGCTTCGCCCGTTTGTTGAAAAAGTTATCACGCTGGCGCGCCGCGCCAAAAAATTGACGGGCGACGAAGCGAAAGCGCAGGAAGTTCATCTGCGTCGGCAGGCGGCGAGATTTTTTCACGCGGGAAACTCGACCTTTAAAGCCGAGCAAAGCCGTTTTCGCGGCGCGAAAGGAACAACGAAAGAGCCGATTGAAAGAACGGCGGGCGTAAAAGCCGTGCAGTTTCTTTTCGACGAACTCGGCGGGCGTTACAAAGACCGTAACGGCGGTTACACGCGCATCATTAAACTAGGTCGTCGGAAAGGCGACAATGCGGAAATGGCGGTTATCGAGTTGGTTGACAGCCCGCGCGAACTGGCGGCAAAGAAATAATTATTAGCCGCAGAAAGGCGCGAAAAACTCAAGGTTATTTTTGTAAATTCGCGCTTTTCGCGGCTATAAAATTTGGAGGCGAAAATGAGTCAACAAGCGACATCGGCGAAAAAGGAAACTGTTAAAAAGCAAAGCGCGGGTTCGCGTCCGAAAGCAACGGAACCGTCGCTGAATATGGACGAACTGCGCGACCTTGCCAATCTGGTTAACGAGAACGGATTTACCGATTTTGAATTTGAAAACGCCAACATCCGCGTTCGTTTGAGCAAAAATCCCGCGCCGCAGTTTATCCAACACGCTGCGCCGGCTTATGCCCCGACCGCATCCGCGCCTGCTTCGACTGCTCAACCGAAAATCGAAAATCAAACGGAAAACGCTTCGGCTGAAACTGCGATGGATGCAAATCAGCACATCATAACTTCGCCGATTGTCGGAACATTTTATCGTTCGCCCGCGCCTGACAAAGAACCGTATATTAAGGAAGGCAGTAATGTTTCGCCCGATACGATTGTTTGTATTATCGAAGCAATGAAACTGATGAACGAAATCGAAGCGGAAGTTTCCGGCGAGGTCGTAAAAATTTACGTCGAAAACGGGCAGTCAGTCGAATACGGTCAACCGCTTTTCGGAATTAAGAAATAACTTGTTTGCCACAGAGAACACTGAGGAAAGCTGAGAGAATAAATTTTTAATTTCTCTGAAAACTCTGTGCTCTCTGTGGCTAAAATTTTTAATGAAAAAGCGAGAATTTCGCAAAATTTTAATCGCCAATCGCGGCGAAATTGCCTGCCGGATAATTTGGACGTGCAAGGAAATGGGCATCAAGACCGTAGCCGTTCATTCGACCGCCGATAAGGACGCGCTGCACGTTCGCTATGCCGACGAAGCGATTTGTATCGGCGCGCCGCCTTCCGCGCAAAGCTATTTAAATATTCCTTCAATTATCAGCGCGGCGGAAATTACAAATGTTGACGCGATTCATCCGGGTTACGGCTTTCTCGCCGAATCGGAAAGATTCGCCCGCGTTTGCGAAGACTGCAACATCAAATTTATCGGACCGAAGCCTTCGGTTATCGGAATGATGGGCGATAAAGTTGAAGCGCGCCGCACGATGAAAGCGGCGGGCGTTCCGATTTTGCCCGGCTCGCCCGAACCGATTGAATCGGCTGACGAAGCCATCGCATTAGCGAAAGAAATCGGTTTCCCCGTTATTATCAAAGCGGCTGCCGGCGGCGGCGGACGCGGAATGCGAATTGTTCGCGCCGAAGAAGATTTAGCAACGAATTTAGAACTCGCGCAGACCGAAGCACTCGCGGCTTTCAAGAACGGCAGCGTGTATATCGAACGTTACATCGAGCGTCCGCGCCATATCGAGATTCAGGTTTTAGCTGACGAATACGGCAACGTGATTCACCTCGGCGAGCGTGAATGTTCGATTCAGCGGCGACATCAAAAATTACTCGAAGAAGCTCCTTCGCCGGTTATCACTCTGGAACAGCGCGAACGAATGGGCGCGGTTGCCGTCAAAGCCTGTCAGGAAATCGGTTATTCGAGCGCGGGAACTTTTGAATTTTTGCTTGACGAAGACGGTTCATTTTACTTTATGGAAATGAACACGCGCATTCAAGTCGAGCATCCGGTGACGGAAATGGTCACGCTCGCCGATATCGTGCGAAATCAAATCCGTTTCGCGGAAGGCGAAGAAATGGGCTTTGACCAAAGCGACGTATTGATTGTCGGGCATTCAATTGAATGCCGCATCAATGCTGAAGACCCGGAGAAATTCACGCCGTCGCCCGGCTTGATTACCGCGTTCAACATTCCCGGCGGACCCGGCGTGCGAGTTGATACGGCGGTTTATCCCGGCTACGTCGTGCCGCCGTTTTACGATTCGATGATTGCAAAACTAATCGTCCACGCCAGAACCAGAGATTTGGCGATTGCGCGAATGAAACGCGCTCTGGAAATGATGGTGGTCGAGGGAATTAAAACGACGATTCCGCTGCACCTGAAAATTATGAACGACGAGAAGTTTCAAGCGGGAGACTTTTCGACGAAATTCATGGAAGATTTTTTGAAGGTTAGTTAGTCTAAAAGCCAAAGAGATTGACAATTGACAATTAACAATTAACAATTAACCAAATAAAACTTCGCGGTGTCGTTTTGAAAAAAAACGAATTTCTGCGAGCAAAAGGAGAGACCATTTTTATAAACGTATGGCAACACCAAAAGAAAAAAAAGAAACGATAGTCACGGATTATCGCACGCACAATAATGATACGGGTTCATCACAAGTGCAAATCGCACTTTTGACGCAGCGCATTAACGAATTAACCGAACATTTCAAAATCCACAAAAAAGACAATCACTCACGTCAGGGTTTATTGAAAATGGTTTCGCGTCGTAGGAAATTGCTCGACTATCTTAAACGTCAAGATATTAACGAATATCACGATATTATCAAAAAATTAGGACTGAGAAGATAAATGAATGAGAAATGAGATGTGAGATGTTAAAATATCTCATCTCTCGCTTCTCATTTCTCACTTAAACTGACCGCTTCGGGTCATTTAACATACCGGTTCTCTCGAAGAATTCAACGGCGGTAGCTGAACGTGACAGCGTAATTAACCCGGCGGCGAATGAGAATCAATCGCTAATGAAAATCCAAAGGCGACCATAGCTTTCACGAATAGCTAAGGTCGTCTTTTATTGTATGAGGAAGAAAAAATTATGGGACAAAGAAAATACTTAAGTGAAACAATAAAATTAGGCGATAAAGATTTGATTGTCGAAACGGGCAAGGTTGCCAAACAAGCCGACGGCGCGGTCGTCGTGCGCTACGGTGACACGATGATTCTCGTCACCGCCGTCAGCGCGAGAACGGCGAAGGAAGGATTGGACTTTTTTCCGCTCACCGTCGAATACCGCGAATCAACTTACGCCGCCGGACGCATTCCGGGAAATTATTTCCGGCGCGAAGGTCGCCCGAATGAAAAGGAAGTTTTGACCTGCCGAATGATTGACCGTCCTGTTCGTCCGCTATTCCCGGAAGGCTATCGTTTTGAAACGCAAATTGTCGGCTCGGTGATTTCAGCCGATGACGAAAACGACCCGGACGTGATTGCGATGACCGGCGCGTCGTTGGCTCTTTATTTGTCGGATATTCCGTTTGTCAATCCGATTGCGTCAGTTCGCATCGGTCTGCTTGAAGGCAAATACGTTATTAATCCGACGTATGATGAGCGGCGCGAATCGCAGTTGAATTTAGTTGTTTCCGGCACAGAAGAAGCCATCGTGATGGTTGAAGCGCAGGCGAACGAAGTCGAAGAAAAGATTATGCTCGAAGCGTTGATGCTCGCGCATAAGGAAATCAAACGGCTGTGCCTGTGGCAGAAAGAACTGTATAAAGCACTCGATATTCAAAAACGCGAATTCGCTCCGGCGACGCTCGACGAAGCGCACATCAAAGAAGTTGAAGATAAATACAGTGAGCGAATGCGCGAAGCTCTCGACACGACCGGCAAGGATAAAATTTCATCATACGCGGCAATTGACGCCCTGAAAAAAGAAGTCGTCGAAAGTTACGCGGACGACGAACAAAAACGTCTGGGCGCGAGCGCGGTTTTCTCGCATTTAAAGGAGAAAATCTTTCGCGACGATATGCTCGGCAACCGGCGGCGACCCGACGGCAGAAAATTCTCTGAAATTCGCCCGATTAACTGTGAGGTCGGCTGGCTGCCGCGTGTTCACGGTTCGGCACTGTTCACGCGCGGCGAAACGCAGGCGATTGTGACGACGACTTTGGGGACGAAAATGGACGAGCAATTTACCGACGATTTGGAGAAAGGCGAAGTCAAACGGCGATTTATGCTGCATTATAATTTCCCGCCGTATTCAGTCGGCGAAGCGGGACGTTTCGGCGGCTCAAGCAGAAGGGAAATCGGTCACGGAAATTTAGCGCGTCGTGCCATCGAAGCCGTTTTGCCTTCGGAAGAAGAATTTCCATACACGCTCCGCATCGTTTCGGAAATCACCGAATCGAACGGTTCAAGCTCGATGGCGAGCGTCTGCGGCGGCATTTTGAGTTTGATGGACGCGGGCGTGCCGATTAAAAAGCCGGTCGCGGGCGTGGCGATGGGCTTGGTGATGGAAGGTAATCGTTACGCGATTCTATCGGACATCGCGGGCGCGGAAGACCATTACGGCGATATGGATTTCAAAGTCACTGGAACTGCCGACGGCATCACTGCTTTGCAGATGGACATCAAAATCGGCGGCATCAACGCGATGATTTTGTCCGAAGCATTAGAGCAGGCGAAAAAAGGTCGGTTGCATATTTTGGATAAAATGACGCAGGCGATTGATCAGCCGCGCGAGGAAATCTCGATGTATGCGCCGCGTATCATCACTATTAAAATCAATCCGGACAAGATTCGCGACGTGATTGGACCGGGCGGTAAAATGATTCGCTCGATTACGGAAGAAACCGGCGCGAAAATTGACGTTTCCGACGACGGCACGATTAACATTGCGACTGCCGACGGCGAAGCCGGTCAAGCGGCTCTGGCGCGAATCCGCGCGTTGACTGCCGAGGCTGAAATCGGCGAAACGTATCTCGGTACGGTTTCCCGAATCGTTGACTTTGGCGCGTTCGTTGAAATTATTCCCGGACTCGACGGCTTATTGCACATTTCTGAAATCTCAGACCGAAGAATCCGCGACGTGCGCGATGAACTCAAAGAAGGTCAGCAGATAATGGTCAAGTGCATCGGCAAGGAAGGTAATAAAATCAAACTTTCACGTAAATCTGTTTTGCAGGAAGAAAAAGCGGAAGCA
Organism: uncultured Pyrinomonadaceae bacterium; assembly: GCA_965365505.1. GTDB lineage: Bacteria > Acidobacteriota > Blastocatellia > Pyrinomonadales > Pyrinomonadaceae. The sequence continues at coordinate 2,670 of CBDUBY010000154.1, read as the reverse complement.
CAAAAGAGTTAAAAGTTGAAAAATGAAAAAGGCGGAAAGTAGAGAAGTTTTGGTAGTTGTTCTATTAAACTTCTCTACTTTCCGCCCCTTTTCTGGAAACACCTCTGGATTATAACTGCTAGACACTAGAAAAGCAGAAAAATTTGACGTTTGTAGGAAATGTAAGGGAAAATTAACAAAAAAGAGTGCAAATTTTCTAGTTTTTTGTTATAGTTTGCCAAATTGCCTCAAGCAGACGTAGAATTAGCAAGCCGCAGATATGGCTTGTGTGAGTGTAATTTTTACACCTATAATTAAATCTAGCCAGGAAGTAGACAGATGAGAAATTTTAATTTTAGATTTTTTCTTTCCGCTCTCACAATTTATTCGATAATGATGGCGGCAGGCACGGCTAAAGCCGCGCCGGTGCAATTTACTCAAGTCGTGCAGTTAGTTAACGCCAAACCGGGAAAAGCAAACACGGGCAGTTTCGCGCAGTTGCGCTTGGCGGGTGACGATTTGGTTTTAGTCAGCAACGACGACGCGAAAACCGTCGAGTCCGTTGCGCCGCAGGACGACCCGCGCGTAATTACAGAAACACGAAGCGAAATTATTGAAGAAGAAGTTTGCGATTGCGAAATTCCAACTCCAGGCGGATTTCCGTATTGGACACTGGGTTTTGCCGCTGTCCCGTTTTTGTTTCTGATTCCGCCGGGCGACGACGGTGACAATCCGCCGTCTTCACCGACGACGACACCGACCGGAACGCCGACTGCAACGCCGACCGCAACGCCGACACCGACGACACCGACACCGACACCAACGCCGCCGACCGAACCGGTGCCGGAACCAATGACGATTTTGTTATTCGGAACGGGTTTGGCGAGCATCGGACTGGCAGCGCGTCGCCGATACGGTAAAAGGAAAGAGGATGAAGCCGAAGGATAATGTCGGAAGCACAATTATCTCGCGCTTAATTAGAGAGGATTTAAAGATGCAGAAAATAATTTTTACATTTGTGCTTGGTTTGTTGTTGACCTTTGGTTTGACGACCACCTTTGCACAGAATAACAACCGACGACCGAAAAACACGGGAACACTGACGGTGAAGACCTCGCCGGTCGCTTATCCCGTCAAAGTGAACAATCAAGTTTTGGGAATGAGCGGCGTTAGCTCGCCCGCCGAATTTTACTTGCCGCCGGGAACTCATCAACTTGTCATCGAAGGTCCGAACGGCAAAAATTTCACTAAAGAAATCGAAATCAGAAAGGATTTGAAAAACTGCATTTGTTTGAGAATCGTGGAAGAAGTTACGACCAGAGCCTGTCCTTACGACATCAAAGTAGACGGACCGGAGCGAGTGATGGAAGGCGATTTGATTACCTTTGCAACTCAGAATGTCGGCGTTGATCCGACGTTTCCGGTCAATTATAACTGGACAGTATCGCCCGCCAATCTGACTATCACCAGCGGACTCGGAACGCCTTCGATAACTGTTGACACGCGCGGAATGGGCGGACAGACCATTACTGCTGACCTGGACGTGAACGACGGTGTTTATGACGCGACCTGTCGGCAAAAAAATTCCGTTCCGACGATTGTCGAAAGAACGCCGCCGCCGCCGTCATCCCGCAGGTTCGATGAATTCGATTCGCAGGCTTTCGACGACGACAAAGCCAGATTCGATGCTTTCGCCATCGAAATGCAAAATAATCCTGATTCGCAAGGCTATATCATTATGTATCAGGGAACAAGTCCCGGCGATATGCGGAATCGAAGGGTTGAAGCCCTAACCAAGCGGACGCTCGATTATCTGGTCAAAGCACGCGGCGTTGACCCGGCTCGACTTCAAATTGTTAATTGGGGAAGCCGACCGCGAACACGTTACGAACTTTGGATTGTCCCGCCGGGCGCACAGCCGCCGGTGCCGCAATAATTCAGACCGAACAACTGAGGAGAAAAAAGAAAGGGAAATGCAAAGAGCGTTTCCCTTTCTTTTTGTTTTGTCCGTTGTCCGTTGTAGAATCTAGCTTTTGAAAGAAAGTAAAAAGATTTTCGGATTTTATCCAATCGCTAATTGCAAATCTAAAATCGTAAACAAATTATGTCAGCACCAAATATCGAAACAATTGTCAGTTTATCTAAAAGGCGCGGATTTGTGTTTCCCGCTTCGGACATTTACGGCGGCTTGGGCAGCAGTTGGGATTACGGCTCGCTCGGCGTGGAACTCGCCAACAACATTAAAAAATCGTGGTGGCGATGGCTCGTCCACGAACGCGACGACATCGAAGGGCTTGATTCTTCGATTATTCAAAACCGTCTGGTCTGGAAATACAGCGGACACGAAACGACGTTCAGCGACCCGCTGGTTGATTGCCGCGAATGCAAATCGAGATTTCGCGCCGATAAGCTCGAATACCCGAAAGTTTCCGACGACGCGGCGGTCCAGAAAGCGTTTGAAGCGACGGCAGTTGAGGAATTGATCAAAGAAAATAAATTTCCGTGTCCGAATTGCGGCGCAAAGAATTTTACCGAGCCGAAACAATTCAATCTGATGTTCAGCACGACGGTCGGCGCGACTTCCGCCGAAGATGACCCGAGCGCACTGGCATATCTCAGACCCGAAACGGCGCAGGGAATTTTTATCAATTTCAAAAACGTGCTCGATACGTCGCGCCGCAAACTGCCGTT
>CBDUBY010000153.1:0-8241 GCA_965365505.1 uncultured Pyrinomonadaceae bacterium | reverse complement strand
GTATTGTTTGTGACCCGTTTCTCTTCGCATTCGGGCAAAGCGCGAGTCGTTCGCTTTCGACCGTGCGTTTAATCTTTTTTTATCTTTTAATTTTTTCAGCTATTTTAAGGACGGACGTCTCCCGTACCTTGAACGCACATCCAAACGAAGCAGCCCGGTTCTCTTTCGAAACGAGTGATAAATAAATTCGATATTAATAAAATTATACTCGTTCGGCAGGCAAAAAAAGTCTGTGATAATACTCAAAAGCGTTGAGTATTATCACGGAAGTTGACGGCTAAATTTTAGGGCTGGACACAAGTTCTACCGGACGATTGCGGATGTTTATCGCGTTCGAAGTCGGCGGCGCGGCAGAAAATTTAAGAATCATTGACCATTGATTTTTCCGACGCGGTGGTTTCGCGTTCCTGCTGCATTTCGCGCGTCAGAAAATAATTGAGCGCGGTGCGAATAATGGCGATCGCGCCGAGCTTTCCGATTTGATCCCAGGACGGCGCGACGGCGGTCGAAAGAATGTCGGCGCCGAGCTGAAATTCGAGCGCGAGCGCCAAGTAGCGTGCCAGCGTCAAACGAATCCGGTTATAGCTTTCCATCTGCGGCGGTATGAGCGCGCGGACGAACTCAATCACGGAAATCACGACGCCGATGCCGATGACGATCGCGCCGGTCGTTTCGATTGCCAATCTGAGCCACTGCACCAAATTGATAATCGTATTTTCGACCACGCTTTCGCCCGGCGCGCCGATTAGATTTCGCGCCGCTTCGGTTTGTAGAAAAAATAATAATGCCAGCATATATTTTACTTCTCCGGTTTCAAGCGTTCGGATAAAATTGAAGAAAAGAACTTGCCACGGATTTACACAGATTGACGCGGATAAAAGACAAAATCAATAAAAATCATCTGTGTTTACCTGTGCAAATCTGCGGCGGAAAATTCTTAAAAATAAATCTTCCGCTATTTTGTTTCGTCCGAGACGGCTGAATTTCTCGCGCCGCTGTTTTGCGCCGACAGGTATTTCGCCTGTTCGATGTCGCCGCTGCGTGTTCCGGTCGCGTCGTGAAACAGCACGACGTTGTGCGGATACGGCATATCAATTCCGGCTTCGTCGAGCGCGTATTTGATGCCGGTCGCCACTTTATCGCTGACTTTCAAGGTGTTTGCCTGATTCGATTCGACCCAGAAATAAACTTTCATATTGACGGATGAGCCGGCGAGTTCGTCAACGTAAATCCACGGTCCGGGTTCTTGCAAAACGCCTTCGGTTTCGTCTAAAACCCGGCGAATCGTTTTGCGTCCTTTTTCGATGTCGTCGAGATAACCGATGCCGACGACGAATTTTATCCGGCGTTTGTCGTAAGCGGTCTTAACCAAAATCGAGTTTGTATAAATGTCGCCGTTCGGAATAACGGCGCGTTCCCCGTCAAAAGTTTTGATGCGCGTCGAGCGGACGTTGATTTCTTCGACCGTGCCGGAATATTCACGAAAAGTTAATTGATCGCCGACGACAAACGGCTGTCGCCATAAAATTAAAACTCCGGCGAAAAAATTTTGCAGTACGTCTTTAAATGCAAAACCGATAGCGACCGATGAAATTCCTAATCCGGTTACTAAATCGCCCGGTTTAAACGTCGGGAAAATAACGACCGCCGCGACAAAAACGCCGAGAATGATAATTATTAAAGATGCGAGTCGTCCGAGCAGATCGGCGAGCGTTGTGTCAAGACGAGTGCGCGTCCCGGCGGCGTGAACGATGCGTTTGACGACGCGGGCGATGATCAGAAAAAAGCCGAGGACGATGATTCCGAGAATGATATACGGCAGCTGCGCGAGAAAACCGTTGCCCAAATCGCGCAGCGTTTGCCAGACGATTCCCGGATCGAATTCGCGCTGTTCGATAATCGGAGTCGGAGTTTGCAATAATAAAAATTTCATAATTTACCCCCTTTTCAAATAATTACGGACAACAAATAAGCGAAGTAAAAGAAAGAATTCCAGCCACAGATTTTCACAGATGAACTCATATAAAATCAAAACAGATAAACCAATTCGTAAAAATCTTTCTTACATCCGTGTTTATCTGTGAAAGTCTGTGGCTAAAATTTCTTCAAAGCATTTTACGCAGCTATTTTCCGTTAAACTTTCCAGCTTTATGCGGAAACGATTTTCGATTCGACGGTAATTTTGTTTTCCCAACCGAGTTTTTTCAAAACCTTTCCGATATGTTCCTCGATTTGCGCCCAATCGTCTTTCGATTCGACGTTTTCACGCGCCGCGTCCGCCGTCATTTGCAAATGACGCGAAATAATTTCCAATCGTTCGGCGCGTTCGGCGGCGGACAAATCGAGCGGTTTATTATGTAAATCAATTCCGTCTTTAATCCGCAAAGCGATTTGTTCGAGCGCGTGCAGAACGCGCAAAATTATGGCGACGTTGTTCGTCGCGTTCTGGCGCGTTTGGTTGAAAGCCAGGTCAATCAAATCTTCAAACGAAGGACTTTTGGCAATGACGCGCAAATCGTTTTCGGCGAAACGAAAACACGACGGAAACGGATGCGCGGCGAGATGCGCGCAAATCGCCGTCAGATAATCAATCGAAATAACGGCGGTCGTCGTGTCGTTCACGCCGGGCGAAAGAGCTTTCATTACAATGTCCACGATTTGCCGGATGCCGAACGCCACGTCCTGATCAACGGTGCGGAAATTATCAATCGAAAAAACGTCGTTAAGTTTTTGGGTCGTTTCCTCGTCAATTTTCAAAACTTTGTTTCGCGCCGCGACCGAAGCGAGCGGCGCGCCCGCGACGATGAACTCGCCGACACCGTGTTCCATTCGCACGATGACTTCACGCTTTTTCGTAAAGTTAAGCAAGTTTTGAATATCTATGTTTTGAATATAGCCGGTTTCGGTCGAGCGAATCGTTTGCCAGTTCGCTTCGCTCGAAAATTGCCGCAGCGTTTCCAATTCTTCAGCAGGCGCGTTTTCGCCCAGACGATGCGGGAAAAGCTCGTCCACGACTTCGATGGTTTCTGTATAAACATCGGCGATGATCGTCGAAGCCTGAATCGAAACGGCGATGTGATGGATGAAATAAATCAAAAAGCCGATGCCGATGAGCGCGAGCAAAACACCCGTTACGACGGCAATCGAAGGCACGAAAACATTGTCGTCGTCGCCGCCGCGAATCGTTCTTAAAACGACGATGCAGTAAGTGAAGATGCCGACGAAAACGCCGAGCACGACCTGATTTACCTGATCGCGCATAAAATTTCGCAGAATGCGCGGCGTGTATTGCGTCGAAGTCAGCGAAAGAGCGACGATGACGATGGAAAAAACGATACCGGCAACGGTAATCATTGAACCGGCGACCGCCGAAAGCATATCGCGCGAACCGGCTGGCTCGACACCGAACAGGCGCGGATAACCCTCGATCCAGTTGCCGCCGAAATCCTTATCAATTTCGACTAAAGCAAGCGCGAGAATGATGCTGCCCGCAACGATCAGCCCGGGCAGAAACCACAAACTAGAATTCAAATCCAGCCACAGTTTTTTCAATCTGTTCATGAAACTTCCGCCTTGTCCATAATGTTTCGCCGGTTAAATTTCTGTAATGTCGAAATCCATCGCGTCCATGTCTTCGTCGGACGCTTCGGGCGCGCCGAACAATTTGAGCCACAAAAAACCGCCCGCGCCCGCCATTAAAGACGCGAGCAGAATCGCCATTTTTGAATTGTTAATCACGTCCGCCGCCGCGCCGAAAGCGAGGTTCGTGATAAAAATGGACATCGTAAAACCGATGCCGCCCAGAAGTCCTGCGCCGAAAACGTGCCGCCAGTTCAAATCGAGCGGCAGTTTGCAGATGCCGACGGCGACGGCGACAAAGCTCGCCAGCGTGATTCCCAGAGGTTTGCCCGCGACCAATCCGACAATGATGCCCAGACTGTTTTGGCTCATCAAATTATTCGCCCAATCCGCGCCGATGACGATGCCCGTATTACACAAAGCGAAAATCGGCAGAATAACGAACGCGACCGGAAAATGCAGTCGCTGTTCGAGCCGGTTCGAAGGCGATTCGGCGTCGTCTTCTACGTCCGAGGAAGGAATGGCGAACGCCAGCAAAACTCCGGCAATCGTCGCGTGAATGCCCGATTGATACATCAAAAACCACATCAGAGCGCCGGCAACGAGCGACGGGAAAAGGCTTTTTATTTTGAAAAAACGATTCACAACCGCGAGCAAAGCCCACACCGCGAGTGCCGCGGCGAGATAAAAAACTGAAAGTTTCGCCGTGTAAAAAACTGCAATAATAATAATCGCGCACAAATCGTCAATAACGGCGAAAGCGACGACGAAAACTTTCAAAGATGCCGGAACGCGATCGCCTAACAGCGCGAGAACCCCGAGCGCGAAAGCGATATCAGTCGCCATCGGAATCCCGATTCCGGCTTGCGTCGCGGTGCCGCTGTTGAACAGAAAATGGATCAAAGCGGGAAAGACGATTCCGCCGAGCGCGGCGAAAATCGGCAAGAGCGCGTTTTTGAAGTTCGACAATTCACCGTTGCGCAATTCGCGTTTTAGTTCCAAGCCGATGAGCAGAAAGAAAATCGCCATCAGCCCGTCGTTGATCCAGTGCTCGACGCTCAGACCGCCTGCATATTTTTGCCAGAAGCGTAGATAATTTTCGCCCATAATCGAATTGGCGAAAGCCAGCGAAATCAAAGTGCAGACGATCAGCAAAATTCCGCTCGATTTTTCCGAGTCGAAAAATTTCGTAAATGTTTTCGATAATTTTCTTTGAACAACACCCATTTTTATTTAAATTGCAATAATTTTTCGGACGAATCAATTTTATAAATTTTTTTAGCCACAGATTTACACAGACAGACACTGATTAAGAAAAGATGAAAACTGGAAATTCAGATTTGATTTATTTGTATTAAATCCGTGTTCATCCGTATAAATTTGTGGCTAATTTTTCTTCTTTGTACGCGACTAACTATTATAAACCGTTCCCGATAAATTTTTCAGACAGCATTTTGATTTCCTCGCGCAGGGCGGATATTTCCGTCTGCAAAGCCTTGATGTTTTCGGCGCCGACGATTTCCGAATCTTTCGCTTCGGCGTCGCGCCCGACGAAAAATGTCGCCAGCGTCGCCGTTACATAACCGAAAACCGCGAAGCCGTAAAGCGCGATGATAAAACACAGCACGCGACCTTCGAGCGTTTGCGGAAAATATTCGGAGCCGACCGAAGTTAAAAGCATCGCCGTCCACCAGAGCGCGTCGCCGTATGTTTTAATTCCGCCTTCGACTTCGTTTTCAAAGGCGAGCATTCCCGCCGCGCCCGCAAAGCAAACGATTGCCGACAGCGCGACGACGTAGCCGAAACCGCGCCGCGCAAAGCTCGCGCTTAAGGATTTCATTCCGCGATTCAAACTCGTCAAAACGCGGAACAAACGCACACCGCGCACCGCTCGCGCCGCCCGCAAAACGCGAAACACGCGAAAGATGCGAAACACGCGCAGCGCCGGAACAAGAAGCGCGAGCGCCGTCAGCCAGTTCGTTTTCAGATACTCGATTTTCTTCGGCGCGAGAACGAACTTGAGCGCGAAATCAACGATAAAGATTATCCAGATAACCGTTCCGAAAAGTTCGAGCGCGGGCGATAAATCCCAGATAAATTCGTAAACGAGCAGCGCAAGCCAGACGAAACCCAAAATTAAAAGCGGCGTTTCGAGCCAGTTTTCGAGTTGTTCGAGAATGCTTTCGCGTTCTTCAATGACCTTTTGACGCACGATTTCTTTTTCTTCTTTCATACCAGCCGATTTTAACCGAAAAAACAGCCGCCTTGCAGATTTCGTTGCCGGTCATTCTGCAAAAGCGGCTATTATTCAGTTCACGCCGACACGCCTTGTTTTAGTAGACGCGCGGGGAAGAGGCGCGAATCGTGAATTCCGCGCCGCTGGAAATTTCCAGATCGTCGCGTCCCTGAATGAAAATCGAACCTGCGCCCGCGCCCGCGCCGATTGCCGCGCCGATCGCCGCGCCTTTGCCGCCGCCCAAAATCGCGCCTAAAATCGCGCCGACTCCGGTGCCGATCGCCGTGCGTCCGATGGTCTGATTCGTCTGACTGTTCGTTTCTTCGACCGTGCCTTCATTGTCAACCTGCACACGCTCACCCGAGTTATTCAAAACGCTCTGCGTGATGCCGGCGAAGCGGTAAGTTTGATTATTTGAAAGGCGAATCGTTTCGTAATTGAGCGACAGTTCCGAGCGCCCCGAAACTCTGCCCGAACGGTTCGCGTTCGACACATAACCTTCGATCACCGCGCCCGCATATTGCGCCGGGCTGCGAACGATCATCGAAAAACGATCGCCGTCTTTCGCGGTTTTCGTCGAAAGATTGTTGTTGATCGCGGCGACTAAAACCGTGTTGTCGGGAATGTAAAAATTGTTATTGACGTTCGTATTAGTTCCCGTGTAAACCGGCTGGCTATTGTAAATATTAAACTGCGCGCGGTCGTCCGTGCGGTCATAATAACTTCTCACCTGAATCGTTTCGTTCAAGCCTTCGGCGTATAAACTGCGCGTCACGAGCATTCGCCGTCCATTGTCGAGCGACGTAAAAGTCGCCGTAAAATCATTGGCGCGGTCGCCGTTCGAGACAACCGTTAAAGTGTCGCCCGAAAACATCGAACGCACGCGCGATTGTCTGCCGTTCGGATAACTTTCGATGCGCTCGCGGTTGTCAGCGTCAAGCGTAACCTGCGGCGCGACGGTCGAAGCGAGCATCACGCGCATTCCCTGACGTTCGACGGCAATGGTTTCCGGCGCGGTCAGACGGAGCACGAGATTGTCGAAAATTCGGTCACGAGCCGCTCGATTTAAGCGACTCGTCGCTTGTCCGGCAACGGTTCGAGCGTTGTCGCTCTGATTGACATTTAACCGATAAGTTCCCGTAAAACTCTCGTCGCTATTTGTCAAAACGCCGCCTAATTCGGTGTAGGCGGGCAATCCGCTGCGGTTGTCAAGATTGTATGCGAGACCGTAATAATTCGACAGTAAATTAAGTTCTGTTCTCAAAGTTCTCCAATCGCGCTGCGCGACGGTTTCGCGTCGCAGATTACGATTCATAAAATTGTCAATGCGGACGGCGCGAACCAGTAAGTTTGAAACGTCAGCGTCAACCGATGTGCGGTCGCCGATTTTGCGGCGCAGTTGGTCGGTTTCGTTTTCAAAGTCTTTGACGAATTCATTGACGTTTTCCTCGCGGCGCGTTTCGTTGTAACGACTGCGGTCGAGCGCAGCGTCTAAACTCGTGCGAAAAGCGTCGCTTTTCGTTTCGATGCGGCGAAGCAGCGTATCAATCTGTGCGTCGCTCACGCGATACGGCATTTGTCCGGTCACCGCGGGCGAAACGATGCGCCCGTTAAAATCAAACGCGACATTGTAAGCCGTCGCCAATCGCTGTAAATCCGTTTTCAGTAAATTCCAGTCGCCCTGCACGCGGCGCTGCTGCAAGTTCGTCCGCATAAACTGGTCAATCAGCGCGGCGCGATTCAAAACCGTGTCCACGTCGTTGGCGACAATCGTTCGCCCGTTAAAACGCGAGCGCAAATCGTTCGTCGCCTGTTCATAATCTTTAACCAGATTGTTCACGCTGTCTTCGGTGTAACTGCCGTCAAAACGACTGCGGTCGAGCGCGGCGTCAAAGCTGCGGCGAAACACGTCGCTGCGGCGTTCGATGCTGGCGATAATTCTTTCGACCTGCCGGTCATTTACGCGCGTGGTTCGGCGCGTCTGCGCCTGCGCTTCTGTGACTAAAATAAATCCGAACCCTAAAAAAGCGAGCGCGAAAATCGTCAGCGTCGCCGTTAATTGTCTTAAAACTTTCATAATATATTTGTCTCCCTTGTCCATAACTATTCGTATTTTATCGTTTACAGAACATTGCCGCGTCGGTGTTCACACTCAAAAAGCGTGAGTATTTTCACTCAAGATAGAAAATGCTGCGTATAATAAACCAGGCAAATATGATAAAAACGAATGATTATTGATAAGAGGTAAATTCTATGCCCGAAAGTAATTCCGTGTCGGTTTTTGCCCGCTGGATGCGCATTAAAATCCCGACTCTTTTCGCCCGCTCTTTGGGCGTCGGCACCGAGCGCAAAGCCGCGCTGTTTCTCGATTTATCGCGTGCGGCAACCCTAAAAGATATCGTCTACTGGCTGCAAATCTTTTTTTC
>CBDUBY010000152.1:0-8323 GCA_965365505.1 uncultured Pyrinomonadaceae bacterium | reverse complement strand
CTTACCGTGTTGCTTATTTAATCGAGCAAGGCGTTTCGCCGCAGAGAATTTTGCTCGCCACATTTACCAACCGCGCGGCGCGTGAAATGCTCAAGCGCGTCGAAACTTTAACCGGCTCGCAAAACGTCCACAAAATCTGGGGCGGAACTTTTCATCGAATCGCGAATTTAATTTTAAGAAGACACGCCGTTTCCATCGGCTTTGATTCAAACTATTCGATTCTCGACGCGGAAGACGCCAGAGATTTTATCAACGTCTGCATTGAAGACGCGGCGATTGATACGAAAGCCAAGCGATTTCCGAAGCCGGAAGTCGTCCAAAATATCATCTCTTACGCCAACAACACCGACCAGCCGATTGAGGAAGTCATCATCAAAAAATATCCGTATTTTGAAATGCTCAGTCAGCAAATCAAGCGCGTTGATTTCGTTTATATGGAGCGGAAAAAAGAGCGCAACGTGATGGATTATGACGATTTGCTGCTTAACTGGAAACGTCTGTTAATCGAAAAACCCGACATCGCCAATGTCTATGCCGAACAGTTTCAGCACATTCTCGTTGACGAATACCAAGACACAAATAAACTGCAAGCCGAACTGATTGATTTGCTCGCTGTCAAGCATAAAAACGTGATGGTCGTCGGCGACGACGCGCAATCAATTTTCGCGTGGCGCGGAGCGGAATTTACGAACATTTACGAATTTCCGAAACGCTATCCGAGTGCCGAAATTTACAAACTCGAATTAAATTACCGCAGCACGCCGGAAATTTTAGGATTAGCGAATGTTTCGATTGCGAATAACCGCAAGCAGTTTCCGAAGACTCTGGAAGCGATAAAAAAATCCAAAGACTGGAAACCCGCGCTCGTGCCGTGTTCCGATGTCGAGCAGCAATCGGCGTTCGTCGCGTCTCGAATTTTGGAGTTAAGAGACGAAGGAACGAGCCTCGAAGAAGTCGCCGTGCTGTATCGCTCGCATTATCATTCGATTGAATTGCAGCTTGAATTAACGAGAAGAAACATTCCGTATCGCGTCCAATCGGGCGTGAGATTTTTCGAGCAGGCGCATATCAAAGATGTGATTTCTTACCTGAGAATCATTTGCAATCCGCGCGACGAACTCGCATGGAAACGGATTTTAAAAATGATCCCGAGCGTTGGCACCCAAACGGCGAACAAGATTTATGAATCGCTGGCGTATGCCGAAAATCCGTTTGCGCTCGTCAAACAAGAGAACTTTAAATACCAGCCGCGCAGCAAGCAAAATTGGCGAAACTTTGTCGAACTGCTTGAAAAAATCACGACCGATGAGAATCGAAACAAACCTGCGAAACAAATCGAGTTGATTTTAACGAACGGTTACGAAGCATATTTGCAGGAAAACTACGAAAATTTCGAGGCGCGGCTCGAAGATTTGAAAGGTTTGGGAATGTATGCGGCGCGTTACGATTCGACCGAAGATTTTCTGTCGGAACTCGCGCTGCTTTCAACCGAGCGGTTCAAAGAACCGACCGGCATCGTTGGTGAAGATGTCGTTTCGGGCGGCGAAGAAGACGAGCTTTTAACTTTAACGAGCGTTCATCAGGCAAAGGGTTTGGAATGGAAAGCCGTTTTTCTGATTTGGGCGGCGGAAGGGAAATTTCCCAGCCCGCGTTCGTTAAAGGAAATTGACAGCGAGGAAGAAGAACGCCGTCTGTGGTATGTCGCGCTGACCAGAGCGCAGGACGAATTGTATTTGACGTATCCGCTGATGATTGTTGATTATAACCGCCAGACCGTTCTGCAAAAACCTTCGCGCTTTGTAATGGAATGTCCGCCCGCGCTGTTTGAAGTTTGGAGCTTGGAAGAAGATGCGCCGAAATTCGACGCGCCGGTGAATTTTATTGAAGAAAAAAAGCCGGAATTTTTAAATTGAATTCAGCTTAAAAAACGAACTTCGATTATTTTTTCGCTTGCCGACCGAAAATTGGTGTAAAATGCCTATCGGAAGATGATAGTGAGAAAAATAATATCAATTGCCTGGCGTTACATTCTGCCGCTTCTTGGGTTCGCACTTATTTTGCTGATCTCCTATGCCTCCAAAACTTATTTTTCACTGAATCTGGATTTAACTTCGCTGGTCATCGTTCTGATGGTCGCTACGGCTTGGTATCTGGGCAGTGGTCCGGGACTCGCCACCGCCGTCGTTTTTGAATTGATAATCAATCTTTATTCACCGACGCCGAAATCCGTGTTTATAACCATCAACCGAATGGTACTTTTCGTCGCCGTCGTTTTATTCGCCAGTTCGCGCCGCAATGCCGAAAAGCGTCTGCGGCATCAGCGCGAGCTTTTACGAAGCGCATTCGAAAGCGAGCAGGAAGCGCGTGAGGAAGCAGAAGCCGCCAGTCGTCTGAAAGATGATTTCCTCGCTACCGTTTCGCACGAACTTCGTTCGCCTTTGAGCGCGATTCTCGGCTGGGCGACGATGCTCAACAAAGGCAAGCTGGAAGAAGAAACCACGCGCAGCGCGCTTGTCGTCATCGAGCGTAACGCACGGGCGCAAGCCGGAATCGTTAACGACATTTTAGACGTTTCGCGCATCATCAACGGCAAGCTGAGAATCAATACCAAACCGGTCGAAATCGCCACGCTCATCAGCGAAGCAGTCGAAACACTGCGTCCAGCGGCAATCGCCAAATCAATTTGTTTAATCGTCACACTCGATGAAATCGAAAACCCGATTATCGGCGACGCGAACCGGCTGCGGCAGGTGATTTGGAACTTGGTTTCTAACGCCATCAAGTTTACGCCCGAGAACGGACGGGTTGAAGTAGGCTTGAAGCGAGTTGGCTCGCAAGCCGAAATAAAAGTGAGCGATAACGGCGCGGGCATTGACCAACACTTTCTTCCTTTTGTTTTTGAACGCTTTCGCCAAAGCGATTCGTCAACCACGCGCGCGCACGGCGGACTCGGACTCGGACTCTCAATCGTGCGCCATTTAATCGAACTGCACGGCGGCACGGTCACGGCTGAAAGCCCGGGCGCGGGACACGGCGCGACGTTCACCGTGCGTTTGCCGCTGGCGGAAGCTAACAATCCGGCTTTGCATCAAAGCAATCCGAAAATCTCGAAGGACTTTTCCACAGACGCGCCGGACATCCGAGGCTTGCGCGTTCTGATTGTTGACGACGACACCGACACGCTCGAAATTCTGCGCGTTGTGCTGAAACAATACGGCGCGCGGGTTCGCATCGCTGTTTCGACCGCCGATGCGCTGGAAGTTTTCCACGAATGGAAACCCGATGTTTTAATTTCCGATTTGGCAATGCCGGTTGAAGACGGCTACGCACTTATCGGTAAAATCCGTGCTCTTTCGCCCGAACAGGGCGGCAACATTCCGGCGGCGGCTCTGACTGCCTACGCCGCCGAAACCGACCGCCACAAATCAAGTGCCGCCGGTTATCAAATCCACATCGCCAAGCCCGTTGACCCGGCGGCAATCGTGACAGCGGTGGCGGAAATACAAAGGAAATTTAACCAGTAGCGTTCTTCTGAACTGTGTCGTTGGTTCGTTTTCCGGTTTTCATACAATGGTTTCCCAACAGGAATTATTGACACCGTAACTGCCGGAACATATACTGAACGAACATCTTTTTGTAATTTTCAGGCAAAGAAGTTCTATAAATGCCTTCGTGCCGCTGACCGAAACTTCAAGCGAGTTTCCGGCAAGCATCCTGTTTTTTTCGTTAAAATCGTTTACAAACTCGATTTGCCAAATTGTCAGCTTTAAAAGTCTAAGGAGTCGTAATGAAAATCAGATCCATAAAATTCAATAATCGAAAATTCAAACTCGCCGCGCTTTTTTTGCATCTGGCAGTTTTGTTAGTAATTCTGCCGATTGCTTCGGCGACGGTCAGTGCGCAGGAAAATAAAACCGCGCCGCGTCCGAGGGTGGGAACTGCCGCCAGATACGATTTGTCGCCGCCGCTTCGTTCGATAAAACCGATTACGACGCGAAATTATAAAAAAGGCGACGACGATCCCGGCTCAGGACCGGTCAACGATACGAAACACGACCCTGACCCGGTTGTTCAGACGACGGCTGGCAACGGACTTTTCAATCGAGATATTCCATCGCTCGGCGTGAGCTTTAACGGAATGAGTAATACTTCGGGCGTTAATCCGCCCGACACGGTGGGCGACATCGGACCGAACCATTACGTGCAAATGGTCAATTCCCGGTTTCAGATATTTACGCGCGCCGGCGTTTCCGTCTTCGGTCCGGCAAATATCAACACGCTTTTCGCGGGTTTCGGCGGCGCGTGTCAAACGCAGAACGCGGGCGATCCGGTTGTGCTTTACGACCAGCTCGCCGACCGCTGGATTATGAGCCAGTTTACATCTTCCGCTGTCGGCGGGTCGTTCTTTAACTGCGTCGCCATCTCGACGGGCAACGACCCGACGGGAACTTATTACCGTTATGCCTTCAGCACCGGCAATAACTTTCCCGATTATCCTAAGTATGGTGTTTGGTCGGACGCTTACTTTATCAGCACTAGAGAGTTTGTCGGCAGCAGCGGCGGTCCATTTGGCGGTGTCGGCGCGTATGCGCTGAATCGCGCTCAGATGTTGGCGGGCAATCCGGCACCGCAAGTCATTTCTTTTATTTTGCCGCCTGCCGGACAGACGTTTCGCCTCGGTGATGGTTTGCTGCCAGCCGATTTAGACGGCACAACCTTGCCGCCTGCGAACAGCCCGCATTATTTTCTTGGCTCGATGGATCTCGGCGGTCCGTATGGTGCGGCGGCAGACGCGTTGAATCTATTTAAATTTAATGTTGATTGGGTCACGCCCGCCAATTCCACGTTCACTTTTGCCAATCAATTAAATACTGCCGCCTTCGATTCGGTCTTTCCGTGTACGCCGTCTGCCCGCGCCTGCATTCCGCAGCCCGGAACGACCGTCAAGATAGATATTTTATCTTACCGGCAAAGACCGACGTTCCGCCTCGCCTACCGTAATTTCGGCACGCACGAATCCTTGGTGACTACGATGTCGGTCGAAGCGACTGCCGGCGTTGCGGGAATGCGCTGGTGGGAAATTCGCAGCCCGAACAGCAGCCCGGTTATTTATCAGGAAGGAACTTACGCGCCCGCCGACGGCGTTCATCGCTGGATGGGCAGTATAGCGATGGACAACGACGGCAATATGGGACTCGGCTACAGCGTATCGAGCGCGACCGATGTGTTTCCGGGCATTCGCTACACCGGGCGACTCGCCACTGACCCGCTCGGCACAATGCCGCAGGGCGAAGGCGTGATGGTCAACGGAGCGGGTTCGCAAACCGGCGGCGGCAATCGTTGGGGCGATTACAGTTCGATGAACATTGACCCGCTCGACGACTGCACATTCTGGTATACGACCGAGTATTATTCCGCGACTTCTTCGTCCACCTGGCAAACGCGCATCAGCTCATTCAAGTTTCCTCAATGCGCTTCGCCGACCGCCGCTACGGGAAACATCACCGGGCGCGTCACGCAGACTTCGGGAAGCGGACGCGGATTGGCAGGCGTTCGACTGACCTTAACGGGCGGCGGTCTGACTTCGCCGATTTACGCGCAAACCAACGCTTTCGGCTATTACCGCTTCGCCAACCTGCCGACCGGCGCAAGCTATATCATCATGGCGACCGCCAAAAGTCGCACCTTCACGCCGCCTTCGCAAACCATTAATTTGTCGGGCAATTTGGACGGCGTTAATTTCATCGGTAATTGATAAGTCAGCATTTGCGAAAAACTGAGAAAGCAGTGAAGTCATAACTTCACTGCTTTTTTATTTATAATTGATGACGAAATTGGACGCGGAAGAAATTCTCGACGCGATTTTGAAAAACGTCCATCGCAGTAATCCCGTCAAACTCGCCGAATGGACAAGCGCGATGCACGTCAGACGCTCGCCGAAAAAAACGCCGCCGGTTAATCCCTGAGTCAATATAATTTCAGAAATCGTTAAAGGCGAAAAACGAAAAGTGAATAATCTTTAGTTGTTCACTTTTCGCTTTTTATTAAATTAATCGTAGTATTCGAGTCCGAGATGCGTAATTAAATCTTCGCCCTTCAAATGCCGCAGAGTATTTTTCAGCTTCATCAATTGAATAAAAATATCGTGTTCGGGGTAAAGTCTCGGCGCGGTTTGCGGGGCTTTGAAATAAAACGAGAGCCATTCCTGAATGCCTTTCATTCCCGAACGCTGCGCTAAATCCATAAACAACGCCAAATCTAAAACGAGCGGCGCGGCGAGGATTGAATCGCGGCACATAAAATCAATTTTTATCTGCATCTTGTAGCCGAGCCAGCCGAAAATATCAATCGCGTCCCAGCCTTCTTTGTTGTCGCCGCGCGGCGGATAATAATTGATGCGGACGACGTGGGCGAAATCTTTATAAAGTTCGGGATAAACTTCGGGCTGCAAGATGTGTTCTAAGACGGAAAGTTTCGATTCTTCTTTCGTTTTGAAATTTTCCGGGTCATCGAGAACTTCGCCGTCGCGGTTGCCGAGAATGTTGGTCGAATACCAGCCTTCGAGTCCAAGCATTCTCGATTTCAAGCCCGGCGCGAGAATCGTTTTCATCAAAGTCTGCCCGGTTTTGAAATCCTTGCCGCAAATCGGCACGCCGCTGTCTTCGGCGAGTTTGGTTAACGCGGGAATGTCGCACGACAAATTCGGCGCGCCGTTGGCAAACGGGACTTTCGATTTGATGGCGGCGTAAGCGTAAATCATCGAAGGCGCGATGCGCGCGTCGTCGTCATACATCGCCCGTTCAAACGCTTCGATGTCGTTGTGAATCTCGGACGGTTCAATGAAAATTTCCGTCGAAGCCGCCCACACCATTACCAGTCTGTCGCAGCCTTTTTCTTCTTTAAATTGAGCGATGTCGGCGATAAGCTGCTCGGCAAGTTCCATTTTGTTCTTGCCGGTTTTGACGTTTTCGCCCGTGATGCGCTTGACGTAATTTTGCTCGAAAACCGCCGCCATCGGTCGCAAAGATTCAAGCTGTTCGCGCAAATCTTCGACCTGCGATTTTTCCAAAACGCCCGCGTTTCTCGCCGCTTCATACGCCGAATCGGAAAAAATATCCCACGCGCCGAACACGATGTCGTCGAGTTCGGCGAGCGGCACGAATTCATTTATTTTCGGGCAGCGATTGTCCGTCCGCTTGCCCAGACGAATCGTTCCCATCTGCGTCAGCGAACCGATGGGCTGCGCCATTCCTTTGCGAATCGCCTCCACGCCCGCCACAAATGTCGTGCTGACCGCGCCGAGTCCGACGAGCAGAATTCCGAGTTTGCCGCTTGCGGGTGCAATGTCCACGCCTTTTTCAACCATTAGTTTATCTCCCTGAAGTAAAAGAAAAATGATAGCTTTACGGAAAAGTTAAGGCAAATTGGGGATAGGTAATAAAATTTCGAGCGAGCGAATCAGGGCGAAATTGCCAAAACCTAAAAGCAGCCCGCCAATCAAAATCATCCACCAACGCGCGGTCAGCAAACTTAATCCGCTTAACTGCGAAACGTCTTCGCCGCGAGTTATTCGCTCGGTTCGATAATCAGGAAATAAAACTAATCCCAATCCGATAAAGAAAAACGGCGGGAAAATAATTGCGGCTTTCGGGTAATAATAACCGTTAACTAAAGCCGTCCACCAAGTCCACGCGATAAAGCCCGAACTAACGAGCAGAATAAATAATCCACCGATTTGTTGGGCTTTTCTCGAAGGAAGATTTTGATTATGTTCCATCGGTTCAGCTTCGATAAGTGCGATAATCAATCTCCGCGAAAATGTTGTCGCGCCGCTCGATTTCCGCGAGCATCGCTTCGTTCGTCTCGTTATTATCCAAAGCCGTCGCCAATAAATTAAATCGGTGGACGTGCATTTTGAAACGGTTCGAAGAATACTGCACGGTCGTGCCTTGATAAATCTGAAACGCCCAATCGCTCGATTGCGCGAGCAGTAATTCACGCGCTAACTGATTTAAAACGCGGCGCTCGATTTCGTTCGGATTATCGAATCTGTTTGCCAGTTCGGTCATTCGCTTTTCCGCGTCGTGCTGATACGGATACATCCACGAATTATTTTCGTTGAGCCAGACTTTGTAATAACCGTTCGCGCCCCAACTCGAAGCCGACGGCTGCTGAATCTGGATCGGGATTTTCGCGTCGAGAAAATCGCCGGGCGTGACGGGCTTGATAAATTCGGTTTTGTAATGCAGCTCGCGGAACAGAAAGTCTATAAACTGCGGACCTTCAAACCACCAGTGACCGTAAAGCTCGGCATCGTAAGGCG
>CBDUBY010000151.1:0-8417 GCA_965365505.1 uncultured Pyrinomonadaceae bacterium | reverse complement strand
GCAATACCATCATCGGTTCGCAGGCAAACGTCGCGTTGAATAATTTGACGTTTGCGACAGCAATCGGCGCGGGCGCGACGGTCGCGGAAAATAATTCTATTGTCTTAGGCAGAAACAGCGGTTCGGATACCGTCAACATTCCCGGCGATTTGTTCGTCAAAGGCAGCGTCAGCATCGGCGAAGGCGTTTTGGTTTTGCCGTTAGGCAATCAAGGCGCGACATCCGTTTGCGGCTTAAGTTTCCCCGGCTCGTCATCTTTTGCTCTGAGCCGCTGTTCGTCGAGCATCAGATACAAAACCAATGTCGAAACCTACGCTTCAGGAATAAGTTTGCTGAAGCGATTGCGTCCGGTGACGTATAACTGGAAAACGAGCGGTGTCCGCGACATTGGTTTTATCGCCGAAGAAGTCGCGGCAATCGAACCGCTGCTTGCCGACTACAACGAAAAAGGAGAAATTGAAGGGGTGAAATACGGGCAAATCACAACAGTTTTAGTCAATGCCGTCAAAGAACAGAACAGGGAAATCGAGCGGCAGAGGCTGTTGATTGAAGACTTGAAAAAATTGCTTTGTCAGGCAAACGCGCAAGCCGAAATCTGCCGGGAGGAAAAATAGATACGATGAGAAACATATTGATAATTTTACTCGCCGCGACTTTTGCAATCCTGAGTTTGTTTCATATCTACTGGGCGGCGGGCGGACACTTCGGCAGCGTTTCGGCGATTCCGTCAATCGGCGGCAAGCCGGTTTTTCAGCCGTCAATTTTTACAACGCTGCTGGTTGCCGCCGCATTGTTCGCGGCAATGCTGACAATTTTGGGGAATCTCGGTCTATTCGGCGCGACGATTCCGCGACGGTTTTTTCGCCTGGCAACTTTCACCATCGCCGCGCTGTTTCTGTTGCGGGCAATTGGAGATTTCAAACTTTTGGGGTTTTTCAAAAAAGCAAGCGAGAGCGGCTTTGCATTTTGGGACACTTTTCTGTTTTCGCCGCTCTGCCTGTTCATCGCCGTCGCCGCTTTTTTGGTCGGTTATATCGAAGACTGAGTTAGAGTAGTTTAAGTTTGGATAGACGGTCAGAATCGCCTGCGGCAATCGATTGACCTGCCCGCTTGCCGCTGACGGTTCTGCCTACTTTTTCGGAAAAACGAAGGTGTGAATACACGGCGTTTGCCCGCGTTCCCACAGCGCGTCAACTTTTCCGGCGCGTTCGAGTTCGGCAAATTTCGCCATTACGAAATTCTGCTCTTCCGCCGTCATATGCATATACGCGATGTCGAAGGTTCTGCCCGTCGAGTGCGGCGGCGTTTGTCCGCGATAGGCGTTGGAAGTGGCGCGTGACAAATCAATCTGATATTCCAAAGAGCGCGTCAGCGAAGTTATTTTCAGCGGGCGTTTGAATTGTTTTTGATATGCTCCC
Source organism: uncultured Pyrinomonadaceae bacterium (assembly GCA_965365505.1). Taxonomy (GTDB): domain Bacteria; phylum Acidobacteriota; class Blastocatellia; order Pyrinomonadales; family Pyrinomonadaceae. Next base: position 6,999 of record CBDUBY010000151.1, on the reverse strand, counting down.
GCAATTTCTTCCAGCACGACTTTCGCGTCCGGGTGAAACATTCGCAGAAGCCGCTGTTTCATTTGCCTGCGCTGTGCAGGCTCGTTTAAGTCGTATTTTTGACCGTTATAATTGGCGGCGAGCTTTTGCAGAATCGAAAAGCCTTCCGAGTTCGGCGCGAGCGGCGTTTTGAGATTTGTAATAATGTTCAAATCGTTGAACGGCGACGAATCCGCGCTCGTGCCGATGTTATCCAAATAATAAATTTCGGTGGCGAGCGGCAGCTCGATCAGTTCGTTGTTCATCCGTTTCTGCGCGAGCGAAGGAAAATCTTTCGGCAGAGTGGCGCGCGTGATGCCCATTCGGGCAAACTCCGCCAGTTGTTTGCCGATGTTGCCCTGCAATTCCGGCGGAATCACAACGCCCGACACCAAGCCGGTCGGCGCGTTGCGTCTTCCCATCGCTAAACTTCTGGCTTTTTCCCAATCGGCGACCGAAACTGTCAATTGCGGCGCGTCGGTCGAAACTTCGACGGCTTTCAAATCCTTTGCTTCAAACGCCGCATCCTGTACTTCCCAGGCTTCAATCAAATCGAGTTCATCAACCTCGCCGTCGCCAAGCGGATTGACGACGCGAATCGGGATCGCCATTTCCGCCGCGAGTCTGGTGACGGCTTTGGCTTTTTGGGTATTCGACGTGGGACTATCGTTGCGGCTCATAACCAGATAAGCGGCGATGCCCAAAAAAGCGATCAGCAAAAACGAACCGAAAGCGGCAAACAAAAGTATCGGCGGCGATTCGGATTGCGGGTTTAAGGTTTGGGGTTTGGGAGTTGGAATTGGCGGCGGTTGAGCAGCGGTCGGCGATTGTATCGCCGGTTTTGCTGCGCTCTCCATTGTTCCGCTCGCCGCGCTCGATTTTTTCTCGCCGATTTCAATCCGAATCGTTGTTTCCGTTCCGATTTTAATTCGGTCGCCGTTTAAAACTTGGCGCGGTCGTCCCGAAACGCGCTCGCCGTTGACGAAAGTTCCGTTCGTCGAATTTTCATCAACAACAAAAACCAAATCTTCATCACGGAAAAATGTCGTGTTCAGGCGCGACAATCCGCCGTCGCCCAAAACGATGTCAGCGGCGTCGGTGCGCCCGATGGAAATTTCCTCATCGAGCGCGACGGTTTTAGCGCCGTCGTAAGATTCAATGTAAAGCGTGACTTTTTTCATCGAAAATTAGTGGTGATGATGATCTTGTTCGGAAACTTCGCGCAATTTCTCCCGGTCGAGCATTTTGGAGAAATCGTCAAAGTGAAACATCGTGTCGTCTTTGCAGTTTTCGCAGAAATAACTGACTTCTTCGCCCAGATACATATCCTTAAGATGATACGGGATAAAACAGCCGTAGCAACGCTGAACGCGCTTGCCGTAGACTTGCATCAATTTGTCGTCTTCGTTCGCTTCCATATTCGGTAAATTCGGATCGGCAAAACAAATTCTAGCATAAATTATTTTCGATTCGGCTTGCAAAACTTTCCTCGATGTGTTTTCAATATAAAAAACGATGAGAGTTTTGACCAGCCAAAATTATCTGCACCACCGACACGCGCATCGCCATCATCGCGTGAACTAATCTCCGTTTATTCGTCCGTAAAATTAGTTTTAATCAAACGCGAACCTTGAAATTTTTCAGGTTCTTTTTGTTTTTGTCCTCGAAAAAATTATGCAGCAACTGAAGTTAAAAATCGCCGTTCAAAAATCGGGACGCTTAAGTGAGGATTCGACGAATCTGCTCAAACGCTGCGGCGTGAGATTTAATAACGGGTTGGGCAAATTAAAATCCGAAGCCGAAAATTTTCCGATTGAGATTTATTTTCTGCGCGACGACGACATTCCCGAATACGTCCACGACGGCGTGGCGGACATCGGCATTGTCGGCGAAAACGTGTTGGCGGAAACCGGGAAAAAGGTTGATTTGGTTGAGAAACTCGGCTACGGAAAATGCCGCCTGTCGCTCGCCGTGCCGAAAAACTTTGCCTACAATTCGCTGAAAGACTTCGACGGCAAGCGCGTCGCCACAACTTACCCGCGAATTTTGAGCGAGTTTTTCAGCCGAAATAAAATCAACGCCGACATTCACACCATCAGCGGCTCGGTCGAAATCGCGCCGTCAATCGGTCTGGCGGACGCGGTTTGTGATTTAGTCAGTTCAGGCAGCACGCTGTTTACCAACGGCTTGCGCGAAGTCGAAATCGTAATGCAGTCGCAAGCCGTTTTGATTGCGCGAACCAATCTTTCTGCCGATTTGCAAACGATTCTCGACAAACTTCTGTTCCGCATTAAATCGGTCAAAGCTGCCAAACAAAACAAATATATTTTGCTGAACGCGCCCAACGAAAAGCTCGATAAAATCGTCGCGCTCTTGCCGGGCATTAAAAGCCCGACTGTGATGCCGCTCGCTAAAACCGGTTGGAGTTCGATTCATTCGGTCGTCAGCGAAATTGATTTTTGGGAAGTCGTCGAAAAATTAAAAGAACAAGGCGCGGAAGGAATTTTGGTTCTCTCGATTGACCAGATGATTCAGTAAAAAAATTATGCAAATTATAAAATATCCGAAAAAAGAGACGTGGGCTGAAATTCTGGCGCGTCCGACGCTCGACACAAAGTTTTTAGAGCGCACCGTCGCCAACATTTTGCAGGATGTCAAAGCGCACGGCGATCAGGCTCTGAAACATTGCGCGCGTCATTTCGATAAAGTTGAACTCAACGATTTTCTCGTTTCCGAAGCGGAATTTGCCGAAGCCGAAACGCGAGTTTCGCCCGAACTGAAGCAAGCGATAAACGCGGCGAAAGCGAACATCGAAAAATTTCATCAGGCGCAAACCGAAAAGCCGGAAGTAATTGAAACGACAACAGGCGTTTTCTGCTGGCGTAAATCAGTGGCGATTGAGCGCGTCGGGTTGTATATTCCCGCCGGAACCGCGCCGCTTTTTTCGACCGTTTTGATGCTTGCCGTTCCCGCCGAAATTGCCGGTTGCCGCGAAATCGTTTTATGCTCGCCGCCCGACCAAAACGGCAAAATCAACGACGCGACTTTATATGCGGCGCAAATTTGCGGCGCAACGAAAGTTTTCAAAATCGGCGGCGCGCAAGCCGTCGGCGCGCTTGGATTCGGAACGGAAACCGTGCCGAGAGTTGATAAAATTTTCGGTCCCGGCAACCAATTCGTCACCGAAGCCAAACAACAAATTTCCCGTTTCGGCGTGGCGATTGATATGCCCGCCGGACCGTCGGAAGTCGCGGTTTTGGCGGACGAAACCTGCGTTCCGGCGTTCGTCGCCGCCGATTTGTTATCGCAAGCCGAACACGGCGTTGACAGTCAGGTTTTGCTGGTGACGACCGACGAGAACATCATCGCGGAAACTTTGACAGAAATCGAAAAACAGCTTGCCGATTTGCCGCGCAAGGAAATCGCCGTTAAAGCCCTGGAAAACTCAAAAGCGATTTTAGTTGAAAACCTCGACGCGGCGATTGAAATTACGAACGAATACGCCGCCGAACATTTAATCATCGCCGCTGCAAATGCCGACGAAATCGCGGAGAAAATCATCAATGCCGGTTCGGTTTTCATCGGCAATTATTCGTGCGAAGCGGCGGGCGATTACGCCTCCGGCACAAATCACACGCTGCCGACCGGCGGCTATGCGCGAAGTTACAGCGGTGTGTCGCTCGACAGTTTCGTCAAAAAAATCACGTTTCAAAAATTGACCGCCGCCGGAATTACAAATCTCGGCAAAACCGTCGAACTGATGGCGGAAGCGGAAAGTTTACGGGCGCACAAAAACGCGGTTTCGATTCGGCTGAAAGCCATCAATAAAGATAACGGTCAATTTTCGTTCTAGTTATGTTCAGTTTGGAAAAAATAGTCCGGGAAAATATCAAACGCCTCACGCCGTATTCTTCCGCTCGCAACGAATTCAGCGGCGCGGCGCAGATCTATCTCGACGCGAATGAGAACAGTTTCGGTTCGCCGCTCGAACAAAATTATCATCGTTATCCCGACCCGCTGCAAACGGAAATCAAGCGCGAATTATCGGTTCGGCAAAACATCGAAGCGAATCAAATTTTCGTCGGCAACGGCAGCGACGAAGCGATTGATTTGCTTTTCCGAATCTTTTGCGAGCCGCGCCGCGACAATGTTTTGATTTGTCCGCCGACGTATGGAATGTATGAAGTTTCGGCGCAAATAAACGATGTCGCCATCAAGCGGGTTAATTTGACCGAAGATTTTCAGCTTGATTTTCCGGCGATTGAAGCGGCGATTGACGCGCGGACGAAATTGCTTTTCGCGTGTTCGCCGAACAATCCGACGGGCAATGTTTTTCCGCGCCAAGCAATTTTGAAATTAGCCGAATCGTTTCGAGGCATCGTCGTCGTTGACGAGGCTTACATTCATTTTTCTGACGAAAAATCGCTCGCGTCCGAAATCAATCGCTTTAAAAATCTCGTCGTTCTGCAAACCTTTTCAAAGGCTTGGGGCTTGGCTGGGGCGCGCGTCGGTCTGGCGTTCGCCGATGCGGAAACGATTGCGTTTTTCAATCTGGTCAAGCCGCCGTATAACGTCAGCCAACCGGCGCAGGAAGCGATTTTGCAGGCGTTAAAAAATGCGGCGGCGGTTGACGAAACAATTGCCGAAATCATTTCGGAACGCGAGAAATTAATCGAAAAATTATCCGAAATTCCAAGCGTCGAAAAAATCTATCCGACCGACGCGAATTTTGTTTTGGTGAAAATGACCGACGCGGACGACGTTTACCAATCGCTGCTCGGCGAAAAAATCGTCGTGCGAAACCGCAGCCGTGTCGAACTGTGCGCGGACTGTTTGCGAATCACCGTCGGAACGCCCGCAGAAAACGAAATTTTGCTTGAAACATTGAAAAAATTATGAAAAAAGTTTTATTTATTGACCGCGACGGAACTTTGATTGAAGAGCCGGAAGATTTTCAAATTGACTCGTTCGAGAAACTGAAATTCGCGCCGCAGGTTTTCACTTATCTCGGCAAAATCGCCAGAGAACTCGATTACGAATTCGTGATGGTCAGCAATCAGGACGGTTTGGGAACGGCGAGTTTTCCCGAAGAAACTTTTCATCCGGTGCAGAATTTTATCGTGCAGACTTTTGAAAATGAGGGAATCGTTTTTTCGGAAATACACATTGACCGCTCGTTCGCGCACGAAAACAAATTGACGCGCAAACCGCAAACGGAAATGCTGACCAAGTATTTTTCCGCTTCGTATAACTTAAAAGAGTCGTTTGTCATCGGCGACCGCGAAACCGATGTGCAGTTGGCGAAAAATCTGGGCGCGAAAGCAATTTATATCAAAAACAAAAACTTTGACTTAGCCGAATCGCAGGACGTTTTTGTCGCCGAAAACTGGCGGGCGATTTACGAATTTCTGCGTCTGCCGCCGCGCATTGTTTCGCATCGCCGCGCGACGAAAGAAACTGACATCTGCGTCGAAATAAATTTCGACGGCAAAGGCGCGGCAAACATTTCCACGGAGATTTGCTTCTTTGACCATATGTTAGAGCAAATCGCCAGACACGCCCAAATTGATTTGAAAATCGCGGCGAAAGGCGATTTGCACGTTGACGAACATCACACGATTGAAGATGTCGGCATCGCGCTCGGCGAAGCGTTTGCGCTCGGTTTGGCGGACAAACGCGGAATGGAACGCTACGGATTTTGTCTGCCGATGGACGATTGTCTGGCGCAGGTCGCGGTTGATTTCGGCGGGCGAAACTGGATCGTCTGGGACGCGGATTTCAAACGCGAAAAAATCGGCGCGATGCCGACGGAAATGTTTTTTCATTTTTTCAAATCGTTCTCCGACAAGGCGCAGTGCAATTTGAACATCTCGGCGACAGGAACAAACGAACATCACAAAATCGAGGCGATTTTTAAGGCGTTTGCCAAGGCGATAAAAATGGCGGTGAGGCGTGATATTTCCAGTGACGCTTTGCCAAGCACGAAAGGAATTCTTTGAGAACTTATGCAAGTTGCGATTGTAAAATACAACGCCGGAAACGTCGAGTCGGTGAAAAATGCGTTGAATCGGCTTGGCGTTGAACCGATTTTGACCGACAACGCGGAGATTCTGAAATCAGCCGACCGAGTGATTTTTCCCGGCGTCGGCGAAGCGTCGAGCGCGATGAATTATTTGCGCGAAAGACGGCTCGACGAAACGGTAAAATCACTTGCGCAGCCGGTTTTGGGAATTTGTCTGGGAATGCAGCTTTTGTGCGAATCGTCCGAGGAAAACGAAACGAAATGTCTGGGGATTTTGCCGTATCGCGTGAGAACATTTGCGTCAGGCGAATTGAAAGTTCCGCAAATGGGCTGGAACAACGTCTTCGATTTGCGGTCGGATTTGTTTGCCGGAGTTGAAGAGAATTCTTACGTTTATTTCGTCCACAGTTATTACGTCGAAGCGGGAACGGAGACAATTGCCGCGTGCGATTATGTGGTGAAATTCAGCGCGGCTGTGCAGCACGAAAACTTTTACGCCGTGCAGTTTCACGCGGAAAAATCCGGCGCGGCGGGCGCGCGCATTTTGGAGAATTTTTTGAACTTATGATTGAAATTATTCCCGCGATTGATTTGATTGACGGCAAATGCGTGCGCCTCAGTCAAGGCGATTTCGCGCAGAAAAAAGTTTACGACGAAAGTCCTCTGGCGGTCGCCGAAGCGTTTGAAGCCGCCGGACTCAAGCGGCTGCATATCGTTGACCTGGACGGCGCGAAACAGGGCAAAATTGCGAATCTCAAAGTTTTGGAATCCATTGCCCGTCGCACGAATCTGACGATTGATTTCGGCGGCGGAATTAAAACCGGCGCGGATATAAAATCCGTTTTCGACGCGGGCGCAGCGATGGCAGGAATTGGCAGCGTCGCCGTCAAAGACGCGGAGAAGTTTTTCGCGTGGCTCGAACAATACGGCGGCGAACGCATTCTGCTCGGTGCGGATGT
>CBDUBY010000150.1:0-8419 GCA_965365505.1 uncultured Pyrinomonadaceae bacterium | reverse complement strand
GTTGAAGAATCCCGCGCTTTCGCCGGTGAAGGCGTTCGACGAGCCTGCCGAGTTAGTTAAACCTGCATTGATTCCGAAAAACGAATTTTCAACTCCGTTTGTATTATCGCGCCCGGCGGCATTGCCGAAAAACGAATTAAACGAGCCTGCGCCATTCGACAATCCCGCGCCGTTGCCGACGAAAGTGTTGTTCGTGCCGGTGTTGACTTTGCCGGTATTTTCGCCGACAAAGAGATTGAAATTTCCGGCGTTGCTGCTCAAAACGCGCTGACCGCCGAGATTGTATTGCGTTTGCGCGTTGACCGTGTTGTAAGTCGCCGCGCCGCTCACGGTCAGATTTCCGCCAATTGAAACTGCCGCCCGCGTCCTGCTGAACATAGCGCGAAGCGTTCAAACCGCCGAGCTGCGCCGCGTTATTCGCCGAATCCGCAGTCAAACTTTTTATCGCATACGGCGCGGACAAAATCTGCTGGCGCGGCAGCAGAACCGTAAATGCTCCACCGCCCGAAGGTCGCACGGCAATTTCCAAAAAGCGGTTCGCGTCCGGAAACGCGCCTGCCCCGAAATCGAGCGTAACATTAAAAACGCCGTTTGTTACCGGAACGCTTAATCGCGGCACGACGGCAAGAATGCTGCCGCCGTTTAATGCGTCAACCAGCGTGAACTGAAAGTCATAATTTCCGTTGGCAGGCGTTCCCGGCGGATTGCTCAAACGCCCTTGATAACTGAACTCGCTCGTTTACGCCAAACTCATCTGCGCCGTTATGAAAATAAAAATTAGAAAGCCGAATCGCATCAGATTTTTCATAATAATTACTCCTTATCGAATTTCCAGCGAAACTTTCGTTTTTGCTTACAATCTTGCCAAAGCCGCGTCAATCAACTTCGCGCCGGCTTCGTTGAAAGTTCGGTGTAAATCTTTATAAGCGGTTTCGTGCGCCGCTTGTTCAAACTGTGCCGCCAATATCAGATAAGAAAGCGCATCGAATGAATCATTCCACCACGGCGGACGCGGTTTCGGTCTTTTAAGGCGAAAATCGTTGCCGCACCAATCGTCAATCATCGTCAAAAAATCGCGTCCGCCAACGACAATAATGCCGCGCTCTTCAAAATTTTCAACGCGCAGATTAGCGGCAATGTCGCGTATTAACCCGGCGCGGTTGATAATAACCTGCGCCAATTCTTTAACAAATTTGTATCGCGGCGGAAGCGGCTGCGGATTCAGCGCAACCTCGTCAAAGCCGTGTCCGCCGCCGATTGCGTCCCAAATTTGCGGAAATCTTCGCGCGATAATCCGCAAAATCCGTTCGGCATCAAATCTATCGCGCCAAGGCTCAGGATGCGGACCGAAAACTTTTGTTCGCTCAAGAGCTTCACGGATAATTGGATCCCACGGTCCGGGTTTATGCGGCTCGTCCGGGTTCGGATATTCGTCTGAACCGCCGAATGCCAAGCCGACGATTTTTAGAACTTGCTCGCGTGTGATATTCGATTGGTTTTGTGTTTCTTCCATTTTTATTTTCTCCTTTTCATTTTCTGCTCCGTTAAATTTAGGATATAAGTTCGTGTAGCAGTTTTATAACAAAAGCGGACAGGCAAAAGTAACTACCTAAATCGGTAGGCAGAAAAGATTTTTTCGGTGAAATTTTAAATTAATTTTTCGCGCAGGGCTTTGGCAACCGCTTCGGTTTTCGAGTGAACTTGCAGTTTTTGATAAATATTTTTCAGATGAAAGGAAATCGTGTTAATTGAGATGCTAAGTTCGTGAGCCGCAGTTTTGTAGTGATGACCGTTCACCAGCATTTTCAGTATCTTTTTTTCCTGTTCGGTCAAATGATAATCGGCTTCTTCGGGCGGCGTAACGGTGCGGAAAAGCTGCACGACGCGGCGGGCAACCGACGGCGACATCGGCGCACCGCCGTCCAATACTTCGTGCAGGGATTCGATGATTTTGCCGGGCGGCGTGTTTTTTAATAAATATCCGTTTGCTCCGGCACAGAGAGCCTGAAAAATTTTGTTGTCCTCGCCGTGAACCGTCAAAACGACAATCGGCAGATCGGGAAATTGTTCGCGCAAAACGCGCGTGCCTTCGATGCCGTTCATTCGCGGCAAACCGATGTCGGTCAAAATCAGACCAGCCGCGCCGATTTGCGTGTTTCGCAATGCTTCTTCCATCGAACCATAGCTTTTTTCGCAGTAAAAATCCGGCGTTAAATTTAATAAAGTTTGCAGCCCGTTTCGCAATTCGCGCTCGTCTTCGATGACGACGACGCGGATTTTTTCGGTTTTAACATTATTTTCGGCTTTTGGCAGCATTTTTGATAATAATATAATTACCGCGCGTTTTTGTATGCTACGTATTTCGGTAGGAAAGAAATTTAAACTATTAAAATTTCAATTTCAATTGCCTTTAATTCATTGTCAGAATTTAACTTTGCGGAAACTCAATTTTTATTTTTGTTCCGCCGCCGATTTTCGATTCGATTGTTAAGTTTCCGCGATTGTTTTCGGCGCGGCGTTTCATATTTTCCAGACCGTTGCCGTCGCACTTTTGCGAAACGTCGAAACCGCGCCCGTCATCGCCGATTTGCAAAAAAATCGTGCCGTCTTCGACATAAAAATCAATTTCAATTAATTGACAATCCGAATATTTCGCGGCGTTGGCAATCGCTTCTTTGAATATCAAAAAAAGTTCGCGCCGTGGGTTCATCGAAAGTTTAAACCCGTCGCCGTCAGCCGGAGCATCGAAACGAACTTGCACACCTCTTTCGACAAAAATTTCTTCGGCGTGTTCGCGCATTCGGCTAATCAGCTCGCCCGTCGAGTCGTGGTCGGGGTTGATTGCCCAAACAATATCCGACATCGAAGCGACCGATTCGCGGGAAATTTCGGCTATCGAAGAGAGCATCTGTCTGTTTTTCGTGTTTTCACCGGCAAGCTGCAAATTGACGATTTCGCTCATCAGAGAAATTTTCGACAAATTCGTGCCGATGTCGTCGTGCAGATCAGTGGCGATGCGCGTTCTCGTGCGCTCGATTTCGAGCAGTTTATTAACGCGATACCGATAAAAAGCGTAAATCGCCCACGCCGCGAGTAAAATTGCCGCCGCCGCAAACCACCATCTTTGCCAGACGGGAGGCGGAATTTGAAATTCAAACGTCGCCGGATTTTCACTCGTAATGCCCGCCGCGTTCACGGCGCGAACGGCAAAGCGGTAATTTCTCACCGCAAGATTGGCGTAATTGACTTCGCGCTGTTCGTCCGCCCGCGTCCAATCCGCGTCAACGCCTTCGAGCCGGTATTCATAGCGCAAAGCGTGTTCGCCTTGAAAACTCAGTCCGACGAAACGAATGGCGACGTTGTTTTGATTCGCCGTCAAATCCGGCGCGGCAAAAGAGGAAACGCCCGTTTCGGCAATCGGCAGTTCTTCACCCGCGACGAGAATGCGCGTGATGAAAACCGGCGGCGGCTGTAAATTTTCGCGCAAGCCTGCCGGATTAATGCGCGAGATGCCTTCGTTCGATGCCGCCCAAATGTTTCCTTTCCGGTCTTTGAATAAATGATTGATAACAGAACCGACAACGCCGTCATCCGTTGTCAAGCGGCGCATTTTCCCCGTTCGGTCAAGCCGGTCAATGCCGCGTCCCGTGCCGAAATAAATCGCGCCCGCGTCGTCTTCGGCAATCGTCCAAACAGTTTCGCTCGTCAAGCCGGCGGCGGCGGTAAATCTCTTAAAATTCGGATATTCGGCTTGCGGTTCGTCCGTGTAAATCGCGCCGTCCGAGCGCGTGCCGATCCAGACGCGCCCGCGCGAATCTTGAAACAAACAGCGCGGCTGAATCGCGGCTAATCCCTCGACTTGCTTTATTTCCTTGACGATTCCGTTTCGCATTCGCCGGAGACTTGCTCTGTCCGCCAGCCAGAGTATTCCGGCTGAATCGCGCATAACAAATTCCGCCGGCGCATTTCGGGCAATTAACCCGAAACGCGGCTTTTCGCCGTGCGTCGCGTCCGCCGCATACAAATCGCCGGCGCGACCGGAAAACCAGATTTTTCCTTCCGCATCTTCATAAATTGCCATATAGCCGTCAATCGGCTTGCCGTCAGGATAGGTTAAAACCTGCCCGGAAGTTAAATCGAGTTTCGACGAAAAGGAAATTTCCAAGCCGCGCTTTGTATTAAACCACCAGCGACCGAGCGAGTCTTGAAAGAGTTGATTCGTCCGGCAATCGCCCAATGTTTCCGAATTCGGCATTACGTCGGCGGCGTGTTCGCCGATTTTCACTAATTTGCTCGGCGAGCAACCGGTTTGCGCGTAGATGTTTCCGGCGCGGTCGGCGGTAATTCGGTAAGCATTCGGCGAAGGCAAGCCGTCGGCGGTTGTATAACTGACAATGCTCGCGCTTGTCAGTTTGTTCAAACCCGTTTCCGATCCGATCCACAAATTGTTTTCGCGGTCAACGGTCAAGGCTAAAATATCATTTCCGTTCAAACCGTTTTGATCGGTGTATAGCGTCTGCCGTCCGTCGCGGTAACGAATTAAACCTTTGTGCGTTCCAATCCACAAATCGCCGTTGCCGTCCTGCAGCATTGTCTGAAAATTTTGATTTTCTCCGCGCCTGACGGGAATTTCGCGCCATTTGTTTGCATTTTCGATGAATTCATAGACGGCTTCGTGGGTTTCCGCCAGAATTCGTCCGTCTTTTGTCTCGATAATTTGCAAAACATCGGCGGCAAACTCAAACGTCTTCGTTTCGCCGCCCGCCGCGATGACGCGCTCGTTCACGCCGAACCACAAACGTCCGCGGGAGTCTGAAAAAGCCGCGTTATTGATAGAAGGTTGAATTCCGGCAGCGATCAATTCAAAATCGCCGGCGGCGACTTCCAAATTTCGGGCGCGAAAAAGTCCCGCGTCCGTTACGCACCAAAGCCGATTGTCGGCATCGAACAAAATCCGGTTGACCCAATTTGCCTCGTTATTTTCTCCGCTTGCGGCAACCGGAAAAGAAACGAATTTTTTACGCCGCGACGGTTGATTTACCGCCGCGTCCGCTTCCGGCTGGTCAATCAAAAGAGAAACGCCGCCGCCGTTGGTCGCCGCCCACAAACGCCCTTGCCGGTCAGCGGCGACATCGTTGACAAAATCGTGTCCCAAGCCGTCCGCCTTGCCGTAATTCGTAAAAACGTAACCGTCGAACCGGCTCAAACCTTCGCCCGTCGCCAGCCAGAGAAAACCTTTCGCATCCTGAAAAATCTGCTGAACCCGGCTGTGCGCCAGACCGTCGGCGACGGTGTAAGTTTTAACCGGCAAGCGTTCGGCGTGAATGCTATAAAAACACATCAAGCCAATCGTCCAGATTAAGAGGCGCCGAATATAAATTCGGCAAATTAAACTTCGCCGAATTCCAACAGTTTTTCGATTCGATAAAGTCATCTTCGAGTTTAAAATTTATGGTCGAATTATGACATTTACCGCTTTTTTTGACAATAATTTACATCATATTTTGATAAACAAATTCCAAGTTACGGATTGCTGATGCGCGTTATTCGTCCGGGAAAAATCTCTGTAACCAACAAATCGCCGCTTGGATGCCGCGCCATACTCGTCGGCGAAATTAAAGTATTAGCGATAACGGTCGGCGTTCCGTTTGGCGAGTCGAATCGCTGAAGTCTTCCCGGTGCGTTCATTAGCATATTGGTGCTGAATTCTAATGTGTAAATCGAACTGCAAAAGCCTGAACTAACCGCTAAAACATCAATCGCCGACGATAATCCGCCGATCAACTGCGACTCCTCGCCGCTGTCCAAATCATACTGCCTGACATCCGCCGCACCTGCGGGAAACGGAAATCCGGTCAAAAATGTTACCAGCAATTTGTTGCCGAAAAGCCGCAAACTGTCGGGAACAGGATCAATAAACGGCGGACCAACCGGAGTCGGATTCATTCGCGCCGGATATGTGATAAGCGTTCCAATCGAACCGTCTTCCAAGTCCATCGTGCGAATATTATTTTGCGCGGCATCCGCCACATAAAGCGTGTTTCCGTGCAAAACCAACCCGAACGGATTGGAAGGACGAACATTATTCGGAACGTCCGGTCTGAACGCCGGCGTGAAATTTGGAAAATCAGCAACCAATCTGAGTCTTGAACGCAGAAGTCCGGGTCTGCCGATGAAAAGAGTTTCGCCATTGGCAAGACGCGCGTGGTCGGCGACAGTCAAAAAATTTGAGGATGTTCTGCCAAAACCGAAACCGAACGCGGGAAAAGTGTATTCCAGAACGGAACTGAAAATCGGCGAATTCGGATTCGGATTCGGAACTTCGCTTCCGGGCGCAGGTCCGTTGACGGTTGCATTGCCGTTTCCGATGGCGATGTAGAGTTTATTATTTTGAATCCACAAGGCGGACGGTCCCGACGGATCGCCGTTCGGCGCGGCAGGTCCTGACGGCAAGCCGTCAAGCAAAGTGAACACCGTGCCTTGATTGGTTACAATCGAAATACGTCCGCTGTTTGGAACAGCCGCTATTCCGGCTTCGGACACCAGAAAATATCCTTGTTTTTGAGCGTAGATGATTTTTTGCGGAGCTTTCAATCCGGTAACAAAAACCGAACTTGTTTGAGCTAAAATCGTGGTTGTAGTCAATGCGAAAAACGCAATAGCGACGAGTATAATTATTTTCTGTTTCATTGTTTTAATTCTCCTTTTTTGATGTTCTTTACATTTAACAAATCGTTTACGACAAAAGAACTACCTTTTTGAGTGGGTTTATCATTAAAGCCATTGCAGTTGTAATCTTAAAACCCGCCTAAACAGGCAGAAGCAAAAATTTCAATGTCTTAATTTTGCCTTCAAATATTAACGCGACATCAGGGCGAAAAAAGGCTGAATAAATTTTTTTCTTGTTCGGCGACTGGAGCGCAAGCGGCTCGCTTGCCGTTCGTTCGCGCAAAGCAAGAACGAACGTGCGCCGCATACACATTAAAGTTACATTTTAGTTAAGCGGCGTTTCCCGTTCACCGCTTCGCTTGAACGGGGCAAGCGGGACGCTTGCGCTCCAGTCGTTTTTTATTGAGGCGTTCTTATCCTTCTAAAAACAAATTGACTTGACCGACGAAACAGGCATATTCTTAAAGTCTGAAAGTGCGGTAAAATATGGATAAATCTCAGGAGAAATCACGCGAGATAACCGCGATGCTCCAGGAATGGAGCGACGGGAAACGGAAAGGTTTGGACGCGCTTTTGCCGCTTGTTTATGACGAACTGCACCGGCAGGCAGCGCGTTATCTGCGTCGTGAACGCTTCGGACATACTTTGCAAACGACCGAACTGATTCACGAAACTTATCTGAAATTGATTGATCAACGCGAAGTCAAATGGCAAAATCGCGCTCATTTTTTCGGCATCGCCGCCCAAGCTATGCGCCGGATTCTGGTTGATTATGCAAAGGCGCGGCATCGTGCAAAACGCGGCGGAACGGACGAAACTCTGCCGCTCGAAGCCGTAACGCTGGCTGTGTCGGAAGAAAAAAGCGTTGATCTGGAGGCGTTGGATGAAGCCTTGACGCGGCTTGCCGAACTTGACAAACGACAGGCGCGAATCGTCGAACTGCGTTATTTTAGCGGCTTGACGATTGAAGAAACCGCCGAGGTTCTGCACATTTCACCCGCGACCGTCAAAACCGATTGGAAATCGGCAAAGGGTTGGCTGTATCAAGAAGTTATGAAATGAATCCTGAACGCTGGCATAAAGTTAAAAATTTATTCGATGCTGTCGTCGAACTCGCGCCGGACAAACGCAAACGGTTTCTCGAAAAATCGTGCGGCACGGACGAAGAACTGCGCCGCGAAGTCGAAAATCTTCTTGATTCGTATAATGATGCCGAAAGTTTTATGGAACAGCCCGCCGCAACGGAAGTTATCAGTCTTTTTATCGAACCGAAAAATCTCAAAGCGGGAACGAGTTTCGGGCATTATGAAATTATCAAACAAATCGGCGCGGGCGGAATGGGCGAGGTTTATTTGGCACAGGATAAAAAACTCGACAGACGAATCGCCGTCAAAATCCTCAATGAAAAGTTTGCCAAACACGAATCGAACCTCCAAAGATTTATCAAGGAAGCCAAAGCCGCGTCCGCTTTGAATCATCCGAATATTTTGGTCATTCACGAAATCGGCGAATCGAACGACGCGAATTACATTGTCAGCGAATATATTGAAGGCGAAACTTTGCGTGATATTATTAACACGGAACACCGTCATCGTGACGGTAATCGAAGAAACCGTCAGGATGACGGTGTTCCGACATTGCCGGAGATTTTGGAAATTTCCATTCAAATCGCCAACGCGCTCGCCGCCGCCCACGACGCAAAAATCGTTCACCGCGATATTAAACCGGAAAATATAATGATTCGTCCCGA
>CBDUBY010000149.1:0-8445 GCA_965365505.1 uncultured Pyrinomonadaceae bacterium | reverse complement strand
CTTCGGCGTTAAAAAGCTGGACGGTTTGCGCGCCGGAAATATGTTCCTGCAAAAAAGCGTTGAGCTTTGCCGTGCGGGTTCGCACTTTATCAAAACCGACGCGGGCGCGTTTGCGAAACCAGTTTGTCGCCGTAAAAAGCAGCGGCACGGTAAGCAGCGAAACGAGTGCGAGCTGCCAATCCATTGCAAACATCATCCCGATAATAACAAGAATACTGACCAAATCGCCCAAAACATCAATCACGCCTGAAGTGAAAAGTTCATTGAGCGCGTCAACGTCGGAAGTAATTCGCGTGATAATTCGTCCGACTGGATTTTTATCGTAATAAGCGACTTCCTGTTGTTGAAGTTTCGTGTAGATTTGCGTCCGCAAGTCGAACATCACGCGCTGTCCGACGATGTTGAGCAAAACTTCCTGAAGATAAGAAAACAAAAAGCGGAACAGAAACAGGGCGAAGAAAGCCACGGAAAAAGCCCACAAACCGTTGGTTTGGCGCGGCGTAATAAAATCGTCAATGGCGTGTTTGGTAAACCACGGCGATAAATTGCCGACGACACCGAGAGCGAGCGTGAAGATAAGGGCGACTGCCGCCATCTTCCAATACGGTTTCAGATAACTCAGCAGGCGCATCGTGACGCGCAAATCGTAGGTTTTCTCAATCGCTTCTTCTTCTTGAAATTTCTTCGCTTCTTCGGACATAGTTCATTTTCGATTTTAGATTTGCGCTTGTGGATTGGCAATGTGTATATTCGGAATTCGCGGAGGAAGAATTTAAATAAATTTCAAATCCGCAATCTCAAATCCAAAATCGTTATGAACCGCTTTATCAGCGACCACAAAGACAATTGGCAGCGGCTCGAAGATTTGCTTTCGATTCTGGAAACGTCTTCGATAAAAGGCTTGTCGCGGATGGAAGTGCGCGAGTTCGGCGAACTTTATCGTCGCGCCGCTACCGATTTGGCGATTGCGCGGGCGGAAACGCGCGATTTGAAATTGATTAATTATCTGAACAGTCTGGTGATTCGCGCTCACGGAAAGATTTATCGGGCGGAAAATCAAGGCGCGAATCTTTTATGGAATTTTTTCGCCGAAGATTTCCCAAGAGCCTTTCGCCGCACCTGGCGATTTACCGCGCTGGCGTTTGCGATTTTTACGTTTTTTGGAGTCGCCTCTTTTCTGCTGTGCTACAACGATTTGAATTTCGCTGATGAACTCGGTTTGAGCGATTTGCGTTTTGCTGTGCAGGACGGCAATCGCTGGTGGATGAGATTAAACGAAGCGAATCAAATCGGTTCGAGCGAAATTTTGACCAATAACATTCTGGTCGCGCTCAGGGCGTTTGCGTTCGGCGCGTTTTTCGGCATCGGAACCATTTACGTTTTGGTTTTTAACGGGCTGCACATCGGCGGAGTTTTGGGCGTGTGCTACAAAATTGATACGAATTTCGGCAACGAACTCGTGACATTTATGGTCGGACACGGCGTTATCGAATTATCGTGCATTTTCATTGCGGGCGGCGCGGGAATGCTAATCGGCTATTCAATGATAAATCCGGGCGATTTAACGCGCGGGCAGGCTTTGAAAAAAAACGGACTCGAAGCCGTCCGTTTAGCAATCGGCTGCGCCGTTCTGCTCGTCCTCGCCGGAGTTATCGAAGGCTTTCTATCGCCGTCCGCGCTGCCCGCGTGGATCAAGCTCGGCACGGGAATTTTAACGGGCGTCGCAATGTATTCTTATCTGATTCTGGTCGGTCAGGAGCAAAGGCAAACGACAAAATGAAAGGCGACAAATAATAAGCGCATACATATTTCAGGCGTTGCAGTATTACGGAAATTTATACTATTTTCACTATTTTAGTTTTTGTTTTTAACATCTTTTAATCTGTTGACGCCTTTAACAAATTAGTGTTATAAGATGAACATTAGCTATTTAGTTATAGCAGTTTCAAGCTATATTTTTATTGATGTAACTGCTGACAACCGATTAAAAATTCAGACAGATTTAACTCTCGGCACAAGTTTTTGGCAATAAAAATTTCTCTTTATATTTTGTTCCTTTAAATTGATGACGACGCATTTTAAGCGCAATTATACCTGTGATAATTAGATCGTTTCTTCAACGAAACGTGAAATTATCGGAGTGAAATTGAAACACGCAAATAATTTAGTTTTGTCCTAAATAGATGTTGAGCGCGGCGGCAAAGTTTCTCGCGCCTTATCCTGCGAAACTGTCCGACAGAATTCGCAGAGTTTCAAATTTTTCAAGGAGAGTTAAATGAAAAGCAAAAAACATTCAAGCAAAAAAGACTCGGTAAAAAAACTGCTCGCCAGCGTATTTACCGTTTTTTTGATTTTAACTATGTTCAGTCCGACGTTTGCAGTCGTTTTTAGTAATACGACCGCGATTACCGCTAACGATGCGACAGCGGTCGGAATTGGCAACCCATATCCTTCAAACATTGAGGTTGCCGGACTATCCGGTAACATCACTAACATCACCGTATCGTTGAATAATTTTAATTCTACGTTTCCTGACGACATAGACATTTTATTGGTCGCGCCAAACGGCAACAATATAATTTTATTGTCTGACGCGGGCGGCGCAAACGACATTTTTTTCACCAATCTGACTTTTAGCGACGCGGCAACGGCTGGTTTGTCTGACGCCGGGCTGATCGCTTCGGGAACTTACCTGCCGACGAACATTGGCACGGGTGATACCTTTCCCGCGCCCGCGCCCGCGCCCGGCACGAACACAACGCTTGCCGCCGCTTTTGGAGGTATTGCGGCAAACGGCACGTGGAGTTTGTATGTTGTAGATGACACCGGCATTGATATGACTACAATCGGCAATGGCTGGACTATTACGATTACAACAACGGGCAGCACGGCGACTGACTTTACCAATGACGCTCCAATTCACGCAGGTGACGGCGGACGCGGACGCGCCACACCTTATCCTTCGACGATTACCGCCAGCGGCTTAACCGGCGCGATTACCGATGTCAACGTTACGCTAACCGGCATTAATCATTTAAACCCGGACGATTTGGACATTATGCTTATCGGACCGAGCGGCAAGCGTATTTTACTTATGTCCGACGCGGGCGGCACAGCAGACGTTGTGGCACAAAACATTACGTTTGACGATTCGGCGGCAGCAATCCTCGCGGATGCTGGACCGCTGGCGACGGGCACATTCAGACCGACCAACATTGGTGCGGGTGACACAATGCCGGATTTTCTTCCGCCGTATCCGAATTCGGCAACCGCCGGCGGGGCAACTCTTGCTTCGGTATTTAACGGCACCGACGGCAACGGAACATGGCAGTTGGTTGTTGTTGATGACGCTACTGGCGGCGGCACCACGAACAACATTATGGGCGGCTGGAGCATAGACATTACGGCTGGCGGCACGTTCGGTGCGAAGCGTTTCACCAGCGCGGATTTTGACGGCGACGGCAAAACCGATATGGGCGTTTTCCGTGGGTCAAATGCTTTCTGGTATCTGCGTGATAACAACACGCTAAATAACCGTTATATCAATTTCGGCTCGGGGGGCAACGATTTGCCGGTGCCGGGCGATTATGATGGCGACCGCAGACACGACTTGGCGGTTATCCGTGTAAGCGGCGCGTTTGGAACACCGTTGTCGTGGTTCATTCTCAACAGCAGCACCAACACGTTACAGACCATTCAATTCGGCACGCCTACCGACCGAGCTGTTCCGCAAGACTACGACGGCGACGGCAGGTATGATGTTGCTGTTTATAGACCCGGCGATGGCAATTGGTATATACGCAACAGCAATAACGGCGCCGCGCCGACGTTCAGAGCCGTTCAGTGGGGCGGACAAACAGGCGACATTCCGGTGCGCGGTCACTTTAACGGCAGAGACACGGCGGACATCGGCATTTATCGCCCGACCGACAACACGTGGTATATCGCGCCTAACCCGCAGGGCGACAGCAGCTACGCGGTTCAATTCGGCACATCGGGCGATTTGGTCGTGCCGGGTAACTACGACGGCGACACCCGAACCGATATCGCGGTTTTCCGTCAATCTTCAGGCACCTGGTATATTCTCCAATCCAGCACGCAAACGGCGATTGGAAGAACTTGGGGCGCGGCGGGCGACCGACCGGCGCCGGGCGATTATGACGGCGATTCTGTAACGGATCTGGCAGTCTATCGCGCAGGCACATGGTATATCCTAAACAGCGGAACGCCTCCGGGAACTGCGGCTCTCAGAATAGATTACTGGGGCGCAGGCGGCGATTTGCCGCTGGCAAATTTGTATCACCAGGCGGTACCCTAAACTTTCTTTCGGCGTAGTATGACGCTCGTTTTTGCTCCTTTGCCTTTCGCGGCAGAGGAGCATTTTTATGTGCATTCAATGAAAAAAACAAGGACAACGAACAAACTCAATATCTTCTTTTATTGGTTGTACTGCGTTCTATTAGGGCGGTTGATGTGAGTTTCTGTCATCCAAGCGTTCAATGTGTGAGGCAGTTGGTTTGCGGCATTTTTATAATAAACCTCTTTCTTTGACTTTCAAATAAGTTTCTAAAAGACGCGGCGCGAGCGTCTGCGTTGTGACATCGAGCGCGAGTCCGCCGAGCATTTCAACTAATCTTAAAGCTGATTCGCGCTGGTGAATGATTTCTTCGGCTGCCGATTGGGTGAAAACGTCCCGGATGTCCGTTGGTTTTTGGCTGACCGTCTGATTCAAATCGCGGTCGCCGATGCAAACGACGAGCGGCAGATGACGCGGACGCAGCAGTTTGAGCGACGTTATCAATTCTTTCGAAGATTCTTTATCGACAAGGTCGGTGAGAATAATAACGAACGAACGCTTTTTTGAGTTCGAGGAAATGAATTGAAAGGCGCGTGAATAAGACGGCTCAATCATTTCCGGCTCTAAATCGTGTAAGGCTTCCAAACAAGCGTCAATATGACCGATTCCCTTTTGCGGCGGCAGAAACTTTTTAACTTTGCGCCCGAAAACCAGCAAACCGCAGTTGTCGCCGCCGCGAGCCGCTGCCGCCATCAACGCCAAACTTGCGTGAATCGCCGTGTCGAATTTCGTTTCATCGTCAATTCTGCCGGTCATTAAACGCCCCGCATCTAGCGCGATTAAAATCGTCTGGTCGCGCTCGATTTGATATTGGCGCGTGATGAGCCGCGAACGTCTCGCCGTCGCCGTCCATGAAATATGTCTGAGTTCGTCGCCGCGAACGTAATCGCGCATTGACTCAAAATCGCGCCCTTCGCCGCGCCGCACGGCTTTGCGCTGCACGGCGAGAAACGAAACCGCGCCCAACGCTTTCAAAGCCATTTCACGCGCCCGACGAATGTTCGGATAAACTTTGATTGTTTCAGCCGCGCCTAAATCAGTCTGACACCAAACGAGTCCGAGCTTCGATAAAAAGCGAACGGCAATCGTGCCGAATTGATATTTCCCGCGCTTCGGCGGCGTTAATCCGTAAACGAAATCAACGGTCGTCTGCGCTTCGACGTTAAAATGTGCTTCTCTGTTTTTGGAAAGTTTAAGTTCCGGCGGAAATTCGTCTTTGATTTTCAAATGAAAATCACTCGGCGAGCGGTTTTCGACGTGGAGTTTAACCTGCGTTTCATCGCCGATGGCGAAACGCTTTTCAAATTCGCGCCTTACCGTTAGTTCTTCGGGAAGTTTGCGGCTGGTGAAATAATCGAACAGAGCGAGCGCAACGAGCGCAACATCATAAATCAAAACCGCATAACGCAGCGCGGGAAAGTTCCACGACAAGGAAAGCGGCACGAAACCGATTGCCAGTAAAATAAAAAAGCGGCGCGAGAAAACGAATTTCATATTCGCCCTGATTATACAGAAAATTTTATGGCGGCGAAAAGTGGTTTATAATCAGACAAATCTTTCGGAAAGTGAAAATCTATGAAACAAGTCGGCGAATTGATACGCGAAACAATCGAAACGATGGACACGGGCGCGACGGACGCAGCGTTTGCTTTGACGTGCGCGGCGGTGCAGGCAACTTTGAAAAAATCTCTGGAAACCGACGATTTAACGATGGGCGATTATCAGAATTTTATCAAACAGCATTGGCGGCTGCTGACTTTTATGGGTTTACCGAGAGCGCTGCCGATGCCGTTTGAAGTTGATTTTAAAATGAAAACCGCCTGTCCCGGTTTTAATCTGAGCGGCGCGGAAGACACGGTTCTGCATCTGGTTCGCCAAACCGCGCAGATGGGCAGATTGCCTGCGCAGTTTCGTTTTCATCCGGGCGCGACGTTTGAAGTTCACGGTCAGCAGATTTCCGTTCCCGTTACCTTAATCGGCGCATTGGTCGGCATTGTGATTTTTCAGCCTGTAAACCGAGGCGAAGTTGTTCCCGACAAATATTGGATAAACGTCTCGGATTTCAAAATGTTTATCTCGGAGTTTTGGGGCAGAATGGATTTAGCCGAGCGCATTATGAATCTTTATCTCGACTAAAACTTCGGAATGCGCGTCGGGGAATTTGCTTTTTCACCCAATCGTCTTGTATCCTTGACAGGATTTTTATGAACGCAGTTCGATTTAACGACGACAATAATTGAAACGGCTTCTGACAAATAATTTTGTTGGAAAGCCTTTCGTTTGTCGCCAATCGAAAGGCGTTTTTTATTTTATGAAAGAGATTTACCCACGAAACACACTAAAAACACGAAAATTTTTGATTTGTTATTTTCGTGTTTTTAGTGTGTTTCGTGGGCAATAAAAATTTATGTTAGACAGTTTGGGAAATTTGGAGCGCACGCATACTTGCGGCGAGCTTCGCGCGGGCGATGTCGGCAAGCAGGTTGTTTTGATGGGTTGGGCGGCAAAAAAACGCGACTTCGGGATTTTCACGTTCGTTGATTTGCGCGACCGCTATGGTTTGACGCAAATCGTCGTCAGCGAGGAAACGGCGAAGGAAGCGCATGCGAAAGCCAAAAACGTGCGCGGCGAATATGTGATAGCAGTTCTTGGCGAAGTTTTTCTCCGCGACGAAGGAACGCGCAACCAGAAACTCGCAACCGGCGAGATCGAAGTTCACGTCAACGAAATTTTGATTTTGAACGACGCGAAAACTCCGCCGTTTCAACTTGAAGTCGCCGGTTCGGAAAACTTAGCGAGCGAAGACACGCGGCTGAAATATCGTTATCTGGATTTGCGCCGCCCGCAATTGCAGCACAATATCCGAATGCGCGCGAAAGCCGTGGCGAAAATCCGCGAGTTTATGGACGCGCAGGATTTTATCGAAATCGAAACGCCGATTCTTCTCAAATCAACGCCCGAAGGCGCGAGAGATTTTATCGTGCCGTCGAGAATTCACACGAGCAAGTTTTTCGCGCTGCCGCAGTCGCCGCAGATTTTGAAACAATTGACGATGATTTCCGGTTTCGACAAGTATTACCAAATCGCCCGCTGTTTCCGCGACGAAGATTTGCGCGCCGACCGCCAGCCGGAATTCACGCAGCTCGACGTTGAAATGAGTTTTGCGAATCAGGAAATGGTTTATCGCGTTATCGAAGGCTTTTTCGGTCACGTTTTCAAATTGATTGACGTTGAATTGCCCGCGCGATTTCCGCGAATGACTTACAGCGAGGCGATGCGTCGTTACGGAAGCGACAAACCGGATTTGCGTTTCGAGATGGAATTGCGGGATTTATCCAATGAGTTAAAAGACACGGATTTCGCGCCATTTGCGTCCACTCTGGAAAACGGCGGCGAGATAAAATGCGTCGTCGCCAAAGGCAAAGCTGATTTTTCGCGCAAGCAGTTGGATGAGTTACAAGAGTTTGTAAAGCGTTACGGCGCAGGCGCGCTTGCCTGGATAAAAATTGGCGACGTGGAAACGACTTCATCGCTTTTGAAAGTTTTAGGTCAAGAGAAAATCGAAGCGTTGGCGAGCGCGGCGAACGCTGAAAAAGGCGACGCGGTTTTAATCGTCGCGGGCAAAAAATCGGTTGTTGCCGCATCGCTCGGCGCATTGCGCGTTGAGATTGCCAAGCGCGAAAATCTGATTGATAGAAATTTATACAAACCGCTGCTCGTCACCGAATTTCCGATGTTTGAATTCGACGACGAAAGCGGAACTTACGCCGCCGCGCATCATCCGTTTACGTCGCCGATGGACGAAGATTTGGAAATGTTCAAACGGGCGATTGAAACGGACGAGGAACATCATCTGCTCGGACAGGTTCGCGCCAAAGCCTACGACGCGGTGATCAACGGCTACGAATGCGCGGGCGGTTCGATCAGAATTCACCAAAAGGAAATTCAGGCGTTGAACTTCAAAGCATTAGGATTATCGCCGGAAAAAGCACGTGAACGCTTTGGATTTTTCCTTGACGCGCTCGAATTCGGTACGCCGCCGCACGGCGGTTTCGCCGCCGGAATCGAGCGAACCTGTATGATTCTCT
>CBDUBY010000148.1:0-8470 GCA_965365505.1 uncultured Pyrinomonadaceae bacterium | reverse complement strand
GTCGAGGAACGCCGCGCGCCGGTGGATATTTTCTTTCGCACGCTTGCCGAATCGCATACGTCGCGGGCGATTGCCGTGATTTTATCCGGGACGGGCGCGAACGGCTCGATGGGCATCAAACGGGTCAAGGAACGCGGCGGCGTGGCGTTTGTCCAAAACCCGCGCGAGGCGGAATACAGCGAGATGCCGCGCAATTCGATTGCCACCGATCTGGTTGACGCGGTTTTGAACGTCGCCGACATTCCGTCGAAAATAGTCGCTTATAAAAGCAGTTTCGGCGCGGTCGAGATTCCGGTTGAACCCGAATCCCGACCCGACGAGCAGCTTCAAGCACTGCGCGAGATTTTCACGCATCTGCGCGTGCGCACCGGACACGATTTCTCCAATTACAAACGCGCCACCGTTCTGCGGCGCATCGAACGGCGCATCAACGTCCACAGCTTGCCCGATTTGCCGAGCTATGCGGCTTACCTGCGCGAAACGCCCGAAGAAGCGCAGGCGCTTTTGAAGGATTTGCTGATTTCGGTGACGAATTTTTTCCGCGACAAAGAAGCGTTTCAATTTCTGGAAAGCGAAATTCTGCCCGGTCTGCTCGAAGGCAAAACCGAGGAAGACCAGCTGCGCGTCTGGGTCGCGGGCTGCGCTACGGGCGAAGAAGCCTATTCGATAGCGATGCTCTGCGCCGAGCAGGTCAGCCGCAAGACGGGCGCGCCGAACGTCCAGATATTCGCCACCGACATTGACGATACGGCGATTGCTAATGCCCGCGACGGCTTCTACACGCTGAACGACGCGGCGGACATCTCGCCCGAACGCCTGCGCCGGTTTTTCGTCAAAGAAGGCGACGGCTACCGCGTCCGGCGCGAATTGCGCGAGATGATTTTGTTCGCCAACCACAACGTCACCAAAGACCCGCCGTTTTCGCATCTCGATTTGGCGACGTGCCGTAATCTTTTAATTTATCTGAACCAGACGGCGCAGGAAAGGGTTTTGGAGACGATGCATTTCGCTCTTAATCCCGGCGGTTATTTGTTTCTCGGCTCGTCCGAATCGGTTGACGGCGCGGGCGATTTGTATGCGGCGGTCAGCCGCGAGCGGCATATCTACCAGAGCCGTCAGGCGACGCAGCGCATCGCTTATCCGGTGCCGGAAACGCCGCTCAGGGCTTTCCGCTTTACCGAAAACGCGACGCTTGAACAAGCGCAGCAGAACAAGCAGCTCGCCGCCCTCGAACGAATCTCGTTCGGCGAGCTGCACCAGCAGCTTCTCGAACAATACGCGCCGCCGTCGGTGGTCGTTAACGAAGAATACGACATCGTGCATCTTTCCGAACGCGCCGGACGCTTTATGCAGATTCAGGGCGGTGAGCCGAGCAAAAACCTGCTCAACACCATTCGCCCGGAATTGCGCGTCGAACTGCGCGCCGCTTTGTATCAAGCCATCCAGCGGCAGGCAAATATCGAGGCGAAAAACCTGCCCGTCAACATCGGCGAGCGGACGGAACTCGTTGACATCAGCGTGCGTCCGGTGCTGAAGACGAGCGGCGACACGGCGCGCGGCTTTATTCTCGTGCTGTTTAACGAAAAGGGCGAAACCGCCGAGCGGGTCGAAGCGATTAACCGCGGCGGCGAACCGGTTGTCTATCAGATTGAACAGGAATTGATTCGCGTCAAAGACCAGTTGCGCTCGTCGGTCGAGCAGTTTGAAATTCAAACCGAAGAGCTGCGCGCTTCGAACGAGGAATTGCAGGCGCTCAACGAGGAGCTGCGCGCTTCGAGCGAAGAACTTGAAACGAGCAAAGAGGAATTGCAGTCGGTCAACGAAGAACTGACGACGGTCAACCAGGAACTGAAAATCAAAATCGAGGAGCTTTCCCAATCGAACAACAGTTTTCAGAATCTGCTCAACTCGACCGACATCGGCACGGTTTTTCTCGACCGCAGTTTGCGCGTCAAAATGTTCACGCCGCCGGTGCGCGAGATTTTCAATTTAATTGACGCGGATTTGAACCGACCGATTACCGATATTGCGACGCGGCTTGAATTTGAAGATTTGCCGAAAGATGTCGAGGATGTCATTGACCGCTTGATAACGGTCGAGCGCGAAGTGCGGACGCACAGCGGGAAATGGTTTCTGATGCGGATTGTGCCGTATCGCACCGGCGACGACCGCATCAGCGGCGCGGTGCTGACCTTTTTCAACATCACCGAACGGCGGATGGCGGAACAATCAATACGCTTTCAGGCGCAGCTGCTCAACACCGTCGAGCAATCGGTTATCGCCACCGATTTGAACGGCATGGTGACGCATTGGAATCAATACGCCCAGACGCTCTTCGGCTGGACGGCGCGCGAAGCGACGGGGCGCAATATAATGGAATTGACCACGCCGGACGCATCCGCCCAGCAAGCCGCCGAGATTATGTGGCAGCTACGCAAGGGCGAAAGCTGGTCGGGCGAATTTCAGGTGCGGCATCGCAGCGGCACGACGTTTCCGGCGCACGTTATTAATTCGCCAATCGAAGACGAGCAGGGCAATTTAATCGGTGTCGTCGGCGTTTCGATTGACATTACCGAGCGCAAAAAAGCCGAAGGGCAATTGAGCGAAGCGATGGAACGCCTGCAATTACTGATTGAAAGCGTCACCGATTATGCCATTTTCACATTAACCGAAGATAATATAATCGAAACGTGGAATACGGGCGCGCAGAAGGTTTTCGGTTATAAGGCGAAAGAGATTATCGGCAAAAGCGGCGCGATTGTGTTCACGCCCGAAGACCGCGCCGACGGCGTTCCCGAACAGGAACGACTGACTGCCTTGAAGAAGGGACACGCCGAAGACGAACGCTGGCACATCCGCAAAAACGGCGTGCGCTTTTACGCTTCGGGCGTGATGTCACGCCTCAAGGACGGCAAAGGATTTGTCAAAATCGCCCGCGATATGACCGATAAGCTAACTACCCAGAAAGCCCTTAAGGATAAGGAAATGCTGCAAAGAATGGTCGGCGCGCAGGAAGACGAGCGCAAACGCATCGCCCGCGATTTGCACGACCAGCTCGGACAGCAGATGGTCGCTTTGAAATTGAAGCTTGAATCCGCGAGAAAATTGTGCGGGGAAGACGAGATTTGCACGGCGATTGACGACGCGCAGCAGCTTGCCAAGCACGTTTCCGATTCGGTTGATTTTCTCGCGTGGGAATTGCGTCCCGCCGCGCTCGACGATTTGGGCTTGACCGCCGCGCTCGAAGTTTATCTTAAAGAATGGTCGAAACATTCGGGAATCGCTTCGGAATTTTACCTTAGCGGCTTAAAAAAAGCGCGGCTCGCGCCCGTCACCGAAACGAATATCTACCGCATCACGCAGGAGGCTCTAAACAACGTGCTCAAGCATTCGAAAGCCTCTAAAGCGAGTGTGATGCTGGAAAAACGCGGCGAGACGATAGTTTTAATCATCGAGGACAACGGCGAAGGCTTTAATGTCGAAGACAAAAACAACCGTAACAAAGGCATCGGCTTAGTCGGAATGTATGAACGCGCCAGCATTATCGGCGGCACGCTCGACATCGAATCCACTCCCGGACAGGGAACGACCATCTATGTCCGCGTGCCTCTGAAATTTTAGAAGCTCGCTCAAAAATCGAAAGCGACGTTCTGAGTTCCAGCTTTAGCTGGCTTTTCTCGCGGTAGAAGCCCGTCTTATGCTGGAACTCAGAACGCTTGAAACTATTTTTACGCGAGCTTCTAGTAAACAAATGAGATAAACAAAATCAAAACCCGCGAAAATTTCGGTGTAACCGGCAATTTAACTGCTTGTTCCAGCATTGCGCTTCGGAACTTTGCAGGAACTTTCTGAGAATTTTCAAATTGCCTCGCCACTCACTGAATATGTCCTTGCACAATTCTTGCCGAACTGCATATAATGTTGGCTCACATTTAATAAAAAAATCAATCACTGAAATCTCCAAATCTTGACCGTAATAAATTTCCGATAGGCGTTTGTAATCATACTCTCAGAAGAAATGGATAAGCTGCGTATATTAATCGCCGAAGACCACGAAACCGTCCGCGAAGGTTTGAAATTAATCATCAACCAGCAGGATGATATGGAAGTTTGCGGCGAAGCCGGCGATGGTCAAAACTGCGTCAAGCTGGCTCTGGAACTCGACCCAGACATCGTGCTGATGGATGTCACGATGCCTGATCTGAACGGCTTAAAGGCAACGAAAAAACTCAAGCAAAGTCAGCCGCTGATTAAAATTATCACTCTGACGCGCCACTCAGACGACGGTTATCTTCAGGAACTGCTGCGCGCCGGTGCGAGCGGCTATATTCTCAAACAAAGCCCTTCGATTGAACTGCTGCGCGGCATCCGCGCCGTGGCGCGCGGCGGC
Source organism: uncultured Pyrinomonadaceae bacterium (assembly GCA_965365505.1). Lineage (GTDB taxonomy): Bacteria > Acidobacteriota > Blastocatellia > Pyrinomonadales > Pyrinomonadaceae. The sequence goes on along the minus strand of CBDUBY010000148.1, from coordinate 4,080 downwards.
AATTATCTCGACCCGGCGATTGCCGGTCGCGTGATGGGCAATTTCACGCGCCGCGCCGCGCCCGCCGATTCGACCCTCAAACAATCTCTGAGCGACCGCGAAAACGAAATTCTTCGCCAAATCGCCTGGGGCTACAGCAACAAGGAAATCGCCGCGCAAATGACCATCAGCGTCAAAACCGTCGAAGCTCACAAAGCCAATGCTATGCGGAAACTCGATATGACCAGCCGTATTGATATTGTCCGGTTTGCGATTCTGCAGGGCTGGCTGGAAGATAATTAGCATTTTCCATATACCACTTGTCCTTCCAATTTGAGTAACCCTTTTTACTTAAAGAACTAGGGATTTTCCCTATAAACTTTGTCCACCTTCCTGATGTTCACGCCCCGTTTTAAATCAGATACTAACTTCAATGTAAAGAATGGAGTTGTGAAATCCTTTTTGAAAGAATTTTCAAAAGCAACTCATGAATGTGTTGCCGTCTGATTGTATGGAGTCGGACGGCGCGCGAACAAGGGGGAAAGAAGGCAAGTTTCCTCGGAAATCTTGCCTTCTTTATTTTTATATTTGTTAGTTGAATCGAATGACTCTTTTATTTACACAATCGTGAATTTAAAAAATTTATGCGGGGGAAACTAAATTTATGTTTCTTACAAATGACGATTTATCTGCCTCACCCCTCAATTCATCTGGGAGAGTTAAAATTAAAAAGATGTCGAACGGCATTCAATATTTACCGGCAGCGCCGGTCCTACACCCACTGGTGTTAATTGTCGAGGACGACGCCGATACGCGGCTGATGCTGAAATATCTTTTGGAAATTTGGAACTATCGCGTTATCGAAGCCAACTCGGGAGAAGAAGCGATAGAAATGGCGGTGAGCCAAAAACCCGATGTCATTTTAATGGATTATAAACTGCCGAAAATTGACGGTCTTACCACCACCGAGCGGATGCGCGAACTTTTGATCCACGAGGATACGAAAATTATTTTTATTTCCGCCCACTCCGAAGAAAAAGTTCGCGCATCCGTTCTCGCCGCCGGAGCCGACGATTATCTGGTCAAGCCGGTGAATTTCGGTGAATTGGAAATTGCTCTCGAAAAACACTTAAAGAATAAATCGAGTCATCAAAGGCTCTTTACCAAAACAATATGATAACCACATCTTCCGACATAGTTGGTTTATTTGAATTGGACACGGCGGGAACCATCCGATATTTAAGAACTGCCAATACTAATAAAGCGTTGAACGGAGCATCAGAAACTGTCGGGCGCAACTTTTTTGACGAAATTGCGCCGTTGAAGAATGTCGAAGATTTTCGCCGCCGCTTTCGCTATTTCGCGCAAGGCACGGAATCGGCGCAGAAGTTTAATTTCACTTGTCAGTTTGCCGAAAATACGGCAGAGGTCAAAGTGCTTATGACGCAAATCAACGAAAGGGAATTCGACTCGCGCGACAAAATGATTATCGTGGACATTCGAGAAGCCTAAAAAGAATTTGGAACTGCTCAGGCGACGAAGCAAAACAAGGGGAAAATTTATGTTAAATGGTTATAAACACAACAGCGTTACTTATAAAAAAAACGCATTAAATTTAGTCGTTCCTGCGACGGTTAACGGCGAATCGGTCAATAAACCGTTTAGTAATAATTGGAATAATTCCTCGGGCGAAACTTATTCGATCGGCGAGTTTTCCTCGAATCGTCTGCTTGCCGCGCTGCCTGACAGCGAACTAGTTCGCCTGATGCCATATTTTCAATCTGTAACTTTCGCTAGCGGCGAAAATGTTTACCAGCCAAGCGATTGCGGCAATTTCATATATTTTCCCGAAACCGCAGTCTTTTCCCAGATAAGCGTTTTAGAAGACGGCAGGACTGCCGGAACGGCGATGATTGGTAACGAAGGCTTAACGGGTGCCGCCGCCGTTCTGAAAGATAAAAAATCTTTTGTCCCATGGATGCAAACTTTAATCGGCGGTACTGCTTTGAAAATTAACACCGGCATATTCAAGCAGGAATTTTACCAGTGCAGTTTTTTGAAATCTATATTCTTTGAATATTTGAACAATTTTATCAATCAAATCACGCAAAAAGCTATCTGCAATCAATATCACTTAATCGAACAGAGATTTTGCACCTGGCTGCTGATGCTCGACGACCGCAGCGGAAGAAACAAACTTGTTTTAACTCACGAGCAAATCGCGTATTTTCTCGGCGTTCATCGCCCGAGCGTCACCTGCATCGCGCAAAATTTACGTGATAAGGATATTATTCATTACAGTCGCGGGCGAATTTCCGTTACTAATCGTCAAAAACTGGAAACTTCTGCTTGCGAGTGCTACGCATCGCTGAATTAAAAACTTTGTCAGTCTTATGAGAGATGCTAAGTGATAAACATAAATCACTTAGCATCTCTCATTTATTATGTTGCTAATTTACATAATCTTTATTATCGGACGCAAACAATATAATAATGTTTCTTGATTTAGTTGGTTTACGCGACTTCTCTTTTGTGAAAATCGGTTACTTTTGACACTCTAATAATAAAAAGATAAAATCTGCCTTTTGTTATCCTATCCATAATTTAATTTTTATTAGTATAAAGGAGTTAGAAACTATTGAGTAACGCAAAATTTTTATTTACTTCGGAATCCGTCACCGAAGGACATCCCGATAAAATCGCCGACCAGATTTCAGATGCCGTTTTAGACGCGATTCTTGAACAAGATCCGACGGCTCGCGTCGCCTGTGAAACTTTGGTCACGACCGGCACTGCCGTCATCGCCGGCGAAATCACCACCAGTGCAATTGTCAATTACAAAAAAATCATCCGCGATACAATTAATGACATCGGCTACAACAACGCCAGTTTCGGTTATGACTGTAACACTCTGAGCGTGATGGATTTGGTCGGGACGCAATCGCCGGATATCGCTCAAGGCGTAGACACGGGCGGCGCGGGCGATCAGGGCTTGATGTTCGGGTTCGCCTGTAACGAAACCGATGAGCTGATGCCTCTGCCGATTCAATTGGCGCACAATCTAACGAGAAAACTTTCCGAATCAAGGCGCAGCGGCGAGCTGGATTATCTACGTCCCGACGGCAAATCTCAGGTGACGGTAGAATATCGAGACGGCAAGCCTTTTCGTGTTGAAGCCGTTGTCATCTCGACACAACACGCCGAAGAGGTCGAAACGGAAACTCTCCGCGCCGATATTTTAGAGAAAATCATTAAAACTACCGTTCCAGCCGATCTGCTTGATGACGAAACGAAATATCATATCAACCCGACCGGACGTTTTGTCGTCGGCGGTCCGATGGGCGATGCCGGGTTAACGGGTCGCAAAATTATCGTTGACACTTACGGCGGCTATGCGCCGCACGGCGGCGGCGCGTTCTCCGGCAAAGACCCGACGAAGGTTGACCGATCTGCCGCTTATATGGCGCGTTACATCGCTAAAAATATCGTCGCGGCAGGACTCGCGGAAAAATGCACCGTTCAATTGGCTTACGCCATCGGAGTCGCCGAGCCGGTTTCGGTTCGCGTGGACACGCACGGCACAGGCAGATTTGACGAAGACAAACTTTCCGAAGCGGTTCGCGCTAATTTTGAATTAACGCCGAAAGGCATTATCGAAACGCTTGATTTGCGCCGCCCGATTTTCACGGCGACCGCCAAATTCGGACATTTCGGACGAACCAATGACGAATTCACCTGGGAAAAAACCGATAAAGCCGACGCACTGCTGACCGCCCTAAACGGCGCGGCAACGAGCGTCTAATCTTAATATTTAAAGGGAAATGGTTTGAGGCGAGTCGAATAATCGTTCGCGGCAGATCATTTCCCTTTTTGCTTTCAATCAAAAATCAAAAATCAAAAATCTAATTATGGCTAAAGAAGGAATTTCAATGGAATACGATATTAAAGACATTAACCTTGCCCCGCAAGGCAAACAACGAATCGAATGGGCTGACCGCGAAATGCCCGTTTTGCGTTTAATCCGCGAGCGTTTTGAAGCGGAGAAACCGCTCGAAGGCGTCAAGCTAGTCGCTTGCGCTCATATCACAACCGAAACGGCAA
>CBDUBY010000147.1:0-8604 GCA_965365505.1 uncultured Pyrinomonadaceae bacterium | reverse complement strand
AACCAGACAAGGGGGATGGGTAACGCTCTGCAAAACGGGAACGCCCGATCGGTTCGCCATCGTTCGCGGGCAGATAATTTTCGTTGAAGTCAAACGGTTCGGTGAAAAGCCGAGCCTTGACCAGCAAAGCAGACATTACGAATTGAGCGAAAACGGCGCGGTCGTGCTGGTCGTCAATTCGTTCGATGAGTTTGTATTTACATTTACGGCGATTCGCGCCGCCATTGAAAACGATTGCGCGAAAAGGAGAACTTTATGATTGAAAAAATATCGCTTACCATCGTCGGCGAATCGGGGCAGATGCTCGAAATCGAAAAGGTCACGCCGCAACAGCTTGAAATTAAAATCGAAACGGCGACGGCTGATTTATTTTCGGAAATCTGCCGGAGAAATAACGCTATTGAAGACGTTGAAATTCGCGCGGCTGAAAAATTTCTGTTCGCGTCGAGGCTCAACGAGTTTCTAAAGGAGATGCGAAATGAGTTATTGGAAGCACGTTGAATCGTCGTGGATAAACGCAGTCGGCTATTTTACCGACGAGGAAGCACTAGAAATAAATTTGCAGAACGGAAAAACGCTGGTTTATTTCGGCGTTCCTGAAAGTTTATACGAGAAGATGCTACTCGCCGAATCGAAAGGCAAATTTTATAACGAAAGTGTAAAAGGACAGTTCAATTTTATACGGCTGGACACGCCGCAGGATACCGACTTATGAAAGAAAAACAGCAAAAACGAAGCGAACGCGCGACGAACGCGCAACGAACAGGCGACGAACGCGCGACGAACGCGCAACCTGTTCGCAGTTTGTTTGTCCCGTTAATGGTAAATTTTCGCAATTATTTGAAAAAAGAAGTCTCAAATTCGCCGCAAATCTGGCTACCGATAGAGTGTAATTTGATTTTTCGCTACGAGTTCGCCGCGTGTTCGATACAAACGCGCTACGTATTTGTAGCGATTTTGCTTTATTGCGGACAGCGCGGAATTGATGAAATACCTGACGACAAAGGGTTTTTGGCTTCGGCATTGAACGCCGACGCGCGGACGATTGAAAAAAGCCTCTGGGAACTAGAAAATTTTGACTTGCTCATAGAAAGAAAGAAAGAAAGAGAAGAAAAAGAAAAAGACACAGACAGACAGAACGCGCCGGAGCGCGGTGTGTCTGTGGACTCTGAAAATCTTTTTCAAAACGAGGAAGAAAACGAAGAAAAAACGGCGGATAAAATTGAACCTCTTCCCCGCTCGTCTCAGTTTCCACTCGAAGACGTTCTCCGGTATGTGATGAAAGAAGTCGCCGACGGTAAGCGCATCGAAAACCCAAACGCTCTGGCAAGCCAACTGCATAAAACAGGACAAGCCGATGCGTTTATTAAAGCGTCACTTTATCCTGACCAACTCGCTCTTGAGCAGTTCGGCGAGCCGCGCCGGTTCACGGGCGAACCGTGTTCGGTTTGTTTCGGCGCGAAGATGTCGGACGCAGACGGGCGCGGTTATCGCGCCTGCGTTCATTGCAAAAACGAGCGCGGAAAATCAACGGGTTTCGAGCCGTCCGAGATTTCGTAGTTCGGTAAAAAGAACTCCGCGGATTAAAGCATTATTTATTCATTTATTCGTATGTTTCACACAGAGATTACGGACGAGATTGCGGGCGACGATTGGCGTGAGCATTGGCGCGGTATGCCCGAATTCGTGCAGCTTGATTTAACGAGCGCGAGGCATGTTATCGTGCATTTCCGAAGTGAAGCGGACGCGCAGAGATTCGCGGAAACAATCGGACAGAGAATCACGCCGAAGCAAAAATCAATGTGGTTTCCCGAAATGCCGATGCGCCGGAAAGCGCACCTCAGATATTTGGAAGCCGACGAAGAAAAATCCAAAAATCCGTAATTCGTGTAAATGTGAGCCGCGCGGATAAAACGAATAAATACATAATTTCGTTGGTATTGTCGGCGGCATCGTCGGCGCGGGAAAAGGCTGCGGTTGGTGTGGTCGTCCCGTCCCGCCTCTCGCTTCGCTCGCCCCGACTTGCCGCAAAGCGGCATCCGCAACAAACGTGGAAACGAGCGGCGCGTCTCGCCCGACCTCATCGCTCGGAAACCTCGCTCTTCGCGCCGAACGGCGCGGACGGCATTCGGACGCGCAAAAAACGCGCGATTATTTTACAGATGCGGCGAAACGCCGCGCAAGAAAACGTGACACGCTATCCGATTTACATTCCGTCGAAGAACCGTTTCAAATCGCGTTACACGGCGAAAGCCTTGGACGCGATGAATACGAATTATTTTGTGGTTGTCGAACCGGGCGAATATGAAAATTACGCCCGTCATATTTTGCCCGAAAAGATTCTGGTTTTGCCGCGCGATGGTATGAAGCTCGTCGGCGCGAGAAACTGGATTAAAGCGCACTCAATCGCACACGGACACGCGAAACATTGGCAGCTTGACGACAACATCACGAAGTTTTCGAGGCTCAACCACAACTTGCAAATTCAGGTAACGACCGACGCGATTTTCCGCGCCGCCGAAGATTTCTGCGACCGTTACGCGAACATCGCTTTTGCCGGGTTTCAGTATGATTTTTTCGCCATTTCGCGCAATAAATTTCCCGCATTCGTGACGAACACGAGAATTTATTCCTGCACGTTGGTTGATAATAGTTTCAATTACGCTTGGCGTTCGATTTACAACGACGACACCGATGTTTGTTTGCGTGCATTGAAAAACGGATTATGCACCGTTTTATTTTATGCGTTTATTCAACATAAATCGCCGACAATGAGCGTTTCGGGCGGCAACACGGACGAACTATACCTGATTGAAAACGGACGGCTTAAAATGGCAGAAGCGTTAGCGGAACTGCACCCGGACGTGGCGACGGTGAAGCAAATTTTCAATCGCCCGCAGCATTACGTTGACTATCGCTCGTTCAAAAAAAATAGATTGATTATGAAATCGGGTTTGAATTTGAGCGACGCGGTGAACGATTACGGAATGATTTTGGTTGAAATATAAAAAGCCGCGTGTTCCCATTCACGCGGCTTAACCCATAGGAGAAAAAAAATCGGAAACTAACCGACGTAGTTGCCTTTCGCATCGCCCAAGTTGTCGTAGTTTTCCGACACTTTTTTCGACCGATAGTCAGATAGCGCGTCAACATAGTTCACGTCGAGTTTTGCGGCGTTCAGCGCGGCGACGGCTGTCTGATAATCGGCATCGCCCGCAAGCGCAGTGTTTAAATTAGTTCGCGCCGTTTGCGCTGCAATGTAAGCGGCAGACGCCCGAAGCGTCGCGTTTCGCATGTCAAGCTCATCAATCAAAGCCTGATGTCCGGCACGTTCCGTAGCGACGGCTTCGAGCGCGGCAGTAACGGGCGCGCGTTCGTCCTCGTAAGTTGTCGCAACGGGTTTCAAATCGTCAATGAAATCCTGAACCGCCGCTGTTTGTCCCGCGTGAACCACGCCGCCCACGTTTTGAATCTCGAACGTGGTCATCGTGTTGTCGGGATTACGAAACGAAATCACGGCGGTTTTGTCGGTATTTTCCGGTAAACCCAAATCGGCAATCAAGTCGTCGAAACGGTCTTGAATATCTTGTCCTGTCATAAAAAAATCTCCTCGAAATAAATTAGCGAAACTGTTTCATTCGCATCTAAATTATAAGCTGTGCTACTATATTTCACAAGGAGTTAGAGCGAATATGAGAACATTCCGAAGTGTTAATTGGTTTCGTTTATTTGTCGTCGTCGGACTGTCGCTGACAACGAGCGCGGCGTTTTTTTACGGCGATGAAGTGCTGTCGAAAGCGGAGATTTTTTCGACAATTCTACAAGCCTCGATTGTCGCGTTCGCGTATCTGCAATGCCCGGAAGACGCGCCGCAGCGAATCAATCCGCGAAGTTACAGGAGAGAAAAATGAGCGAAAAACTGCCGACACAAAATCGCCGTCTGATTCTGTTTACCCTGCTCTGGTTATTCTGGATAACCGCATTCGTTTATCTCTCACATTGCGCCTGAATTAAATCAATTTAAGAAAATAAATCCGGTCGGGCGTTTCGCCGCGCTCGTTTCTTCGCGTGCGCGTGTTTGCCGCTTCGCGGTCACTTGGACGTTTAGAAAGTTTGCGCGACAAGCGCGGCTGATTCGCCCAAAGCGGCGAAGCGTAAAAAGTTTTGGCGCGTCGGTGCGGACGTTTCGTCCGCGCGGTTTCGCGCGAAAATTTGCCCGTGCAATCAAACGAAAACAAAACCGTTGATAAGGTGTGGTCGGCGCGCCGCGCCGCGCCGCGCGTTTCTTCGCCGCGCGCGCGGCTCGCACCCGGAACTGCGTTTGTTTTCAAAACACTTGCCTGAAAAAACTATCGGTTTGTGCCATATAAAACTATCGTTTTGTGTGTTTGAGTTTTGGTAGCAATCTGCTACCATTTTACTTGTAAGTTGATGTTTCAAAATTTTTCTTTTCCCGACGCGCGGCGGGTTTTCCGCGCCCCAAAAATATGAACGAAATCAAATTCAACAGCAAATCTTTCAACAACGCCATCACCAAAGCGACCGAAAAAAAACCGTTCGTGCGCTGCGGGCGCAAACCGGGCGAGTATTTTGTCGCTGCGTCGGACGGTTTTTCGTCGTATCGCGTTTTGTTTCAAATCGGCGCGGGCGGTCGCCGGCTTTCATCGTGCCTGTGCGCGGGCGGGCAGCGCGGCTGCTTTTGCTACCATCAAGCGGCTGCTTTGGTTACTCACGTCGGTTTGGTTCGCGCCGGGTTACGTTCTGGCGCGGTTTCCCGACGCGAGTTAACCCAACCGTCGCCGTCGCCGTCGCCGTCGCCCGCGTCGCTTGCGTGGCGCGGTTCTGACGAGGTTCGCGCTTGGGCGTGAAACCGTTTTCAACAAAACGCGGGCGCGTTCCGTCGCCCGCGCCCTGCGGGTTGTCGAACGCCGACGACCCGCCAACCAAACACAACGGGCGCGACAATCGCGCCGCGCGAAACGCGCTAAAACGACGCGCCTGTCGGCGCAAGGAGAAACGAGATGATTTGTAGAATCTGTAAAGACGAAGTCGAGGACAACGTCGAAGACTTGTGCGTTTATTGCTACGCCGCGCTAGAACGAAAACGACTTCGGAAAGAAGCGAAAGCAGAAAAGGAGAAAAAAGAAAATGTTTAATGTCACAAATTACAAAATCACGCCCGCGCAACTTGCCGAAATCGAATCGCATTTAGAATTGGCGAGCTACATTTTGAACTCGGAAGATATTCCGAATTGGGAAGATTTACAGACCGCGTGTCGTCAGATTTGGGACGTGCGGGAAGATTTGAAAATGATTCGTGAGAAGTCGCAGACGAACGCGGCGACCGCGTTTGTTTAATTTGGACGTTTCGCGGAGTTCGGATAAACCGCGCAAAATTATGAGTGAAAAAAATTACAGTGCAGAACTTGACGAAATGAACGGGCAAATTGCGACGATTGAGCTTCACGCCGGAAACATCGCCGAGCAGCTAAAACGAATCGCCGACGCGCTTGACATTCTCGCGCCCATTTCGCCGGAATGGAAAGACCGTGACGCGGCAATCAGAATCAACAAGCGCGAATAAAATTTTCGAGTCCAAACCGAGACTAAGCGACACCCGAAAACCGCAAATCACGCGGAAAACTATTTCTTTGCTTGCAATTTACTAGCAAATAAATTATCGTCTGATTATTGCTTGCAATTTACTAGCAAAATAATTTACGGAGAATTTTAATTTATGGGAACGAAATCAAGCGAAATCGTGCGGACGACGATTGATTTACCCGCCACGCTGAACGAAAAGCTATTGCGGCGATGCGCGGAAACAAAGCGAAGCCGCCACGCGGAAATGGTTTTTCTGCTGGAGAAATCTTTTGAAACGCCGGTTGGTAACGGCAAAAAGGAGAAAGCAAAATGATGGATTTAAATTTCGCGGCTTTAGCCGAGTTCGCTTTGGAAATGAAAACAATTCGCGGAATGTTTCCCGAATTCGCAAAAGAAATTGACCGATGTATTTACGATGTGGGGCGCAATCACACGCCGAAATGCGGCGAAGCGAATTGCGTTTGTCAGTGGACTTTCGAGGAATTCCACGCCGAGCAAAATCTTTACTACAAAACGATTGGCGAGGCGAAAAGCAACTGTGAGTTTAATTAACCGACAATCGCAAACTTTAATCGCGCCGTGCCGCGCCGGAATTTATTACGAGGTCAACCAATGATTTATTTACTTCCAAGCTTAAGCACGACGCAAGAACACATCGTTCGGGAAAGTGAAAACTTCGGTTTACTGCTCACGAAGTCGAGCGGAATCAGGGAACATTTTCTAAACGTCGGCGCAATCTTCGCGGCTGAAAACGAATGTTTTACGAAAGGCGAAAAGTTTTCACTTCCGAAATATCTTGAATTTCTTCGGCGGTTGATTCCTTTTCAAAACAATTGTTTATTCGCCACCGCGCCTGATGTCGTCGCCGACGCAAAAGCAACTTGGGAACGAAGCGAAAAGGTTTTAGAGCAAATCAGAGACTTAGGTTTTCCTGCGGCTCTGGTTGCTCAAGACGGAATGGAAGATTTGCCGATTCACTGGCACAAATTCGACGCACTTTTTATCGGCGGTTCGACAGAGTGGAAACTTTCGGAAAGCAGTTTCTGGCTTATCAGAGAAGCAAAGAAGCGTGGGAAATGGGCGCATCTTGGGCGCGTAAATTCAAAAATGCGGCTTCGCATTGCAGAGCAAGCCGGATGCGATTCAGCAGACGGAACTTATTTGACGTTCGCGCCGAAAGCGAATTTACCAAAACTCGAAAATTGGTTGAATCACGTAAACCGCGAACCGTCGCTAAAAGGTTTTTATCTATGAGTTTAATCGGCAAACAGACGCTTCCATTTCATTTTCGAGGAATTTCACGCCGGGCGAAACGCATTTTTCGGCACGGAAGTAGAACGGGAAAGTTTTGAGGTTGGTTTCATAAGGAGAAAAAAAATGAATGAATTTGACGTGATGGGTTTTAGGCGAACCCCGAAAGAAAAAGTCGGGTCGCTTTTATGCTGCGAGCTAATAAACGGCAATCGTTTCCGCGTGAAGCGAATCGAGGTTAAAGGTGTCGACGTTTTGGTCAAGTTGTCGGACGGAACGAGCGCGAAGCCGGACGCGATTAAACAAATTCAGGAATTCAGGGACGCCGTCGCCGCGCAACAATTTTTGCTAAACCAATGAAAAACAAAAATCTTTCAGGCGGTCTGTTCGCCGCCAAACCAACGCCGCTTACGATTCGAGAAACACCGCTTTCGGCGCAGATTGCCGAATGGCTCGACGCACGGCGAATTTATAATGACCGGCTGAATTGCGGGAAAATCGAAACCAGACAAGGGCGATGGGTGACGCTCTGCAAAACGGGAACGCCGGACAGGTTCGCCATCGTTCGCGGGCAGATAATTTTCGTCGAGGTCAAAAAATTCGGCGCGAAGCCGAGTCTTGACCAACAGGCGAGGCATTACGAATTGAGCGAATCGGGCGCGGTCGTACTGGTCGTCAATTCGTTTGACGAGTTTGTATTCAAATTTACGGCGATTCGCGCCGCCATCGAAACGCGCGAAAAGGAGAGCAAACTTTATGATTGACAACATTTCGCTGAATATCAGCAGCAGTTTGGGCGACATCGTGCCGCTGCCGAAAATCACGAACGCGCAGCTTGAAATAAAAATCGAAGTGGCGACCGCCGATGTCTTTTCGGAAATTTGCCGACGTAATAATTCAATTCGGGACGAAGAAATCAAAGTCGCCGACAAATTTTATTTCTTAGTGAATCTCAATAATTATTTGGAGGAGATGAAAAACAATGCCAACACAAATTGAAGTTGAGTCGAGCTGGATTAAGGCAATCGGCTATTTTGAGGAAGAAAGCGCAATGGAGATTTATCTGCTGAACGGCAAAACCTACGCTTATTTCGGCGTGGACAAAAGCGTTTTCGAGGCGATGCTTGAGGCGGAATCGAAAGGGAGATTTTATTGCGAGCGGGTGAAAGGTTTATACAACTCGCTGCGGGTCGCGTGAGGTTGATTTATGAAAAGAAAAGTGTCGCAAAGTCGAAAAACGAGGTAACTAATGAAACAAAAAACGACGAAAACAAACAAATCTGCTACAAATCTGCAACAGAATTGCAGCAAAAGTGCAGCAGAATTGCAGCAAATCTGCTACAAATCTGTTCCGCTTTTGCGGAAATTTCGCGGTTATTTGAAAAAAGAAGTCGCAAATCTGCCGCAAACTTGGCTTCCGATTGAGTGTTCTTTGCTGATTCGCTACGAATTTGCAACACTTTCGCCGCAAACTCGCTACATATTCGTTGCAATTTTGCTTTACTGCGGAATGCGCGGAATTGACGAAATCCCCGTAGATATTGGGTTTCTCGCCAATGCGCTGGCGGTTGATGCACGAATGCTGCCGAAGTCGCTCGAAGAACTTGAAATTTCGGGTTTGCTCCTAGAAAGAAAGAAAGAAAGAGAAGAAAAAGAAAAAGACACAGACAGACAGAAAGAAGGCGCGGAAGCGCGTGTGTCTGTGGACTCTGAAAATCTTTTTCAAAACGAGGAAGAAAACGAAGAAAA
>CBDUBY010000146.1:0-8655 GCA_965365505.1 uncultured Pyrinomonadaceae bacterium | reverse complement strand
TTTTACACCAACCGCTACGCCGATTTGCCGCTCGTCGTCAAAGGCGCGGGCGCGGGCGCGGATGTCACGGCGGCGGGCGTGTTTGCAGATATTATTCGAGCAGCGAGAATTTAATCTTTCCGTCAAAACTGCTTGCGGTAGCGAGTGGGCTTTCTCACGCCGGTAAAACACGCCCGCTACCGCAGGCGGTTCTGACCCGTTTATCGCTCTAAAATTTCAATCAACAAATCAATTTCTTCCTTTTTCACACACAGCGGCAGCAGCAGAGCAGCCGTTCGGGTCGCTCGAAGTTTTGGTGATGATTTTATTGGCGAGCAGTTTTTGATGAATCGGCTTGCAGTTTTCGGCGAACTCAATTCCCAAAAGTCCGCCTTTGCCGCGCAGAGTTTTGACCGTTTCAATTTCCTTTAATCTTTCGCGCAGATAGCTTTCAGCCTCGCCGATGTTCTCGCGCATTTTGTCCGATTTAATCGCGTCGAGCGTCGCCGCGACCGCCGCCATCGCCAGCATTCCGCCGCCGAAAATTGTGCCTAAATCATTTGTTTTAATGCATCTGAAATCGTTTCGTTCACTAAACACGCGCCCGTCGGAACGCCGCTGCTCAAAGATTTCGCCAGCGTGATAATGTCGGCTTTCGCGTTGCCAGCCAATGACGAACCGCTGAAAAACCAATCGCCCGTGCGCCCGATTCCGGTTTGCACTTCGTCGAAAATTAAAACAATGTCGTGTTCGTCGCAAACTTCGCGCAACAAAATCGTTGTTCCAAAATTTATAATCGAGTTTCAGGTGCTGCTCGATTTCGGGAACGTGCTGATGCGCTAACGGTTTGTAAGCGTAAAACGAATTAGCGCGCTGCGGGTGATGTGTGTTTGCCGCCGCCTTCGCGCCTGAACCACTCGAATTAGTTGTCGCGTCAACGATGACTTTTTCTTTGATTAGTGCATTTGAACCGAGTGGTGCGAGCGCAAGCAAAGTCGCCGTCGCAAAACAGCCTGGATTGGCGATATATTTTGCTGATTTAATTTGCTCACGATTCGTTTCGGTCAATCCATAAACGAATCGCTTCTGCAAATCGAGCGCGTCGTGTTCGAGTTTATTTAACTCTCGAAAAACATCTGCGTTGTTAATACGAAAATAGCCAGATAAATCAATCGCCCGAACATTCTCCGGCAACTGCGGAATTAAATTCAACGCCTGACCGTGCGGCAAAGCGAAAAACGCGACATCAACCGTTTCGCCGATTCGCTCAACGCGCGAACGACAACCACATCGCCCGCCTTCGGTTGATTATTTTCACTGATAACAGCAACCGTTTTCGTCAAATTCAACGACGAAGTCGCCGAACCGATTTTGTCTGCTTCTAATACTTGCATTTTTTTACCTCACGAAAAATTAGTTTCTACTAATTTTTTTGCTTCACTAATGATAGCTTCGTTTAATTTCTGACTTTCACTAAAAGGGTAAAATTTCGTTGAATCAACCAACCATTCCATTGTTTCTGGGTTAACTCCTTCATCTAAGTAAAGCCAATTTTTAAGTTTGTCTGGATAGTCCAGTTCCCAAGATATTTGATAAATCTTTTTGCATCCTTGCTCAGGCGTTAATTCTGCCGAAATTATTTTCTTTGCGAAAGACTTTGCATAATCCAATAGAGTTTCTTCTTTGTTTGGATAATCCAAATCTAATTCTTTCAAAGATTGTCGAAATCGCTTATCTATTTCCGACGAATAATAGGGCTTTTCCGCCGCCGCAAGCATACGAAGATTTTTTGAATCGAAACCATCCTCAAGACAAGCTATTGCCCAATCAACAAAATCGTCACTTGTTGCTTTTTCTAAATAAATCTTTGCAAAAAGTTGTGTTGCTATCTCATTCACTAATTTCAATTACTCCATTTTCCGCAAACGCAACCGAAGCGATTGAAGACTAATAAAGCCTTCCGCGTCGAGTTGGTTATACGCGCCCGCGTCGTCTTCGAACGTGACGACGCGCTCTTTGTAAAGCGAACTCGGCGAGCGTCTGCCCGTAATCGTCACGTTGCCTTTGTAGAGTTTCAAACGAACTTCGCCCGAAACCGTTTCCTGCGTCTGTTCAATCATCGAACGCAAAATCTCGAACTCCGGCGCGAACCAGAAACCGTAATAAATTGACTCGGCGAATTTCACGCCGAGCGAATCGCGCAGGCGCATCACTTCCCTGTCCATCGTGATTGATTCGAGCGCGCGGTGCGCCGCTTGCAAAATCGTTACGCCGGGCGTTTCATACACGCCGCGCGATTTCATTCCGACGAATCGGTTTTCGACCAAATCAACGCGCCCGATGCCGTGTTCGCTGCCGATGAAATTGAGTTTAGCGAGCATATCAACCGCGCCGTATCGCGTGCCGTCAATCGCCGTCGGCTCGCCTTTTTCAAACGTCAAAACAATTTCCTCCGCCGTGTCCGAAGCCGTTTCCGGCGATTTCGTCAGCAGAAAAATATCTTCCGGCGGCGCAGCCCAAGGGTCTTCCAAAATTCCGCCTTCGTAGGAAATGTGCATTAAATTTCTGTCCATCGAATACGGCTTTTCGGCGGTCGCCGTGACGTTAATTCCGCGCTCGGCGCAATACGCAATCAAATCGGCGCGACCTTTGAAATCCCAATGTCGCCACGGCGCGACGACTCGGATGTCGGGCTGCAAAGCGTAATAAGTCAGTTCAAAACGCACCTGATCATTGCCCTTTCCCGTCGCGCCGTGCGCCACCGCGTCCGCGCCTTCCTTTTGCGCGATTTCGATTTGTTTGCGGGCGATAACCGGACGCGCGAAACTCGTTCCCAAAAGATAAACGCCTTCGTAAAGCGCGTTCGCTTTGACCGCCGTCCAGACGAATTCTTTGACAAATTCCTCGCGCAAATCTTCGACGTAAAGTTTCGACGCGCCTGTTTTCAAAGCCTTCGCTTCCAAACCGTCGAGCTCGTCGCCCTGCCCGACATCGGCGCAAAAACAGACGACTTCCGCGTTGTAAGTTTCCTTCAGCCACAAAAGCATCGCCGAAGTATCAAGCCCGCCGGAATATGCCAGAACCACTTTGTTGATTTTCTTTTCCATTTAATTTCCAAACATTTCCCAGATTTTTTTCATCGCCGACTTCTGCGATTTTCGGTCTTTGACGGCGATAAAAATCGTATCGTCGCCGGCGATAGTGCCGATTATTTCAATGATTTTCGCCGCGTCGAGCCGAACGCAGACTGCCGACGCCAGACCGCTGCCGCACTTGGCGACAATCAAATTTTCTCCGGCGGCTTCTAAATTGAACAAGCCGAATTCCTGTATCGTCTGCGTTTGCGGCAGCGAATAATAGCCGTTGATTTTGACGATTCCGAGTTCGTCCAAATCGCGCGACACGCTCGACTGCGTTGCCGCGAATCCTTTTTTGGAAAGACTTTCGGTCAGTTCGTCCTGTGTTTCGATATTTTTCGCCCGAATCAAATCGAGAAGCGTCTGCTGTCTTTTTTCCTTCAACATAGTTGCCTTATAATAATTTTTATATTAACTTTATGCAGACATTTTGCATATTCATTACATAGATGAATAAAAACTAGAATTTAGGTTGTTGTTTGTCAAATGAGTAAGGAAAAGAATTTGTGGGGCGGAAGATTTAGCGGCGCGGCGGACGAGAAATTTGTCGAATTTAATCGCTCGTTCAAATTTGATTTTCGACTTTTCGCGGCGGACATTCGCGGCTGCGCGGCGCATTGCGAAGGATTGCGAAAAGCGAATGTTTTGACTGAAAAGGAAGCCGAAGAAATTCAAGACGGATTGCGGAAATTGCTCGAACAATCCGAACGCGGCAAAGATTTTTTCGCCGACTTAAATGCTGAAGACGTGCATTCTTTCATTGAATCGAATCTCATCAAAATCGTCGGCGATGTAGGACGCAAGCTACACACGGGACGCAGCCGCAACGACCAAGTGACGACCGCTTTTAGGATTTGGCTGCGCGAAGCGATTGACGAAATGACGATTGATTTACGCGACTTGCAGCAATCGCTGGTTGATTTAGCGGAAGCGAATCGAGCGGCAATTTTGCCCGGCTACACGCATCTTCAGCGAGCGCAGCCGATTTTGCTGGCGCATTGGTGTTTGGCTTATTTCGAGATGCTGAAACGCGATGCGGCGCGACTCGGCGAAGTTCGCGGGCGCGTGAATGTTTTGCCGCTCGGCGCGGCTGCGCTCGCCGGAACTTCCGTTTCGATTGACCGCGTGAGCGTAGCGCGTGATTTGGAATTTGAAACGGTTGCGGAAAATAGTCTCGATGCAGTGAGCGACCGCGATTTTGCCGTTGAGTTCGTGTCTACCGCGTCGCTCGTTATGACGCATCTGTCCAGACTTGCCGAAGATATTATTCTTTACACGACAACTGAATTCGGTTTTCTTGAATTGAGCGACGCCGTGGCGACGGGTTCGAGCTTGATGCCGCAAAAGAAAAATCCCGATTCGATGGAGTTGG
Organism: uncultured Pyrinomonadaceae bacterium; assembly: GCA_965365505.1. Lineage (GTDB taxonomy): Bacteria > Acidobacteriota > Blastocatellia > Pyrinomonadales > Pyrinomonadaceae. The sequence goes on along the minus strand of CBDUBY010000146.1, from coordinate 4,167 downwards.
TGCGCGGAAAATCGGGCAGAGTTTTCGGAAATTTGATGAATTTGTTGACGATGCTCAAAGGTTTGCCGATGGCTTATAACAAGGATATGCAGGAAGACAAGGAAGCGGTTTTCGATACATTCGATACGACGCGCGATTGTCTGCAAATCGCGGCGACGGTTTTGCATAACTTGCGCGTCAGCGAAGAAAGAATGAAAAACGCCGCGCTCGAAGGTTATCTGAACGCCACCGAACTTGCCGATTATTTGTCGAAAAAAAGCGTTCCATTCCGCAACGCGCACGAGATTGCGGGAAAAATAGTTTTGCGGGCAATTGAATTGAAAGTCGAGTTAAACGATTTGGAATTGAGCGAGATGCGCGAGTTCTCGCCGAAAATCGAGGCAGATATTTACGAAGCTCTGTCTTTGAAAAACACCTTGAAAACCAAAAATGTCATCGGCGGCACTGCGCCGGAACAAGTTGGAAAAGCGCTGCGAAAAGCCAGGATTTATCTGAAGCGGTCGGAAAAGCCAACGACAACGGGCTAACGGCTTTTCGCCAATTTGCATTCACCTTTTTATTTACCTGAATCTGATAATTTACAACTTAGTATTTACGAACGATTCTATATTTTCAAGAGTTACGCAGTAGAGAGTTAATTCGCGTTTTTTTCGTAATTTTTCGCGGATAAGTTTTCTGTTCACAAAACACACGAGAGAACCACGAAAAGTTTGTATTTGACCGCTTCGTAACACTTTAACAGCATAATTCCTAAAACAATTTTGTTATTATAAACCCAATTAACAAATGTCCCCGTATAGCCCATTGAAAGAAACTAATCAGCTAAAAATTTTATTCAAAATCGGACAAGTTTTCGATTCGTCTAATACGACTAACTCGGTTTTCTCGCGCCTTTTAGAAATCTGTCACGACGAATTGGATTTACAACGGAGTTTTATTGTCTTCTACGATGCCGCGAGCGAAAAATCCAGACCGAGTGCCACGAAAGGATTTAGCGCGGCTGAGTTTCGCCGGATGGAAAACCACATTGAAAAGAGTTTTATCTGGCAGGTTTTCCGTAATAATAAATCGGTAGTTTTGCCCAAGACAAAACTGGAACCGACATTTGTGTCAATTTTTGGCGAGCAAAATAACCGAAACTCCGAGACAAGTTGTGTCTGCGTCCCGATTGCCTTCGGCAGAAAAGTGTTCGGCGCATTTGCGGTCGAGTTTAAATACAACAGCAAATTCGACTATGAGAAATTAAGCGATTTCCTGTCGGTCATCGCCACAATGATTGCCCAAGCCATTAAGGTAGAGCGGGTCATCAGCGGAGAAAAGGAAAAACTTCTGGCTGAAAATACCGATTTGCGGCGGGAATTGCGGGACAAATACGATTTCAGCCACATCGTCGGAAATTCGAGCGCGATGCGGAGCGTTTATAATCAGGTAACGCAGGTCGCCCGTTCAAATGCCACCGTTTTGCTGCGCGGCGAATCGGGAACGGGCAAGGAATTGATTGCCAATGCGATTCATTACAATTCGCTGCGGGCGAAAAAGCCGCTGATAAAAATTAACTGCGCCGCCTTGCCGGAAACATTAATTGAAGCCGAACTTTTCGGTTATGAAAGAGGCGCGTTCACCGGAGCGCAAGCCAGGAAAAAAGGACGTTTTGAACTGGCTGACGGCGGAACGCTTTTTCTCGACGAAATCGGCGATCTGCCCGCGCCAACGCAAATAAAATTACTGCGCGTTTTGCAGGAGCGCGAGTTTGAGCGGCTCGGCGGAACTGAAACCGTCAAAGCCAATGTCCGGCTCATTGCCGCGACCAATAAAAACCTGGAAGAAGCGATTAGCGAAGGCATGTTTCGCGAAGATTTATTTTACCGCCTGAATGTCTTCACGATTTTTCTGCCGCCGCTCCGCGAACGCAAATCCGACATTCTACTTTTGGCGGAGAATTTCGTTGAGAAATACGAACGCGAACACGGCAAACACATCAAACGCATTTCGACTCCGGCGATTGATATGCTGACCAGTTATCATTATCCGGGAAACGTGCGCGAGCTTGAAAATACGATTGAACGCGCCGTTCTGGTTTGCGACGGCAATGTTATTCACGGACATCATCTGCCGCCGACATTACAGACGGCGGAAGTTACCGGAACGGTAACGCACATCGCACTCGAACAAGCCGTCGAAGCCTTTGAACAGGATTTAATTAAAGACGCGCTGAAAACCACTCGCGGAAATCGCTCGAAAGCGGCGCGATTGCTGCAAACGACTGAGCGAATTCTTTCTTACAAAGTGAAAAGATACAATATTGAACCACGCCGATTCGGTAGATAAAGCGTCGAGATATTCTTAATCCGGTGACTCGTAATCTTGAAAATCACGACGCGAATTCGGGAAATAATTTCTCCCGCTTGAATCGAATTTATCGGCGGCAAATTTACCGCGCCACAAAACGCCATCGGCGCGACAAAGCGAGCGCGAGACAGTGCAGTGCTTCGGCTTCAAAGTCAGTCAAAATCGGCATATCTGAAAAATTCAAGATATCGGTTAAGTTTCAGTCAAATAAATTATCGTATTCAGCGGCAGTTAGTAATCAGCCATTGAGCGGGCGGCGATTTCATAAGTTTTTTCTTATCCGATTTTCTTGATAAAAGCCTGGAACTTTCGTAATCTCTAAATACTTTCTTCCGACTTATAAAACAAAATTTCAGCGAGGCATAAAATGAATTTTTCCCGACGCGATTTTATCAAAACGGCTGGTCTAACGCTCGGCGCGTTGACCGTTTTACCGTCCTGGATTTACGAAGCCGAAGCGGCAACGCTTTTGACGCTCGAAGTCAATAAAAACAATCTGGCTGACATCGCGCTTGCGACCGCGAAAAAACTCGGCGCGACTTACGCTGACATTCGCATCAATCGCTACCGGCTCGAAGCCGTCTCGACGCGCGAACGACAAGTTCAAAACGTGCAGCGCGGTCAGAATTTCGGCTTCGGCGTTCGCGTTTTAGTCAAAGGAACCTGGGGATTTGCCGCCAGCCCGAATGTGACCGAAGCGGAAATTCGCCGCGCCGTCGCTGAAGCTGTCGAAATTGCCAAGGCAAATTCGATTTATCAAAAGAAACCGATTCAAATGGTTGCCGCGCCGAAAGTGACGGCGAGTTGGAAAAGTTCGTTTGTTAAAGACCCGTTTGACGTTCCGGTTGATAACAAAATCGAATTTCTGCTTAAACTGAACGAAGCGGCGTTGGCGGTCAAAGGCGTTTCGTTCGTCAATTCTTCGATGGCGTGGGTCAACGAGCAAAAGTTTCTCGCCACCAGCGACGGCTCGCGTATCGAGCAGTATTTGATTCGCGGCAATCCGAGTTTTAACGTGACGGCGACTGACCGCGCAACCGGCGATTTTCAAACGCGCCGCTCTTTGCGCGAAGGTCAGAGCGCGGGCTACGAATATATCGAAAACGAGGATTGGCTCGGCGAAGCGAAGTTGGCTGGCGAGGAAGCCGTAATGAAATTGAAAGCCAAACCAATCGAGCCGGGAAAATACGATTTGGTTTTGCATCCGTCGCATTTGTTTTTGACGATTCACGAATCGGTCGGACATCCGACGGAACTCGACCGCGCATTGCTTTGGGAAGCCAATTACGCCGGCACGAGTTTTCTGACACCGGACAAAACCGGCAAACTGCAATTCGGCTCGAAAATCGTCAATTTCGTCGCTGACCGAACGCAGCCTTTGGGATTGGCGACGGTCGCGTATGACGACGAAGGCGTTGCCGGACAAAAATGGCATTTGGTCAAGGACGGCGTTTTCGTTGATTGGCAAACGACGCGCGACCTCGCGCCGCTGGTCGGAAAAAAATCTTCTTACGGCTGTCTGCACGCCGACAGTTGGGGCAGCGTTCCGTTTCCCAGAATGCCGAATGTTTCGCTTGAACCGGCGAAGGAAAATGTTTCGCAAGACGATTTAATTGCGGGCGTTGAACGAGGAATTTTGATTAACGGGCGCGGCAGTTATTCGATTGACCAGCAGCGTTATAATTTCCAATTCGGCGGGCAAACCTTCTGGGAAATCAGCAAAGGCAAAGTCGTCGGGATGTTGAAAGATGTTGCTTACCAATCCAGGACGACCGATTTCTGGGGCGCGTGCGACGCGCTCGGCGGCGAATCAACTTA
>CBDUBY010000145.1:0-8714 GCA_965365505.1 uncultured Pyrinomonadaceae bacterium | reverse complement strand
CCGACGGTTTGGTTTTTCTCCAAACTCGCTAAATCGGCTTCTTTGACAATTTTCTTTTCGCTGCTGACGAGCTTGAATGTTTCGTGCGCGAAAACATTTGCGCTGAACAAAAGCGCGAAAAACGCTAACAGAAATAACTTTTTCATTACAAAATCTCCTGATTTAAGTAGTGGGACAAAATTGAATATAGGAAAAGAATGTAGCCACAGATTTGCACAGATAAACTCAGATGATCGGAAAAGATTTAACAATCAGATATAAAATCATAAAAATATCCTGTGTTCATCCGTGTCAATCGGTGGCTAACAATTCTTAAAAACAAATTTGTCTGATTACTTATAAAACGGTTTCTTAATAATTGCCGTCGTCAGAAACGACAATTCGCAGCGAGTTGTAAAAACGACTCGCTCGCCGGTTTTGCGGTTGATATTTTCTGTTTTATAAAATCGGCGGAGCGCGACCGGGCGAGAGATTGTAAAAGGAATCGGAAAGATACGGCGGTTTGGAAAAATCGAATTTTGCCGCAGCGTTTGACGCGACGAAATTTATCTCAATCGGCGTTTCGAGCGAAACGCTCGTTAGGTTTTTTTCGACTTTGATGTTCTCGGCTTTCGCAACCGCTTTCGGCGCGAGTTGCAAACAAATGCAACCGCTTTCGGAAACGACGGGTTGAAATTTTTCGGTTGAAGTTTCCTGAGATTGTTCGGCTTTTGTTTCCGCCGAATGTTCGTGACACGAAGGCGGATTGTTTTCCGTTTTCGGCTGATGATGCGAGCAGGCGCAAGCCGAAATTGAAGACGCGAAGAGCGACAGCACTGCAATCAAACTGCCGACGAATTGTTGAATTTTCGCGCTTCTCATATTCACTGAAGTTATCTTACAACCTGTGAGCAGGTGTCAGGTCAAGCGTAAAAATAAAAAGATGAAAAACTAAGAAAACGAGTTACCGATTGATTAGAATTTCACCATTACTTCTCTTCGGCGACCGATTCGATCAAACGGCAAACCGAAGTTCCGTCGGGCATCGAATCATTCAAATCATTCCATTCGCCCAACGCCCGTTCCATTTTCTTTTGGAGCTTTTGCATCTCTTTTATTTTGCGTTTGTTTTCTTCGATGCGTTGAACAATAATTTCGCGCACCATCGGGCAGGGCGAAGTGCCGTGTTCGGCGCGGTCGAGAATCTGCGTGATTTCGGCGAGCGTAAATCCCAACTCTTTTGCCGCCACGATAAAACGCAGGCGAACGGCATCGGCAGGCTGATAAAATTTATAATTGTTCTGCGTGTTGCGCGACGGATGCAGCAGACCGATGCGCGTGTAATGTCGAATCGTGTAAAGCGGAACGTCGGTTTTCTTGGCTAAAACGCTGGCGGTTATCATATATTTTCGGATTAAAACAACAATGACAGCCGAATTCAAACGAACTGTCATTGCTGTGTTTAAAAATTGATTAATTGTTTATTTTGCCCACTTCGCTTTCCAATCCTGCATCGTTTTTATCTCAACTTCCTGTTCGCGGATAATTTGATTCGCCAGCGTTTTTATTTCGGCGTGTTCGGCTTTGGTCAACGCTTCACGCGCCATTACCGCCGCGCCTTCGTGATGCGGAATCATTTGATTGAGAAATTCCAAATCGAAAGTCGCGCCGCTCGCTTCGTTCATTTTGACCATATTCATTTGGCGCATCGAGTTTGCCATTCCGGGCATTTCCATATTCAGCGCGGACGGTTTTCCGGCGAACCATTGTTCGCGCCATCGTTTCATCTGTTCGATTTCGCCGGTTTGGTCGGCGGCGATTTTCGCCATAAAAGTTTTCAATTCGGCATTCTGCGTTTTGCCTTCTTCGACTTTTGCCATTACGACCGCGCCTTCGTGATGAGCGATCATCGTGTCGAGAAACTGCAAATCATACGGCTGCGCGGCGGCGTTCGGCGCGGATTTCATTTCCGCGTGATTCATTTCGTCGTGATTCATCGGTTCGCGGTGCGAAGTGTTGTGCTGCTCGGTTTTGATCGCGCCGTTGGCATTGGTCGAATGATGCGTATCTTTCGCCACGCCTTTCTCGGCTTGGTGCTGCGTCGAATTAACCGGAGTCGGATTCGGCTGGCAGCCGATGAATAATGCGGACGATAAAATACCAATGAATAAATAAGATTTTTTTGACATAATTGCTCCTCGAAAAAATGATTTTTAATGCTTATTACTAATTTTCCATTTTTCGACCTGAAAGTAAAACGAATTAAAAGCGAAAAAATCCTCTGCGTTCTCCGTGAATTCTCTGTGCTTCTCTATGTTCAAAATTTATTTAACACAGAAAAGACCGGGAAGACACAGAGAGCGCAGAGGAAATCTTTACGCTAAGATGTTTACTCGTCTTCGTCGTGCGTGCGGATTCTGCCTTCGGCGCGCGCCTGTTCAACGACTTTCGCCGAAAGATTTCCGGGCAGCGGGTCGTAATGCGAAAACTGCATATGGTACGAGCCGCGAGCCTGCGTGACGGAATTTAATTTCGATTGATAATCGAGCATTTCCGACAGCGGGACTTGCGCCTTAATGACCTGCTGTTTGCCGCGCATATCCATTCCCGACACGCGCCCGCGACGCGAATTCAAATCGCCCATAATATCGCCGGAAACTTCAATCGGGCAGAAAACTTCGACATCCATAATCGGTTCGAGCAGCGTTGGTTTGGCTTTTTCAATCGCATTGCGAAACGCTTTTCTGCCCGCCGCGCGGAAACTGTGTTCGTCCGAGTCAACTGTGTGATAACTGCCGTCAATCAATGTGACTTTGAAATCAATCAGCGGATAACCGGCAAGCGCGCCGCCCTGCGCGGCTTCGACGATTCCTTTCTCAATTGCCGGACGGAAATTCTGCGGAATCGCGCCGCCAAAGATTTTATCAACCCATTCAAAACCCGCGCCGCGTTCCAGCGGTTCAAAAACGCATTTGCAGTCGCCGAACTGCCCGCGTCCGCCGGATTGTTTTTTGTGCCGACCTTGAACTTCGACTTGCTGCGTGATGGTTTCCTTATACGGAACTTTCGGCGGGTGCAAAGCGACTTCGACGTGATAACGGTTTTTTAATTTATCAACGACGGTTTCGATGTGCAGTTGCCCCGAACCCGACAAAATAAATTCTTTGGTCTGCGCGTCGCGGTCGAAATGCAGACTTGGGTCTTCTTCTAAAATTTTGTGCAGCGCGGAACTGATTTTGTCTTCGTCGGCGCGGCTTTTCGGTTCGATGGCAAATGAAATCGCGGCTTCGGGATATTCGACCGGCAGAAAAACAATCGGCTGAGTTTTATCGCAGAGCGTGTCGCCGGTTTGCGTGTCTTTTAATTTCACGACCGCAATAATGTCGCCGGTTTGCGCTTCAGCGACTTTTTCTAAGTTTTTGCCTTGCAGCACGTGCAGCGCGCCGAGCCTTTCGACAAATTCACGGCTCGAATTCAGAACGCTGGCATCGGATGAAATTTTGCCGGAAACGATTTTCATTACATTGATTCGACCGGCGAACGGGTCGGCAATCGTGCGAAAAACATAAGCCGAAAAAGGTTCGTCGTTGCTGTATCGGCGCATCGGTCTGTCCAACAAACTGCCGACGACCGGTTTTCCGTATTCGGCTTCGTGGTGCGCCGGATCAGGGGCGAATTCGACGATGTGATCGAGCAAAATTGAAAGCCCGACCAAAGTATCTGCTGACACTGCGTAAACCGGACAGAGCTTGCTGTTGGCGATTGCAATGGCGAGATTCGGGTAAATATCTTCCTCATCGAGCGTGCCGTTCTCAAAATACTTTTCCATCAGCGCGTCGTCGGATTCGGCGACGATTTCAATCAATCTTTCGCGCGTCGTATTAACCACATCGCGCCCTTCTTCCGGCATCGGAATTTCGTTTGCCCTGCCGTTGGCATCGAATTCATAAGCCTTTTGATGAACGACATCAACCACGCCGCGAAAATTCGCTTCTTGTCCGATTGGCAGCGTAAACGGCACAATCGAGCGGGCGAAACTCTGCGTCGCCGTGTCGAGCGCGTGACCGAAATCGGCGCGTTCCTTGTCCATTTTGTTGACGACCATAAAACGCGGCAAAAGGAATTCGTTAGCGTATTGCCACGTTTTTTCCGTCTGCACCTCGATTCCGTTCACGCCGTCAACCACGACCAGAGCGCAGTCAACCACGCGCAGAGCCGGTCGAGCGTGCGACACGAACGCGGCATAACCGGGTGTGTCAATCAAATTGATTTTCGTGTCGTTATGTTCGAGATGGGCGAAATTATTATTCAGCGAAACTTTCCGTGCAATCGAATCTTCGTCGTGGTCGGTAACGGTCGTTCCGTCCGCCACTTTTCCCCAGCGAGTGGTCGCGCCCGCGATATGCAAAAGCGACGAAACGAGCTGTGTTTTACCCGCGTCGCCGTGTCCAATGACAGCCAGATTACGCAAGTGTTCAGTGGTAAATGCTTTCATTTCGGCAAAATCTCCTTTTAGTTTAGATTTCAGATTTCAGATGTAATATTGGCGGAAAAATCCCGCGATTAAAAATTTATCAAATGAAACTGATGAATTCGGTAGAGATTAAATTTATCTTAACTAGCGGAAAGATAGCAAGAAGAGCGCATTTCCCATTGGTTCGCGCCCGAGGATTCATTTGCATATTCAACCGTTCGCATTAAAATTACATCAGGATTTAAAATTTTATGGACACCTTTCTGAAAAAAAACATTTTAACGGCGCAATTATTATTGATTGCATTGATTTCCTTTACAACCGTCTACGCGGCGGGCGAGATTGACCCGACTTTTAACGGCGCGGCTTTCAATGCCGGCGGTGCCGGTGCCTTTGCCCGGCAGCCGGACGGCAAAATTTTGTATGGCGGATATTTCACGGTTGCTAACGGTCTGCCGCGAAAATCGCTGGTGCGATTTAACGGCGCGGACGATTCGCTTGATACATCATTTAACGCACCGGCGATAGCAGGAAGCGCGGTTCGGGTTATCGTTCCGCAGCCGGACGGGAAAATCCTCGTCGGCGGCGAATTGAGAATTAACGCGGTCACGTCGGCGGGCATCGCCCGTTTAAATGCCGACGGCTCGCTCGATAATACCTTTCAAATTATTGCTTATAATTCAAGTTACTGGGTCAGTGACATTGCGCTCTTACCGGACGGTAAAATCGTCATCACCGGAAATTTTGTTTACTCAGCGAACGGAGTTGAACGATTCAGGCTTGCCCGGCTCAACGCTGATGGCACGACCGATCTTACTTTTAATCCGACGACAGCTTCCGCGCCGCTCGAAGAAATCGAAGTGCAATCCGATGGGAAAATCGTGGGTGCGTTGACACTCGGCGGCGAAACGAGCTTATTTCTCAAACGCTTTAACACAGACGGTAGTGAAGATACGGCATTTACAACCCTGTTGTCTGATCCTTCAGGCAGTCCGACCGTGACGGCACTGAAAATTCAACCGGACGGAAAAATCTTAGTTGGCGGCAAGTTCAATTTTGTCAACAATACGGCTAAAGCCAGAATTGCCCGGCTGAATGCCGACGGAACGCTCGACGGCACATTCAGCTCCGCTTCGACCAGCTCAACCGTTTACGACATCGAACTCGACGCGACCGGCAAAATTATCGTTGCCGGGATTGGCAGCCTGACTACCGGTGAGAGGACGATAGTTCGATTGTTGAGCGACGGTTCGCCTGATGCGTCGTTCAACTTTGTCACCAATCCGGCTTTACCTGTTTATATCGGCTATAAAGTATTGCCGTTGCCTGACGGCAAAATCCTGCTCTCAGGTTACAAAGCCAACTCTGTTATCAGCACCGGCACGTTGTTGCGCGTTAATGCGGACGGCACGACCGACCAGACGTTTTCAGTTTTGCTCGGCGGAGGCGGAAGAGTCGAGAAAATCGTTCCGCAGCCGGACGGGAAAATCCTGGTCGCCGGTTTTTTTACCGCCGTCAGCGGTGCGGAGCGGGTGCGCTTCGGTCGTTTTAATGCTGACGGTACTGCCGACACGACCTTTCTTCCGGCGATCACACCGGCGTTTTCGTATGAGATATACGCAGTCGGTTTGCAGCCGGACGGCAAAATTTTAGTCGGCGGAGTATTTAACAATAGATTTATTCGGCTCAATCAGGACGGGTCACGCGATACGACTTTTAATCTCGCCCAACCGATTAATTTCTACCCGCTCGACATCGCCGTGCAGTCCGACGGAAAAATCATCGCGGTCGGAGGTACAGGCGGTATTGCCGGGACAGGTATCATTGTCCGGTTCAATTCAGACGGAACAGAAGATTCGACCTTCCCGGCAATTTCGGCGAACGAAGTTGTTCAGGATGTTCTTGTCCAACCGGACGGGAAAATTCTCGTGAGCGGAACTTTTGGTATTATTTCGGGCGTGCCGCGCGGCAGAGTCGCTCGATTAAACGCCAACGGCACACTTGACACGGGTTTCAATCCGCTTGGCGGAGTGGGATCTGGTAGAGTTTACGAAGTCGGCTTGCAAACGGACGGTAAAATCGTTGCCGGAGGGACTTTTTCAAATGTGAATGGCGTAAGTCGAACTGACATAGCTCGTTTCAATGCCGACGGAACACTCGATACAACATTTAATCCGGTCGTCAATAGTTATCTGCTCTCGCTCAAAATTCAGCCCGACGGCAAAATCCTTATCGGCGGAAACTTCACGACAGTCAACGGCGCGGCACGGAACAAAATTGCCCGTCTGAACACGGACGGAACGCTCGACACGAGTTTCCAGACCGGCACCGGATTTGACGGCTTGGTTTATTCGCTGGATATAACATCGAACGGCAAAATCCTGGTCGGCGGAAACTTTACGACTTACAATGCTGTCGGCAAAAATGCCATCGTTCGACTGCTGAATGATTCGGCTGGGCGCACGAGATTCGACTTTGACGGCGACGGGCGAGCCGATGTCGCGGTGTTTCGTCCGTCAAACGGTAACTGGTTTCAACTCAGAAGCGCGAATAACTCCTTTAATGCCGTCACCTTCGGTCAGCAGAATGATTTAATCGCGCCAGCCGATTATGACGGCGACGGGCGAACCGACATCGCCGTCTTTCGTGATGTCGTCGCAGGCGCGGGCAACTTCGCTTATTTTTATATTTTGAACAGTGCGGATAATTCATTTCGTCCGGTTCAGTTTGGAGCCACCGGCGACGTTCCTGTTTCCGGCGATTGGGACGGCGACGGGAAGGCTGATTTAGCCGTCTATCGAGAAGGCGCGGCGGGCGCGCCGAGCTATTTCTATTATCGTCCATCGTCACAACCGGATATTAGTTTCAATCAGATTCTCTGGGGCGGCTCGGGCGACAAACCGCTGGTTGGAGATTTTGACGGTGACGGACGCAGCGACGCGGCAATTTTCAGACCGTCAACGGGGACGTGGTATATTCTGCAAAGCTCAAATAATCAAGTAGTGGCAACGGCGTTCGGCTTGCCGACCGACATTCCGACACCGGCAGATTTTGACGGCGACGGTCGCGCGAACATCGCCGTGTTCCGACCGTCAACCGGAACGTGGTTCACGTCGCAAAATCCCACGACCAATTTCGGCGCGGTTCAGTTCGGAGCAAACGGCGACTTGCCGATTGCGGCGGATTACGACGGCGACGGAAAAGCTGACGTGGCAGTTTATCGTCCGGCGACGGGCGCGTGGTATCTGCTCAGGTCAACGCAGGGCTTCACGGGCATCACGTTCGGCGATGCGAATGACAAGCCCATTCCTAATGCTTTTATTCGGTAAAATCATTAAATAGGTAAAGTTGAAAAACCGTGAAGCGATATGAGGTAAATGTTTCTCTGTCGCTTTACGGTTTTCCGCATTGATAGGCAATCGTGCGCGGTAAAATCCTTTACATCACCGGCAAATTAAACTATAATATCGCTCATATTTTACGCGAAATTCCACTTTACCCTGACTTAAAAACAAACAGCTCTTCCTACTGAAATTCTATCGGTTGAGAAGTGCAGGAGAATTATATGAACCGACTATTTAAAAAATCCTTTTTGGCGTGGCAATTGGTCTTGATCGCTTTATTTAGTGTTTCAAGCGCGACTGCGCAATCCGGCGCGATTGACCCGACTTTTAACGGCGGAGTGACCTTACAGCCGAATCGTAATATCTTTGCGATGAAACGCCAAACAGACGGCAAAATTCTCGTGGGCGGAAATTTCGAGGTCGCCAACGGCGCACTGCGTTACGCGATAGTGCGGCTGAATGCCGATTCGACCGTTGACCAGACGTTTAATCCGCCCGATACGCTGCAAGGCGTGGTTCGCGGAATCGAGATACAGCCGGACGGGAAAATTATCATCGCCGGAAATTTCGTGATACCGCTTTTGACTAATCTCGCGGTGGTCGCCCGTTTGAATGCCGACGGTTCATACGACTCGACATTTGCCGCTCACCTGCACAACTCGCCGGGCGGAACGGCAAACGATGTCGCATTGACTCCCGACGGCAAAATCACCATTGCCGGAAACTTCAATCTCAACGTCAGCGGAACCGGAAGAACCAACCTGGCTCGTTTCAATTCCGACGGCACGCTTGATACCGCTTTTACTCCGTCAAATTTAATCACGCCGATTAATGACATCGAAACCACGCCGGACGGAAAAATCGTCGGCATCACGACCGACGGCGGCGCGGGAAACCGTTTCGTCAAACGCTTTAAT
>CBDUBY010000144.1:0-8834 GCA_965365505.1 uncultured Pyrinomonadaceae bacterium | reverse complement strand
AAAAATCGCGCCGATTGCCATCAAAAAAAGTTCGCCGAAATAACTCGCCTCGCGCCTGCGTTTTTCTAAAATGTCTCGCTCGTCATCATTGCCGCCGGTCAGCAAACTCTGCGCGAACATCGCGCCAAAGCTGCAAAGTATCGCTTGAACGGAAATTTTTCCGATTATCTCGCCGACGGACATTTCAAATTTAATAACGCTGAACGCCGATAACATTACGGTTGCCGTGATAAAACCGACCGCGTAGGCAACGAACGTATCAATCACATCGTCCCTCAGGCACGAGGTCGGCTCAAAACCGTCGTAATAAGAAAGCCCGACGAGCAGAGGCACCGTTAAAAGCGTGAACAGGGCGAGCCGGAAGCCGTCCATATAAAAACCCAGCCACCACATTTCCATCGTCATCAGCAGCGGAAACGAAAACAGAATCGCGCCGCCGAAAGCTCGTGCCAGATGAATAAAAAATTGAATTGTATCGCTGCGTCCCGATTTATTTTTCGTCATCCGGCATTAATTAGACGGAAATTTTATTCGATGGTGAAAATTGTTTGTTCAATGACGCTCGTTTTAGCGATTAAATCGTTGACCGTGACGCGCAGCAGATACGTTCCCGGCAAACTCGTCTGTTGTTTGATTGCGCCGGTCAGCGGAATCCGCGCCGCGTCGTCAATGTTTTTGGTGAGCAGCGGACGCATCGCGGTATTAACAATCTCGCGCCCGGAAGCGTCGAAAATTTCAATCTGCGACGCCAGATTCATCTCGCCGTTTCCGGCGCGCGCGGCGTTGTAAATGAACGACATAAAATTAAGCTGCAGCGGGCTGGAGAATTGATGGTCAACGCTGAACTGGATTTGCGAGTCTTCCGGCTTTTCAGATTTTTTGATGGTCGTCACACCGAGAAATAAACTGCCGAGCGTCAGCTTCTTTTTGGTCAAATCGGGAATTTCAATCCACTGCATCGCCGTTCCCGTCTGTCCGGTTTTCGATTCACGCGCGCCGACACGAATTTGATAAATGCCCGGCGCAAGCGTCGTTCGATTGTTGTAAATGACGCTCTGCTCCGCGTTCTCTGAACCTGCCGTGACGCTCAAGCCGGTTTTGAAATCCGCTACCTGTTTGCCGGCGTCGTTCAACACAACGCCGCCGACATCAATCGCCGCCGCTTTATTCGTGCCGTAGTTGAGTCCGCCGGTTTCGATTTGCACCGAAGAAGTTAAAACCGCGCCGACGTTCGGCACGTCCAGATAATTTAACGACAAAACAAGCGGCAGATTTTTTTTGACGTTCGCGTCCTTCGGTTTTTCGACGTTCTCCGCCGGTTTTTTATCCGCGTCTTTTTTGGTTTGAGAATTGTTCGAGTTTTTCGCGTCGGACTCTTTCCAGTTGGCAAGATAACCACGCTGCATTCGCACGGTCAATTCCGGTCGTCCGACTACGCTGACCTCAATTCGCTTAAACTTTTTATCCTCCGGCAAATCATCGGCAGGATTCCACGCCAGCAAGTAATAACTCGTGTTTTCATCGAGCATTCGGTCAACCCATTTATCAAAGTAATTTTGATTTTTTAAAAACCGCCCGCCCGTCTGTTCGGCAAGCGTGAAAAGCGCGTCTTGGCTGAGAACGTCTTCGCCGACTCGCCCGCTGTCGAGTTTCGCGTTCGGGTCAATCGGACGTTCACCCACCGCATCTGCCGATGACGACGAAAATAAACCGCGCGCGTCAATCGTATAAATCACGCTGCCCGAACGGGTCGCCACATTGACGACGCGCTGAAGACGGGTGTTGTCAACCGCGCCTCCGTTTTTCGAGCCGAGATAAAAACCGTCCGAAGCTACGAAGATGAGCTTACGTCCGCCGATTTGACTCAAATTTTGCAAAAGATTTTCAATCGTATTGAGCGAGCCTTCGGAAACTGACACCATTCCGCTAACGATATTCGTAGCGCGGTTCTTGACCATTTCGTAAGCGGCTCTGGGACTTATCGAAGTGACGTTTTTGATGTTAAAGCCCTCCATAATTTTGGCGACATAGAGAGCGGCAGCGTCGCGGTCGCCATTGACAATGCGAAGGGCGACAAATTCGGTCATCGGCGGCGGCTCGGTATCGCGCGTGGTGTTCGGAATCGGTTTCAGACGGCTGAGAGCGGCTCGCAAAACCGCCGGGTTGTCGGTGAATTGCTGTAAAAACCCGATGCGTCCGCTGGCAGAAATAATCAGTATGTTGTCGCGCGGCAGCATTTGTTTTTCGATAAAATGCTCGATGGTTGATCGCGTTCGGTTCAAACTGTCCGGCGAGAGATGCAAATCGTCAACAAAGAAAATAATTTTGCGGTCGGACAGATTTTGACTCGTATTTGCGCTGATTATTTTCTGAGAATCGGTCGGCGTGTTTCCGGTTTGCCGGGATAAAGCGACGCGCTCGAAAAATTCGACCGGAACGATTTTGCCGTCCACCCGCAACTCGAATTGATCGCGTTTCAAATCTTCAATCAAGCGGTTATTTTTATCCGTAACGGTGACGCTAGTCTGAATCAAATCGGTGTTGATACGAACCGTTTCTTCGGCAGGTGTCGGCGTTGGTGCTTGCCCGTAAAGGCTAAAGGCGAAAATGAAAAAGGCGAGAAATAGACCGCTTGTATTTCTCGCCGAACGATTAATTTGAATTTGCATTACCAAGTCCTCTATAAGATTTTTATGTTTTCATATTATTTCTCTTTCAACCTTCTTTCGCAACAAAATTTTAACGTCGTCAGATTTACTTCGCGCTCAAAATCTGCGCAACGGTTTCCTTTTTCAAACCTTTGCCCGTGCGGTTGTTGTAATCGTTCAGAGAAATTTGCGGGTCGCGCCACGCATCGAGATGTCCGACCTGATGGACGCACTGAATCGTGCAGGTCGGCGCGCACCATTTTTCGGTGATGTATTCGCGCTCCATATCGGCGTGCGTGTATTCGAGCAGCGGAATGCCCGGCGTTCCGCGCTGCTGCGAACACCAACTAACGATTCCCGCTTCGTCAACATACAAATATCGCGCACCGGCGCGGCAACGCCATTCGTATTCGCCGCCGTCAACTAATTTGTCCTGAAACCAATTCCAGCGCGCGTAGCTTTTCGTTCCCTTGGCTTTGATTTCCTTGTAAACTTCCTTTTCGCGTTCGGTCAAACCTTTGTTCAAACCGTCGCTGTCGTGAATCACGCCGACGGTCGAGGAAAATCCGAGTTCGATGGCGCGGTTGGCGATAATCAACGCTTCTTCAGGATTTGCCACGCCGCCGCCGACCACCGAATTGATATTGACTTTGAATTTCGCGTAATCGCGCAAATTGACGAGTTTTGCGTCCAAAACTTTCAAACTCTTTTTCGATACATCGTCAGGCGTGACGTTATCAATCGAGATTTGCAGATAATCTAATCCGACTTCGTTTAACTTTTTAACTTTCTCCGGCTGAAAATAATAGCCGTTGGAAATTAAACCGGCAATCATTCCGTGATGCCGAATGCGCTCGATAATTTCGTAAATCTGCGGATGCATCATCGGCTCGCCGCCCGAAATCGTAATCACCGACGAACCGAATTCGGCGAGCTTATCAATGCGCTCCAGCATTACGTCAATCGCCACCGGCTCGCTCGTCTTGTCGTATTCGTTGCAATACGTGCAGGCGAGATTGCATCGCCGCATCGGGACGATGTGAACTAAAACCGGATGTTTTGTCGAAGCGAACGCGCGAACCGTATGACGAACGCCGCGCGTGAACCGACTGAAACTGCTTGCTTTTGGCATAAACTTTATTTAGGGAAAGAACCGGTAAATTTCCTTTCGATGAAGAAATCTCGTAAAAATTATTTCGTTGTTGATTATTTCAATTCCAAGGCGATAATCGCCGAACTTGATGCGATAAAAAGTGTCCGTAGCCTTTCAATTTTTTCAGGCTGTTTATTTGTTTGGTATTGTCGGCTTTCTTTACTTCATCAATAATTTTGGCGACTTTGTTTAGCAGGAATTTCTCACGAATGTTTTTCAAATCCTTAACAAAACTCGCCTCATATCTAATTTTCACTTTGCGCCCTCTAAAATACTCATCACTTCATTTTCGCTGACAAACTCATTTTTCCGACCTTCTGAAATCGCGTTTGCCAAACCGACTTCTTCGATTGCTTCTAAAATGATTTCCTGAAAAACTTCGCGTTTATCTCGAATCATTTCAACCAGCACTTCGGTTAAAAGCTCTTTCGTTTTTTCATCGCTAATGGTTAATTCCATTTGTTTCTTTCTACTCTTATAAACTAAACGTAAAATTATAGTTTTTCGACGAATTCTTTTCAAATCCTAAATCAAAAGGCTCTGACCGCATTCAAAGTCAGAGCCCAAGCCAACTGTCAGCGGAATTTTATCTACCCTTCAATGCGTTTGGCAGTTTTCGGTATATCAACCTTGAAGATATTAGCTTTGATAGTAACGTTTTTTTCGAGATTGGAAAGCAGAACGGTCGTCGTATCATTGTTGCTCTCAATCACCTTTGCCTGAATGGGCATACCGTTTCCGTCAACCCAAAGTTCAGCTAACTTAAAATTTTGAGTGGTTTTCGGCGTAAGTTCCAAACGCCACGTCGGAACGTCGCCGCTCACGTTTTCCTGTCCGAGATATTTGATAATATAGTTGGCTTTTAACTGCTCTTTCGACATGTTCATAAAAGCCAACGCGCCGTTCGCTTTGCCGTTGCCTTTTGCGCTGCTCGCATCGCCGGTAATATACGTTCCCAATCGCGGGCGATACAAAACATATTTGCCGCCGACGACTGACAAAGTTTCCTGCACGGGTTTTGTCCAATCAATTCTGACAAGCGCGTCGCGTCCTTTTGCCGGAAGATAAACGGTCGTTCCTTCGGTCACGTCAGTTTCCTTCAACTGCGCGTTGTATTTAACCATTTTCACGCTCGAACGAAGCGACGTTAGACTGTTGCGATGTGTTTCCATTCGTTTTAAAATTTCGTTTAATGGTCCGCCCTGCGCTTTCGCGTCTGACACGACAAAAGCGTTAAAAAACAATGTCACGGCAAGTGCTGTTAAACTCAGTCTTAAAAGTGATTTCATAAAATATATCTCCGAATTAAAATTTCAAACTTGAAATTATCTAACGTATTTCGATTTCGTAAAAAGTATTTCCCTGTTTGTCTCGCGTTTCGTGCAAATCTACAATCTCGGCATTTGGGTTGCCGCTCAATTCTCTGACTTGTTTCTGCATTTCCTGTTTATCAAGCGAGATGTCTTGAGCTTTGACGATGAGCCGCGCCGTTTGCGTTGCCAGCCGTTCGCGTTTTTCAAACCACTGCTTCGGCGTGAGAAAGATAAACGCGACAATCAAAAGACAAAAAACGTCGTATTGCCACGTTCCGCGCTCGTAATTCCAGAGAATAAAATTTTTGAACGGATTAGCCATCGCGCAAATTAAACCACAGATTATCACAAACTTTCGCAGATTTTAATCGAATCCGCCTTTCTGCGCGTCCGTCGTCGGCTAAATTATTCTTCGACAACCACGCCGTCGCGCATACGGATAATTCGATTACAATTTTCCGCCGCTTCCGGATTATGCGTAATCATAATAATCGTTTGATTGAATTTTCGGTTCAATTCGCTGAACATATCAAGCACGATTTTGGAATTCTCCGAGTCGAGATTTCCCGTTGGTTCGTCAGCCAGAATTATCGCGGGATTATTGATAACGGCGCGCGCCAAGGCGACGCGCTGCTGTTCGCCGCCGGAAAGCTCGAGCGGTTTGTTGTTGATTTTATTTTCGAGCTTCAAAAGCCGCAAAACTTCGCGCCGCCGGTCGGCGCTGCCGCCGCCGTTTCCGGCGTGTATTCGTTCGGCTAATTTCAAATTCCCGTCCGCCGTCAAAGTCGGAAACAAATTAAATCGTTGAAACACGAACCCGATTTTCCTGCGCCGAATATCAGTTCGCTGCGCGTCGGAGACTTTCGACAAATCTTCGCCGTCAATGATTATCGTGCCGCTCGTCGGCGAGAGAAGCCCGCCCAAAAGATGCAGCAAAGTTGATTTGCCGCAGCCAGATTGTCCCATTATGGCAACAAACTCGCCCGTTTCGACCTCAATTGAAACGCCGCGCAAAGCCTGTGTTTCGACTTTACCGATTTTATAAGTTTTCGATAGATTTTCGGTTTGTAAAATTGTGCTCATCGAATTGGTTAATGATAAATGTTTACCATCAACAGGATTTATTTATTATCAACGTCCGGCGCCTGATTGGTCGCCTGTGATTTCCGGTTCGGATTTTCCAGCAGTTTTTTGTCCAGATTAACTTCTTCCAGATTCCAGCGATTTTCCAGCACGAAAACTTCCGCATCGTAGATTTTTCCGATACTGACGCTTTCCGGCGATTGGTAAGTCAGACTCATCTTGTATTTTTCCTTCGGGCGCGTGACTTCAATGCGGAGCGGCAAGCCGACATATTGGTCGGTGTCGGTTAATTTCCCGGCTTTGCCGTAGGTAATGTCCGATTCGATTTCGCCTTTCCCGTCAAAAATCTGCTGCCGCGCCAGCCGAATCGTGCCAACCCGGTCGAACCAGAAACGCCGCGACACGGTTAAGCTACCGTCAGCGTTTTTACGCAATTCGTCAAGCAGATAATAGCCGCGAAAGACATTTTTCAAAGGCGATTTTTTCGGCAAATCCGGGTCTTCTTCCTGCTGTTGAATCGTGCTCTGCGAGTAGGAAAAATTCTGCGTATCAACGGGACGCATCAGCATCGCGTCGGTAAAATGCTGCGGGCGCAGATTGGAAAAAGCGTTGACGTTTTGTTTCAGGTCTTTATTGTTGAAATCCATCTGGCTGACTTCCGACTGCAAACCCGAATAATCGGCGTTATTGGTTCCCGACACAAATTTTTTATATTTTCCGCTGCCGCCGTCTTCAAGAATCGCCACGCGAAACTTCTCGCCGTCCGAAGTCATCTGTGCGACATCGGTTTTGATAATCGGAACTTGAACTTTTAATAAAATTTGTCCCGGACGCTGCACGACGACTTCGCCGTCCGCCGTTTTATATTTCTCCGCGATGCCGAGTTCAGCATAGGAATTATCCTCAAACTTCAAATCCATCTTCGCCCGCATCGAATTTACTTTAGCGAAATGATTGACCTGCGCCAGCAATTGCGCCGGAGTCGCGTCTTCGACTTTCAGCAAAGTCGGACGGCTGTCTTTTTTGCTGACGGAAATACAACCGCTCGAGAATAAAACGAATAATAAAGCAAGAATGATTGATGATTGCCGAAAGAAATTTCGTCTAAACATTTGTTTCTGATGTTCGGGAAGAAATCGTTGTTGTCCTAAAAATACTTTCACAAAAACCCGTATAAACAATGCCGAATAATATCAAAACGAAGATAATAGCACGCAGAAAGCGTTTGTCCTAACAATCAAAACAGACAACCAAAGCGGACTGTTTTGCTCTGCGGCGCGGAAGCTATCAGAACGCTCCCAAACTTTCAAAAGTTCCACAGGCGAAGATTTATTCAGGAAAATGCAGATTCAATAACTTTTTGCTACAATCTGTCATTTGTTCTCGAACGCTAGAAATCATTAATCTTAAACAAAATGGAACAAGTTAATATCGGAATCATCGGCGGCGGTTTGTAATTAGCAAATGTCAAAAACCAGCAAATTTATGTTCGTAATTTTATCGGGTAAATCCGATGCGAATATTGATTTCACCGCTTTGTGCCGACTCTTAAATGAATTTGGTTTTAACGAAAGAATAAAAGGCAGTCATCATATTTTTACAAAAGAAGAGGTTGAGGAAATCATCAACATTCAGCCAGTCGGCTCAAAGGCAAAAGCATATCAAGTCAAGCAGGTGCGTAATTTAATTTTGAAATATAAACTTGGAGCGAGCGATGAGTAAATACGAAATCATTATTTATTGGAGTGAAGAAGACAGCGCGTTTATCGCCGAAGTCCCCGAACTCGCAGGCTGTATGGCTGACGGCGAAACTTACCAGCAGGCGTTGGCAAACGCGGAAATTATTATTCAGGAATGGATTGAAACGGCACAAGAGTTGGGCAGACAGATTCCCGAACCGAAAGGCAGATTGGTTTTTGCGTAATTTGAAATGACTTTACTTGAGAAAATAAAAGTTAATTTGGATTATGTGCTTGGTAAATCAGAGCCTGAACTTTATGAGGAAAACCGAAAAAGTTCAAAGTTGACTTTGAAAGATTGGCAGAGACGTTGGGAAATATTTAGCGAAGATGGAAACGGATTTGTTTGGTATGGACTTGATTCGGAAGAAAATATAGCCCAATTTGTATGCGATAATACTTATATTCCTGAAGCATTCTTTAAAGATGCCGCAGAAAATCGGCAATTGCATAATTTTTTTGAAACTTCCCCTGAAATTACGACCACACAACTGCCCGCAAATTTGCGTCCTGAATTAAAACGAGTGGCTGACAAGTTTTCCGGTGTTAATGATTTTTGGGCAACAGGGGCAAACAAAGGGCTTTATATTTTTGAAGAAACCGATGACAAAACTTGGTATAAGCATTATAGAGAATGGAATAACGTTAAATATCCTTACGAATTACTTTTGATACCAAGCCAAAAGCTGCACATTGTTGAATTACCAAATGAAATTCAAAAACTTCTTATGCCGTATCATTTTAAAAATTTAAGATTTGAGGATTGCCAGTTTTTAGATGTATCAAAGCATCTTTATTGCGAAGAGTAAATTTTAGGAAGTAACTTAAATAATGGAACAAGTTAATATCGGAATCATCGGCGGCAGCGGTTTATACCAGATGCCGGAACTTAAAAACG
>CBDUBY010000143.1:0-8896 GCA_965365505.1 uncultured Pyrinomonadaceae bacterium | reverse complement strand
ACTAGCCGCCAGAACATCAGCGAAGTAATGTTCGATGTCGGCTATTCCGACACCAAGGCTTTTCGCGGGATTTTCAAGAAAATCACCGGAATGACACCATTTGATTACCGGAATAAATACAACAAGGAAATGTAAAAGAAAGAAGCGCGACAGTTTTTTACTATTGAACGCGCGTTTCTTTTTTGACTTTAATTTTCTGTTTTACGAAACCAGCCAATTCGTCAAACTGTGCCAAGCCACCGTTTGAGCAACGACAATTCTCAAAGGTAGCGCGACGATAAAAGCGAGCGTCGCAGCGGCGAAGACCCGATTGAATCCGCCGTGTTTCACCTGAAACCAAGCCAGGCAACCGAGCGCGAACAGCACCGGAGTTCCGAAGGCAAACAACAACGCGAAATCCGGCGGCACAATCGGAATTCTGAACAGAGCAGCGGGCACAAAATTAATCGCCGTCATCAACATCAGTGATTTATGTTCGAGCGGACGTTTGCGGTAATAAATTGCCCCCGCAAAATAGACGACGAACAAAAACATATCGCCGACCGGCAGAATAAAAAATTCGTGCGGGTCATTTCCCGGCGGCGCGGCTCGCCTGACGAGCTGCGCGTCGTAAGCCGTCGCCAGCCCGACAACAACGACGAGCGCGGCAAGCGCGATGCCCGCCATTCCCAACGTCATATGCAGTTTGATATTTTTTGAACGAACAAGCGCGACCTGCGCGACGAAATAAAGCACCCAAGCTGACATCGTGATGCCGTGCGCGTGAACGAGCCAGTTGGCGATTGGTCGGCTGTCAAAAAAATTTATGAAATAGTAAGACCTGAAATACCCGATTAAAACCAGCAGCGGAAACCCGATTGCAGCCGTCAGAAACAAATTTTTATCCGACGGTCGCCTGATTAAGTTTGCATTGATTGCCATAAAATCAACCTCCAACTTAATACGCGAAAAAACGTCGAAAATAATATCTCGAAAAATTTATTTTTAATTTTGCGGGATTTGTGTATTGTGACCGGTAACAAAAATCTAGCTCAGACAGGCAATCAAAACAAAAACTAACGCGACGACAGAAGAAACGGTGCGAATAGTATTCAGATTATTCCAGCGTCGTTCAAAATTCGCTCTTTGCAAAGCGATTTCTTCAATACTCGCAGTTCCTAAATTGAAACGGTCGAGCGTGTTATTCAGCGGGACATTTCCGAAAATGGTCACGCCGAAATTGCCGGTGATATAAATCACGGTCGCCGTGAACAGCAACCATAAACGCGGCGATTGGTTGTAATGAAGAACGGTTGAGATTACCAAAAACACCGGCGCGCCGAAAAACGCGGCAAAGAAAATCGGATTCTGAATCGCGCGATTCGTCGCCTGCATCGCCGCAACAAATTCTCTGTCCGAAAGACGCGCAAAACCCAACATTACCGAACACGACCACGCATAAAAAAACCCCGCCATCAGCGCAGTCATTGTAGCGGCTACAACCAAAATGATGCCGACGACGTTCAAAATTTCGATTTAATCTTTGAAAAAGTCTTCTGGCAACGGCTCGCCATAAGTGCGTAAATAAAGCTGTTTTTTTATCTCTTTGGCGGACAAATCTTTTGGCAAGGACGCAAGAAATAATTCACGGGCAGACATAAACATTTCGCAGGCTAATGCGATTCGCTCATTCGGAGTTTTTCGCATCATTAACTCGAACTGCATTCGCTCGATTTCCGTAGTTGTATCGTTCAATCTTCAATCTCCTTTTGGCAAAGCGAATACGAATCTCTAACACCGAGTTCGTCAATCCATTTTTCGGCATACGCCGAGTCAAATCCGGCGCGCATCAGATTTTTTATATCACGAATCTGCATTTCCGAGCGACTGTCTTTTGCCCACCAAAGTTTTGAAAGAATCAAATCTTCTATGCTGATAACCCAAACTTCTCTGCCGTAATAATCTGTTCGCACGCGTCTTTCAAAAGCGGATTTTTGAAAATCGGTCGTCTTTTTCAAAACGCAATCAACCTTAAATGCCGTGTCCTGATGAATCACATTAAACATTCGATTCGCTTCAATAGCGCGGCTGACGGCTCTGTGCGGAACGTAATAATCGGTTTCGAGAATGCGGATAAATTGAGATTTATCTTTGTCAGAAAGTTCAATAATTATGTCGATGTCAGCAGTCTGTCGAAAAACCGTATAACGCATCATCGCCATTGAACCCGTCAACATATAAGCAATGTCGAGCGTTTCAATTTTTCGCACAAAATCGTGCAAAACCCTAGTCGGCACATAATCTCTGAATTCCATATAATTTATAAATTCAGCTTGAAATTTGCCGTTAATTTTGTCAAGCTATCGACTTCGCTCCCAATCGGAAAACTCTATCGCGTTATCGCCGACGAAGAAACCGCGATCGAACTGCCTCAAGCTGTTAGAAATGTTTTTTACAATCATCTGAAAATTTTAATAAAGCTCAGGTTGCTTACAATTTTTTCATTTCCCACTATGGTAATCTCTCAGCCCTTGATTTGAAGGCGTATCTTCAAATTTCGGTTCGTTCGGCAACTTTTTTAGATGTTTTTCAATATAATCAACTAATTCTTTTATAGGTTTGCCATAACTATTACGTTTATTCAAATCAAAAGTCTCAAAACCTTTCGAGATTCTACAGAGTTCAATTAAGTCAATGTCTTTAGATTTAGCGTAATCTTGTA
The DNA here is from genome assembly GCA_965365505.1 of uncultured Pyrinomonadaceae bacterium. Lineage (GTDB taxonomy): Bacteria > Acidobacteriota > Blastocatellia > Pyrinomonadales > Pyrinomonadaceae. The sequence continues at coordinate 6,195 of CBDUBY010000143.1, read as the reverse complement.
TTGCTTCGTGAATGAATTGGACAATATTGAGCCGGTAAACCGTTCCGACATTTTGTTGATTTTGATTTCTTTCACCACGATACTCAAGAATCGCTTTTCCATTCCCGCTTTCCGACCACTTCCTTAACGCTCTACGATTTCGCTTTACTGTGCTGTTTGACTGCTTTGCAGCACTTTCTAATTCAGGATCGGTTAATGCAGATTCAGAATCCCAATCACTTCCGCGAAGACGAATTAAAGTATTAACAAATTCTCTTGCCTGGATAGGCACATTCAATAAATCATAACCGATTTCAATTGAAGCTAAAGTGAGGTCTTTTATCAATTTTTGTTGAATAGCATTATAGTCACCTATTGGTAGAATTACCGCCGTAATTTCTAAATTATTTTGAGTAATATATTGATATTGGCTCATAATTTTAATTCTGTCTGAGACTATTCGATATTAAAATACTTCGCCTGCGGGTGATGAACGACAATTGCCGAAGTTGATTGACGGCACTTTGCTAAAACTCTTCATTCTTACAAATTGCCGGAAAGCAGATAATTTCCTGCTTCAGGTCAATCGTATTTTATACCGTAACCGATTTTTCTGATCGTTTCCCGAAACTTTTTCTCGTCAGAGGCAAAAATTGCGATTGATTTTGCGCCGACGCGCTGGCAGATTTTTTTCGTATGCGGATTTCCGGCGAGTTCGTCAGCGATATTTGCGGTTTCGCATTCGACGATAATTGCCGCGCCTTTGTTCTTCAGCGCGAGGGCGCGTTTTCCCGTTTCGCGCAGAAAGCCTTCGACCGTTTCGGGTAACAATTGTTCTTCGCGGCTTTGCAGAAAATCGCGCAGGTCTTCAATTTTCTGCCCGTTTTCTATGGCGCCGATAATCAATTCGCGACTCAAACGCCAAAGGTTTTCCGATTCTTTTACGGCGTAATTTTTCAAAAATATTTCTTCGCCGCCGGTCAAAGGCTCGCCGACGATTTTGATTTTCAGATTCGGCAAAATCGTAAATGAGCTTTTGACCGCGACTTTCGCCGATTCGTAATTTTCTGCCAGATCAAAACAAAACGCGCCGAGATTATTGATGCGAATAAATTTCAACCCGTCGTAACGACTCAAAAAATCCAAATCGTCCGATCCCCAAAGTTCGCCGTAATCCTGTCTGGCGAAATACGGCGTTATGTACGCGACATCAATCAAACCGAGCGTCGCGGCGTATTCGAACAACACGGCGAGAATGTAACGCGCCTGAAAAATCGCCCATCTGTCAAAGTTCCCCACGTATTCGTAGCCGAGATTGCCGTAACCGCTTTCGCCGATATACAAATTCCATTCGTCGCGGGCGACCGTAAAATCGAAATTAAGTCGAACGCAGCGAAAAAATTCTTCAATCGCAATCCATTCGCCGATCGGACAAAGCTGAAACGAATTAACAACCGCCTCGCGGCGCGGTTTGATGCCGGTCAAATTCGTTTTGCCTTTGCCTTTTTGTCCTTTGATTTCGTCCACGCGATTGAATTCGTCGAGCAGCGTCGTTTTGCACCAGCTTTGCCAGAGATTTTTGATAATCTCGTGCGCCGGTTTTGATAAAATTTTTCGCCCTTCATTCGACAGCGCGAGTTTTTTAGCGGAAACGTCAGTCAATTTTGAAGCCTGCAAAATCATCGCCCACGCGAAACTTTTGATCGCTCCGATCGGCGGATAATGCTCTTTGTCTTCCTGAAGCGCGTAAAAATCGCCGTTTTGTAAAACCGCCGCGATTTCTTCGACCGACTTTGCCGAAGGATGAAAAGTTTTATCACTGACCGCGACTTTTTTATCCCCGATTAAACGCAGAATTGACCAAAAATCCTGCAATGTTTCCGACTCGGTTTCGCGGACGGTCAGCGAAACATTCTCGCTGGTTCGGCGTTTCCAATCGGGAAATTTTATCGTAATCGCTTCAGGCAGTTGGTCAACCGAGCGAAGCAAAAACCCTTTCGGTTTCGGCACGAAAGGCTTGATGCGAGCGGCTAAATCGTTTGGAATAAATTTGCCGTGTTCGTCCAAAAAGATAAACAAGCACAGCCGTGAGGGATCAACATCGTAGTAATCCTTTTTCTTACCGAAAGACGGATTCGCGCCGTATTTCGCGGAAAATCGTCCGTCGTCAAATTCGTTATTTTGATGGAAAACCGCTTCGGCGACGGCTTTCTGCTGAAGATTATCGAGGGTCAGAAAAACTTTGACCGCCTTATTCGTATCGCTCAAAAGCGGTATGATTTCGGCAACTGCATCTGACTTTTTGCGCGATTTCGGCGTTAAACCCAGATTCTTCGCCAACGCTTTGACCAGATCGGAACCGGCATCTTCCAGAGCCGCCGCGATTCGCGCCCGCGCTTCCTTATTTTTCCGCTTCCAATACATCGCTGTTATAATTCTTCGATTCCGGCTTCCGTTACATTTCCTTCCGTGTCAATTAGGGCGTAAAAAGTTTCGTCCGGGTCTTCGTCTTCGGCGAAATTTCCGACAAACTCGATTGTCGCTGATAAATCGGAAAATATCTTGATCGAAAAAAGCCGCAACTCCTTTTTGACAGCTTCACCGGCGGAAAGTCTCTGCCGCTTCTTTTTAAACAGTCGAACAGAGTTTTTCATTATATCTTCGACCATTTCATCACGAATCGAATCGAGATTTTCCAGCAATTTTTGATAAGTCGAATGCGTGCTTCTGACCGTCAAAAAATCCAAAGGCGAATCGGCGCGAATCAAAAGTGAAAATGTTCGCTCCGCTTCCCGCTGCATTGGCGCATACCAATACGCTTCGTCTTCGTCCCATTCTTCCCAGAACATTTCGCCGTAAATTTTGTCTTTCAATTTCGGTCGGTGCATCATATTTATTCGACGTTAAAATATTTCGCCTGCGGGTGATGAACGATAATCGCCGAAGTTGATTGTTCGGGGTGAAGCTGGAATTCTTCCGAGAGTTCGACTTCGATGCGTTCGGGTTTTAATAATTCAAAAAGTTTCGTCTGGTCTTCGAGATTCGGGCAAGCCGGATAGCCGAACGAATAGCGCGAGCCTTGATAGCCTTGATGGAAAAGTTTGGTTAATTCGGGCGCATCATTGTCTGCTATTCCGAGTTCTTCGCGGATGCGTTTGTGCCACATTTCGGCGAGGGCTTCGGCGGCTTCGACCGAAAGACCGTGAAATAAAAGGTAATCGTTGTATTTGTCAGCGGCGAAAAGTTCGGCGGAATGTTCGCTGGCGCGTCTTCCCATCGTGACGAGATGAAACGGCACGACATCAATTTTGCCTGAGTCAACCGGCGCGAAATAATCGGCGAGACACAGGTTTTGTCCGCCGCGCTGTTCAATCGGCTGGCGCGGGAATGTGAATCTTAATCTTTCCGTTTTCTCATCGTCTTGGTAAATGATTAAATCGTTGCCGCTCGATTGGCACGGGAAATAGCCGTAGACCAATTTCGCTTCCAAAAGTTTTTCGCGGATGGCTTTCGCCTTTATTTCGGCAAATTTCGGATAAACCGTCGTTTCCAGCAGTCTGGCGTAATCTTCTTTCGACGATTTGCCTTGTTTGTATTGCCACTGACCCTTGAACAGCGCGGTTTCGTTAACGAAGGCGAAAACTTTTGTTAAATCTTGGATGTGAACGACTTTTGAGCCGTAAAACGGCGCGGTCGGCAAAACTTCAAGTTCCCGTACGTTTGATTTAGTCGTGTGCGTCGTGTCGCCGACGTGACGCGACGAGACGCGCGCGGCTTGCGTGCCGAGTTTCGCGTCTTCGCCGACTAAATCTTCGGCGTCGGTGACGGTTTCGATAATTTCATTTTCCGCATTTCCGTTTCCGGCAACAGCGGATTTTGCTTTTACAGCATCGGCGTTTTCCGACTTTGCCGCGCCGTCTTTCTGCGTCAATTCGTCCATCGCGTGCAGTCCGTCGAAAGCGTCGCGCGCGTAAAAAAGTTTGCCGTTGTAAAGCGGAACCAAATCTTGATCAACGTATCTTCGATTGAGCGCCGCGCCGCCCAAAACGACCGGAACATTTATGCCGCGCTCGTTCATAATTTCGAGGTTGTCGCGCATAATCAAAGTTGATTTCACCAGCAAACCGCTCAATCCAATCGCGTCGCATTTCGTTTCTTCATAAGCCTTTAAAATATCGTCAAGCGGCTGTTTGATGCCTAAGTTTATTACCTTATAACCGTTGTTGGTCAAAATAATGTCAACCAGATTCTTGCCGATGTCGTGAACGTCGCCTTTAACGGTCGCCAAAACCATCACGCCTTTGTTCGTCTCGCCTTCGACCTTATCCATAAACGGTTCGAGAAATTTCACCGCCGTTTTCATCACTTCCGCCGACTGCAAAACGAATGGCAACTGCATTTGCCCCGAGCCGAACAAATCACCGACGGTTTTCATTCCGTCGAGCAAAATTTCATTAACGATATCCAGAGCCGGATAAGTTTCGAGTGCCTTTTTGAGATTGTCTTCGAGACCGATTTTTTCGCCGTCAATAATGTGATGTTTGAGTTTGTCTTCAGTCGAAAGATTGCTGACATCAACCTTCATTGACTTCGCCGTTTTGCCCTCGAACATCGTCGTAAATTCGCCGAGCGGATCGTAAGTTACGATGTCGCCTTCAAATTTTCGGCGGTCGTAAATTAAATCTAAAGCGACTTCGATTTCGTGTTCGTTGAAACGATTTAAGGGCAAAATTTTCGAGGCGTTGACGATTGCCGAATTCATTCCGGCTTCGACGCATTCGTGTAGAAAGATAGAATTTAAAACGACACGCGCCGCCGGATTCAAACCGAACGAAACATTCGACACGCCGAGCAAAATATTTGCTTCGGGCATTTCCGCGTGAATTTGTTTGATTGATTCAATCGTCGCAGCGGCGTTTTTGCGATCTTCTTCGATGCCGGTCGAAATCGGCAGCGCGAGCGGGTCAAAGAAAATATCGTGTCCTTTAAAACCGAATTCGGTCGCTTCTTTATATGCGCGTTTGGCGATGTTCAGCTTCCCTTCCGCTGTTCGCGCCATTCCTTCCTCGTCAATCGTGCCGACGACGACCGCCGCGCCGTATTCTTTCGCCAACTCTAAAACTTTCAGAAATCGTTCTTCGCCGTCTTCATAGTTCGTCGAATTCAAAAGACATTTTCCGCCCGCGTGCTGCAGTCCGGCTTCCATCTTTTCCCATTCGGTCGAATCGAGCATCAAAGGAATTTTTACATTCGTCACGAGCCGCGAAACGAGTTCGTGCATATCGGCAACGCCGTCGCGCCCGACGAAATCCACATTAACGTCGAGAATATGCGCGCCTTCGCGTTCCTGTTCTTTAGCGAGTGAAACGAGTCCGTCCCAATCTTCTTTATCAAGCAAGTCGCGCATTTTTTTCGAGCCTGATGCGTTGACTCTCTCGCCGATAATCAAAAACGAATTGTCCTGCGTGTAAGGTTGCTGGAAAAATATCGAAGAAGCCGAAGGAACTAATTTCGCTTTGCGTTGTTTCGGCGAAACTCTGCCGACTTGTTCGACGACCAATTTCAAATGTTCGGGCGTTGTGCCGCAACAGCCGCCGACGATGTTAGCGCCGAAATCTTCGGCGAAATGCAGAACCTGTTTCGTAAAAGTTTCCGGCGTCTCGTCGTAGTGCATCGCGCCGTCTTTGACTTCGGGCAGACCGGCGTTCGGTAAAACCGAAACTGGAATCGGCGAATTTTCGCACAGATATTTCAAAGATTCCGCCATTTGTTTCGGACCCGTTCCGCAATTCATTCCGATAACGTCAATCGGAAACGGTTCGAGCGCGGTCAGCGCGGCGGAGATTTCCGTGCCGTTGAGCATCGTCCCGAAAGTCTCAATTGTGACCTGTGCGATGACCGGGATTTTCACTTTTCTTTCGGCGAAAAAATCAAAAATCGCGTGGAGCGCAGCTTTCGTCTGCAAAATGTCCTGACAAGTTTCGACGATGAACATATCAACGCCGCCGTCAAACAGCCCGCGCACCTGTTCGTCGTAAGAGTCTTTTAATTCCCGATAAGGAATATGTCCGAGCGTCGGCAGTTTCGTTCCCGGTCCCATCGAACCGGCGACGAAGCGCGGCTGTGCGTTGGTGGAAAAATCATTCGCCAACTGCTTCGCAATCTGCGCCGCTTTGATGTTCACGTCATAGGCTTTGTCGGCAATTCCAAACTCTT
>CBDUBY010000142.1:0-9043 GCA_965365505.1 uncultured Pyrinomonadaceae bacterium | reverse complement strand
ACGGGCGAACCGGACATTCCGCCGATGGTGTCTGCCGAATAAACGAAATTGAGCGGCGTGGAAAGATTCAAACGGTCGCGTCTTTCTTTGAATCTCGCGGGCAAATCATACGGCGGTTTTTCGCCGAAACTTTCGGCTCGGTCGTAAAGTCCGAAAAATGTCGTTTTGAACGGCACGAGCGTCGTATCTTCTTCGTAACCTTTGACTTTTCCGAACGTGATTCGCAAATTGAAATTCGCGTCGGGCGCAATCGTACGACCATAAACCGCGAAACGCGCTTTGGCAATTTTTTCACCGGCGCGAGTGTCAACGCCGAGAATTTTTTCCTCGTTCCAGGCGCGAAGTTCGCGGACAATCGGTTCGATGCGTCTTGCCAGCATAATCATCGGGTCGGTTGATTTTGCAATCGCTTCCGCGCCGCCGTCGAGCAGAGCTTTTCTCGCCGCGACATCTTTTAATTTTGTTTCCGTCACCGCTCGTTTGACGACTTCTGAAGCATTCGCGTCGCCGATTGCCGCTTTCACAAACGGGTCGTTTGCGCCAAGCGTTTTCACCGCTTCGTCGAGCCACGCGGTCAGCAGAAATTCTTCCATTTCAGGATAAATCGGCGCGGGCGAAAGCAGTCCGGTTTTGAAAGATTCGAGTCTGGCGTCGCCGAATTCGGGATAACGCTCGTTGTTCGGCTTTTTGATTTCATCGCTGTAACGAACTAGCTGCGAAGCAATCGTGCCGAGTCTGGACGGCGAAAGAGTTGAAAAAGCGATGCGCTTCGACATTGCCGGAAGCTGGGTATAAGCATCGGAAATCTGTGTCCAGGCGGGCGCGTATTCTTTTTCGAGCGAAGCGTTTTTCGCCAAGCCTTCCTTGAGAGCTTTTTCTTCGGCTTCTTTTTTGGCGAACATTCGCGGATTCGTCAAACCTTCCTGCTGTCCCGTAAGGCGTTTGAGCGCGTTGGTGCGCGAACGAATCGCGCCGCTCGCCTGCCGCGCCTGTTCGGTTCCCAATTTTGAATAATTTTCGAGCGCGTTAAGCTGAGAAGTCCAAACTTGCTTCTGTAAAGGATTGCCGAAATCGCGTTGATAAGCGAGCTGCGAAACGGTCAAAAGCCGAGCCGTCGAACCCGGATAGCCCGAAGCGATTACGAATTCTTCATCGGTCGGTCCGGTTTCCGACCATTTGAAATACTGCGGAGTTTTCGCCGGTTGTCCGTTTTCGTAAGCGCGGAGAAACGTAATATCCAAATCGTGACGCGGAAACGTGAAATTATCATAATCGCCGCCAAAGAATGCGATTTGTTCTTCGGGCGCGAAAACGACGCGCACATCCGTGTATTTTTTATTGCGGTAAAGCCAGTATTCGCCGCCGTTGTAAAGGGAAATTACTTCGCTTTTCAAGCCGGTCTTGTCGGTTGATTCCTTTTCGATTAATGAAATCGCCGCGCGGCGTTGGGCGTTCGCGTCTTTATCGTTTGCGCCTGCTTTGACGGCAGACTGCACGCGCTCCGTGACATTTTCAAACGAAACGAGCTGATTGACTTCGAGGTCAGCAGTTTTCAGTTCGTCGGCGCGAGTCGGCGCGTAAAAACCGTCTTTGATTAAATCTTTTTCCTTGGTTGAAAGTTTCGTCAACTGCGAACTCGCGACGTGCTGATTGGTAATAATCAATCCGTCCGGCGAAACGAAACTGCCCGAACCACCGTCGTTTAATCTGACAGATGCCAGCCGAACTCGTTCCAGCCATTCGGCGGTCGGCTCGAAATTGTATCGCTCTTTCCATTGTTTGAGCGGCGGATTATCGAAAGTCCACATTCCTTCATCGGCGCGGGCAAGCGGCGCGATGCCGACAAGCAGACTGAAAATTACTGACAAAACTGATAATTTTTTCATAAAGTCATTTTCGCAAAAAAAACGTTGAATTGGGAAATGAAAAACCGTTTCCTTGCTTTAATCGTTTTGTATTGATGATTTAATTATTTGTAAGTTTGCACATCGTCGGCGCGTCAAGTCAAAAGCCGTCGGTCGCGTGCTGTGGAAATTCGCTTTAGTTGAAATTTTTGGAGATGCTTCTGCCGAGAAGTCGAGTGTATTCTTTGTTGACCACTTCATAGCATTCGCACACGGCGCCTTCCAATCCCTGACGGTCAATTATTCTGATGGTTCCGCGCATATTTATAATTAAGTTTCGTTTCGCCAGTTTTTGAGTAGACAGCGTTATTCCTTCGCGGCGCACGCCCAGCATATTCGAGATTTGTTCGTGCGTAACCATCAATTCGTCCGAGTTTAGACGGTCGTGGATAAAGAGCAGCCAGCGGCAAAGCTGTTGTTCGACGGTATGAAGACGGTTACAGACGGCGGTCTGGGAGATTTGTGTCATCAATGCCTGCGTGTAACGCAGCAGCATCTTCTGAAATTTACCGTCGAGCGCGAACTCTGATTTTAAGTCTTTTGACTTTAGTCTGAAAGCCTCGCCCGAACACTGAATTACCGCCCGGTTCGTCGCCGCGTCGCCGCCCATAAACAGTGCGTTTCCGACTAACCCGTCTTTTCCGACCACGCCGATTTCGATGGTCGTGCCGTTTTCCAGAATACAAAGCATCGAGATAATCGTCGTCGTTGGAAAATAGGCATAATCCATTATATCGCCGGATTCATACAAAACTTGACCGAGCCGAAGCGTGATCGGTTCTAATTTGGATTGGACGCGCACGAATTCATCGGCGGGCAATGCAGCGAGCAGATGATTTCTCAGCACATCATTTAAGTTGACAACAGAAGGCATTTCTTTTCTTGCTGTAATAAAAATCAAAAAAGATAACGAGAAATAAACAAAATAACCAAATAATCAGTCGAGAGTTTTACAGAAAAAGAAACTACTATGTGCGCTAAAACACTAAAACATAAATATCTCAGTGTCAATAGAAATTAATATTTTAACGTGATTTATGGCGATTTTCGCCAAAGTAAAATTGCGCCGCCGAAGTGAAAATTAACGGTTATATTTATTTGCGGAAAAACGCCGCATCCGGCGGCGGCAAATGTAGCCGTTCGCCCCAACCCGCAAGAAGCACGGCATTTCAGGCTGGAAATTTCTGCTGCCAAATTGTTTGATTTTATATGTATTGTATGAATTTGACGGGCGGCACAATGCTTGCACCGACAAATTTACCAAACATTGACGATTAGCTCTCCCGCAGTTAAATTCCTATTGCGTCAATGTTTGAATTTGCTTTAACATCTAAAACAATTTTATGGAAAATTCACAAAATCAATTTACGATTCTTTTGATTGAAAATGATTCGGATTGGCGGGCGGATGTCTATTCAATGCTTCAAAATGCGGGCTGCGACGTTTTGATTGCCAAGGGCGGTGACGGCGGTTTTTGTGCCGCTCGGCGTGTGCGCCCCGATTTAATTTTATGCGAAGCCGCGCTGCCCGACATTTCCGGGGTTCAATTGTGTTATATGATACGCGCCGACAAAAACCTGCACAACGCGCTGTTCATATTGATGGGCGACGCGGACAATCAAAACGGCGATTTCGTCGCCGAAGCATTTCGTGCCGGAGCAGACGATTATTTTGAGAAAAACGGCAGCCGACATTTTTTCCTGACCCGCATTGCGCGTCTTATCGCTTTGCGCCGCGCCGAAACCGAACTCCGGCAACGTCATCGAAACTTACATCGTTCGGAACTGCGCCTGACAAAAATCATCAAAGACACTTCAAATTTAATCGCCGGTTTGATACCGGCACTTAAATCAGCCGCTTCGGGTAAAACCGCCGGTTCGCAATCAAAACTTTTCAACCAAAGCAATCGAATAGAAAAACGATTGCCGGGAAAAAATGGGAATGTGTCAGAGAGTTGGAAGCAGGCGTTTCAACAACCGGAATTCGTCGAAACGAATATAATCGGTAACAGAAAACGCGAGAAGGTTTATTACGAAGTCGTTTAGAAACTGTTTGAAAATCCGAAATCTGAGCCGTTAACCGGCGAAATACCTAAATTATTTCGCCCACTCATCGGCAATTTTCACATCAACTTTTACGGGAACGCGGCTGATATATTCTTCGCCCGCCGCGCACATCGCTCTCTCCAATTTCTCCGCCGCCGTTTCCGCGTCGTTCGCGTCGGCTTCGACGATAATTTCGTCGTGGACGATGTTGACCAGACGCGCTGATGTTCCGGCGATTTTTTCGTGTAATAGATGCAGAGCGCGTTTTAGAACGTCAGCCGATGTTCCCTGAATCGGCATATTCTTGCCGTTTCTCTGCGCCAGCGAAATTGCCTTGCGGTCATCTTCGTCAAAGCGGAAACGCGACAATCTGCCCGAAGCGGTTCTGGCTTGGCGGTCGGTAATGACCTTTCGCGCCGCTTCTCTGAGCCACGAATCGAGTCCGCGATACGTCGCAAAATAACGGCGCATAATGTCTTCGGCGTTTGATTGCGAAAGTCCGGTCATCATTGCGAAACGCTGCGAGCCGATGCCGTAGACGACGCCGAAATTCAGACGTTTGGCGAACGAGCGTTGGTCTGATGTTACGTCTTCGGGTTTAACATTGAAGACTTGCGCGGCGGCGGTCGTGTGGAAATCTTCGCCTGAGATGAAGGCTTTGATAAAATTTTCGTCCTTTGAAAATTCGGCTAAAATTCTGAGTTCGACTTGAGAATAATCGGCGATGATTAATTTCTTTCCTTCGGGTGCGCGGAAACAGCGGCGATAATTTTCTTCGTGCGGTATTTGCTGAATGTTTGGTTTTGAACACGAAAATCTGCCGGTCGGCGCACCGATTTGGCGAAAGTCGGCGTGCAGTCTGCCGGTTTTCGGGTTGATGAATTCTAAAATTGTTTCGCCGAAGCTCGACAGAGATTTCGCCACGCCGCGATATTCCAGGAGTTTTGCGACGACCGGATAATCGGCGGCGAGCGGCTGCAATTGCCAGCCGCGAGTGGTTTCGGGAACGGGAACGCCGAGGTTTTTGAGCGCGTCGGTGACTTGTGTTTGCGAGTCGAGATTGATTTCCGAGATGCCGAAAAGCGAGGCTTGCGCTACGCCCGCTGACAACAGTTGTTGCAGTTCTTCGGCGACTTTTCCCTGCACGACTTTCACCCGTTCGAGTTGTTCGCGCCAACGCGCCGCGTCCAGATAAAAGCCGTTGAGTTCCATTTGAGCGATTGGGAGAACGCAATCGAATTCCAATTTAGCGACCTTTATCAATTCATCGGCTTTCAATCTTTCGACGATTTTTTCCCTGAGCGGAATCATCGTTGCCGCATCTCTGGCGGCGTATTCGATTTGCGATTGCGAAAGTTCCGTTTGGCTCCAATCGCTGACTTGTTCCGACTTGTCGAGTTCCGTGCCGAGAAAATGACTCGTCACATCAGCCAGAGAATGCCTTCGTCCGTCGTCGCCTGCCGCAATCAATTGGCTGGCGAGAAGCGTGTCGAAAACTCCGCCAATCTGCACGTTTAAATGATGCGAAATCCATTTTGCATCGAATTTAGCGTTGTGCGCGATTTTTATCGGTTTTGGCGCGGCGAGCAACTCACGCAGCGGCGCGAGTTCTTCGGAAGTTCGCAAATCGCCGCGTGCGGCAAACGGTTTTAAATCAATAACTTTCGTATCTTTGCCCGTGCTTAACTGCACCAAACGGATATCGCCGTCATACGGGCTAAGTTCGGTCGTTTCGGTATCAAAGCCCAAAACGTCTTCATTCTTTAAATTTTCACACGCTTTCCGCAGGGTTTCCGCGTCGGTGATTAGCTGAAAATAAATTTCCATAATTTAGTCAATCGCTAGTTGGTAATGGTTAATTGTAACTGCGCCGTCGGACATTTAACAATTAACCGCTCGGCAATTGACAATTAATAGTTTCCTTTTTCGGCGAAGTCCTCTATACTATGCGAAGTTTGCTGAAAGGATTTTGTTGGACGATTTAGAAAGGGCAAACGCTGAAGATTACAAAGATTTTTACAAATTTAAAATTTTCCAGACAGGTTCGAGCGCGACGAAATAAAAATTACGCGCTCCCTGTTTGAGAAAAGGCGATTCGTTTATCGCTTTTGAGGAAAAACGAGATTCCTTTGTGAGAAAACTCAAGACTCCGATTGTTTCGGAATACATATCCGAAACTAATATCAAACAAGTAAAAGCCGCAAAATCAGTTCGACAATCGAGCTGATAATACCGGTTTGTAAAATTTCTCGTAATCAAAAAGCGTAAAGTCCGAAACTCCGAAACACAAAATCAGGCGACGTTTGTCGAAAACAAATTTTCGCTGCAAGCAAATCAAAAAACAAACGGGCTGGAAGTGTTAAGTGTTTTGAAGATTCCGCAAATCGGAATCTTCAAATCTCAAATTTCAAAACGCCGCCGCCTGAAAATGTCACCGAAAAATTTCTAAGAATATGTCAAAAGAAATGATTATCAGCGTCAACGGACGCGAGAAGAAAATTGCCATTCTCGATAACGGGCGCGTGTCGGAGTTTTACATCGAACGCGGCGACGAGGAAAATTCCGGTATTGTCGGCAATATTTATAAAGGTCGCGTGATGAGGGTTCTGCCCGGAATGCAGTCGGCGTTCGTCGAAATCGGTTTAGAGCGCGATGCGTTTCTTTATGTGTCCGACTTTTTCGATGAAGAAGAAGAAATCGAGCGCATCGTGATGGAGAAATCGAAAAAAGCCTCGCCCGAAGAGCTTCGCCGCGAAGCCAACGACCAAATTCAAAAAGCCAGACTCGAACGCGAAAAACAGATGGAAGCCGTGCAGGACATCGCCGAGCCGATGGTAATCGAAACCGGCGCGGAAACTGTCGCCGAAGTCGAGCCGATTGAGGAAATAAAAGAAGAATCAGGCGGAGAACTTCCAACTTCGGACAAACGTGACAACCGGCGCGGCGGAAGATCGCGGCGCGACAAAAAGGAAAAAGAAAATCAGGCAGCACAGCCGATTTCCGCCGAAAAAATCACGGGCGGCTTCTCCGAAGAGGACTTTGCCGAAAACTTTGAAGATAACTTCATCGAAACGCCGGTTCGGAATTCGGCTGAAGAGTTAGATGAAGCCGAAGACGCGCCGGTTTTTGAATCGGCGACGCTTTTTCAAATGGAAGATTCGGGTTTCGAGCGCATCATTGACGACGAAGACACGGGCGATTTGTTCAAAGATGCGTATCGGCAGGAAGCGATTGTTGATAAAGTTCGCGCCGTCGAATTTGATATGGAAAGCGCGGCGACGACGGAAGTCGGCTCGCTGCTCGGTTCGGTAACGGACGCGCCGAACGGTTTTGAACGCATCGCCGATGACGACGACGAACAACAACAGCCTGCCGTGGCGCAAAAATCAAAAAGCAGTCGCGGCAGAAATAAACAAAAAGCCGTCGGGCAAACGGGCGAAACGGAAACTGCAAATCAATCCGAAGCGGCTAATGCGGACTCAGCCGCAACAAAGTCGCAGAAAAAACCGGCAGGGAAATCTAAGAAATCGGCTGACAATGCAGACGGCGAAGCGGAACCGAAAACAAAAGCTCCGGCGAGTAAAAAGAAAAATCGCGGCGGCAAACGAACGGCGAAAACCGATGCCGCGCCAGCCGATGCCGAAGCGAGCGTCAGAGAACCGAATTCGACGGCGGAAATGGCAGTGCGGCGCGGCGGTCGCAATCGTCGTCGCCCCGGCGAGCCGGAACGCGGAGGAAAATCAGAAGCGGACGACCGACCAGCCAGAGATGAAAGACCGATGGCGAGAAGCGAATCCGTCGAGTCGGATTTGCCGGTCGAAAACGCCCGAGCCGTTGAAAACAGCCGAACGAGCGGTTATCGCGGCGGCGACCGAAACGATAATCGCAACGACAATCGAAACGATAACCCGCGCAATAATCGTGAACGCGGCAGCGGACGGCGCGAACAGCGCGGCAGTCAGCCGACGATTACGGATTTACTGCGCGAAGGTCAGGAAATTCTCGTCCAAATCGCCAAAGAACCGATTGCCAAAAAGGGAGCGCGAATCACTTCGCACATCGCTCTGCCCGGACGCTTTTTGGTTTATATGCCGACGATTGAACATCTCGGAGTTTCACGCAAAATCGAATCAGCGAGCGAACGCAGCCGTTTAAGAGTTGCGATTCAAAAAATCCGCAGCGAGGAAGAAGTGCCAAGCGGCGGCTTCATCGTTCGCACGGCTGGTATCGGTGTTCCCGAACAGGATTTGCGACAAGATGCGCGGTATCTCGTCCGAACGTGGATGGATATGAAAAAGACGGCGGAAAAGGCGAAATCGCCCGCGCTCGTGCATCAGGATTTGGATATTATTCAACGCCTTCTGCGCGATCAACTTTCCGACGAATTCACGGCGATTCGCGTTGATTCGGAAGAAGAATATCTGCGAATCGTCGAATTCATCAACCGCATTCAGCCGAGAATGATGAAACGCGTCAAACTCTATACGCGAGAAGAACCGATTCTCGAAGCCTACGGCGTGCAGGAAGAAGTTGATAAAGCCTTAAAGCCGCGTGTTTGGTTAAAATCCGGCGGCTATCTCGTCATCAATCAAACCGAAGCTCTGGTAGCGATTGATGTCAACACCGGCAAATTCGTCGGCAAGGGAAATGCCAGGCTCGAAGATACGATTACGAAGACGAATATGGAAGCGGTTGACGAAATCGCCCGCCAGATTCGTCTGCGCGATTTGGGCGGAATCATCGTTCTCGATTTGATTGATATGGAAGACCGCCGCAACCGCAACAAAGTTTCCCAAGCGTTGCAGGAAGCGTTGCAGGGCGACAAGTCGCCGACCAAAGTCTTATCATTCAACGATTTCGGTTTGATAATTATGACCCGCAAGCGCGTCAAGCAGTCGTTGGAAAGAACGATGTGCGAACCGTGCGATTACTGCGAAGGCGCGGGTTGGGTGAAATCGGCGCAAACCGTTTGTTACGAGATTCTCGAAGAAGCGAGACGCCTGGCGAAATCGGTTGACGATGTTCGGCAGACGACTTTAAGAGTTCACCCGGACGTGGCGCGAGCCTTAGCCGAATCGGAAAATCAGGTGCTTG